>NZ_JAWOUJ010000009.1:0-167168 GCF_033339315.1 Vibrio sp. 661 | reverse complement strand
ATCAAAGATACAGATTTCGCGAAAGAAACGACGGCAATGACCAAATCACAAATTCTATCGCAAGCGTCAAGCTCAATTCTAGCGCAAGCGAAACAAGCGCCAAACTCAGCGCTAAGTCTGCTAGGTTAATCAATTTAACAAAGCAAGAAACCAAAGCCAGGCTCATCCCTGGCTTTTTGCTTATTGGCTATAACGATTCAGATGTGTCCTGACAGTATGTTCGATAAGGCATTCATATCGATTAGATGCTCTCTTTAAATTCCAATGTTTCTGCGATGGTGGCGCAGAGACACCTGAGTCAAGCAGCTGCGCAAAATGTTGATTCACAACGCAACCTAACTTCGGGATTTCGAATCAACTCGGCGAGCGATGATGCGGCAGGTTTACAGATATCGAATACTCTCCATGTACAAGCGAGAGGGCTTGATGTCGCCTTAAGAAATGCACACGACGCTTTTTCTGTTTCTCAAACAGCGGAGGGAGCATTGCACGAAAGCAGTGACATATTGCAACGCTTACGCTCTCTGGGGCTTCAAGCAGCAAACGGCAGTTATGACTCAAGTGATCGGCAAAGTATTCAATATGAGGTCGTAGCGCTGCAAGATGAGCTTGATCGTGTCGCGATCACGACAACATTTGCGGATAAAAACCTGTTTGATGGATCTTACGGTTCACAAAGTTTCCATATTGGCGCGAACGCTAATTCAATCTCTTTGACGTTACGTAACATGCGTAGCCATATCCCAGAGATGGGAGGGCAGCATTATGTTGGTGATGCGGTCGATAAAGATTGGCGAGTCACTAAAGATAACCAAACCCTAAAAGTCGAATACCAAGACAGTAAAGGGCAAACCCAAACGGAATCCATTGGACTCAAATTGGGTGACCGTATAGAACAGGTCGCCACTTACATCAATGCTCAACAATCGATAGTGAATGCTTCAGTAACGGAAAACAACGAACTGCAATTCTTCGCTTCTACGATGAAGGCGCCAGAGGGTGTGGTTCTCGATGGGAGTTTAGCGGATGAGCTTGATGTGAGCGCTGGTCAATTAGTCACAATGGATGACATCGATATGTCGACGGCAGGTAAGGCGCAGCTTTCAGTTGGGGTGATTGATGCAGCAATTAAGTACGTTGATTCGCACCGAAGTGAAATTGGCAGCTTTCAGAACCGTGTAAATGGTTCGGTGGATAACTTAAATACTGTGAATCGGAGTGTTACAGAATCCAAGAGTCGAATAAGAGATACAGACTTCGCAAGAGAATCTACGGAAATGGTGCGTTCTCAAGTGCTCCAAGATGCGACAACTGCGTTATTGGCTCAGGCAAAGCAAAGGCCGAGTTCGGCACTTGGATTACTTAGCTGAGCGGGTTTCAGCGATGCCCATCGCTCAGAAAAAAGTCAGATAATAAAAAACGCTGCCATTGGCAGCGTTTTTTTCGTGTTCGATTAAGTAAAAATTACTTAGTTACACGTAGAACTGGAGTTTCACCAACAGTTACAGAACCAGAAAGCTTGTTTAGCTCTTTGATTTCGTCCATGTTAGAGATAACAACTGGAGTTAGCGTTGACTTCGCTTTCTCTTCTAGAAGAGCTAGATCGAATTCAATTACAGTGTCGCCAGCTTTAACAGTTTGACCTTCTTCAGCGATACGCGTGAAGCCTTCGCCTTTTAGTTCAACTGTGTCGATACCGAAGTGAACGAAAAGCTCAACACCGTCGTCAGACTCGATAGAGAACGCATGGTTAGTTTCGAAGATCTTACCGATAGTACCGTTTACAGGAGCTACCATTTTGTTGCCTGCTGGCTTGATAGCAATACCGTCACCAACGATTTTCTCAGCGAAAACAACATCTGGCACGTCTTCGATGTTTACAATCTCACCAGAAAGTGGCGCGATGATTTCGATAGCACCAGCGTCAGCGCTGTCATCAGATACAAGCTTCTTAAGTTTGTCAAACAGACCCATTGTGTCATGCTCCTAAGGTTTGGTTTTATTCTGTCGAATTATAGTATACCAATATAGCTCATTAGACGACTTTTTTCGCCGTCTAATGGCCATTAAGTATTGAATTACTTGGTACTACCGATTACTGAGCTTTCTCAGCAATAAACTTTTCTACCACGGCTTCGATTTCTTCTGCTGTTGGTAGAGAAAGGGCTTCTTCAGCCATTGCTTTCACTTCTGCGAAGTTAGAGTTACGAACTACTTTCTTCACTTTAGGGATTGAAATGCCGCTCATTGAGAACTCGTCCAGACCCATACCTAGAAGTAGAAGTGTTGCACGCTCGTCACCTGCAAGTTCACCACACATACCAGTCCATTTACCTTCTGCGTGAGAAGCGTCGATAACTTGCTTGATCACTGTAAGTACAGCTGGTGATAGTGGGTTGTATAGGTGAGAAATCATCTCGTTACCACGGTCAACCGCTAGCGTGTACTGAGTTAGGTCGTTTGTACCGATAGAGAAGAAAGACACTTCCTTCGCTAAGTGGTGTGCGATCGCAGCAGCAGCAGGAGTTTCAACCATAACACCGATTTCGATGTTTTCGTCGAACGCGTGGCCTTCAGCGCGTAGCTCTTCTTTGTACTCTTCGATCGCTTTCTTAAGCTCACGGATTTCTTCGACAGAGATGATCATTGGGAACATGATACGCAGTTTGCCGTGTGCAGAAGCACGTAGGATGCCACGTAGCTGATCACGAAGGATTTCACGACGATCCAGACTGATACGTACAGCACGCCAACCTAGGAATGGGTTCATCTCTTTTGGAAGATCCATGTATGGGAGATCTTTATCGCCGCCGATATCCATAGTACGGATGATCACAGCTTGACCGTTCATTGCTTCCGCAACTTCTTTGTACGCTTGGTACTGTTCTTCTTCAGTTGGTAGCGCAGTACGGTCCATAAATAGGAATTCAGTACGGTACAGACCAACACCTTCACCGCCGTTACGAAGGATACCGTCACAGTCTTTCACTGTACCGATGTTACCGCAAACTTCTACACGGTGACCGTCAGTCGTTTCTGCGTGTAGGTCTTTCAGTTTCGCTAGCTCTTCTTTTTCAGCTAGGAATGCTGCTTTAACCGCTTTCGCTTCTTCTAGCTCAGCTTCTGATGGGTTAACAACAATCTTGTTGTTCATTGCGTCAAGAATCAGCATGTCGCCATTCTTAACTTTCTTCGTGATGTCGTTAGTACCAACGATAGCTGGAAGCTCAAGTGAGCGAGCCATGATTGAAGTGTGAGATGTACGACCGCCGATATCACAAGCAAAACCAAGCACGTAGTCTAGGTTAATTTGCGCAGTTTCAGATGGCGTTAGGTCGTAAGCAACAAGAATTACTTCTTCGCTGATATCGCTAAGCGAAACAATGTTGATGCCTAGTGCGTTCTTAACAAAACGAGAACCGATATCGCGGATGTCAGTTGCACGCTCTTTTAAGTATTCGTCATCTAGAGACTCAAGAGCACATGCTTGCTCTTCGATCACTGAGTGGATAGCGTGATCAGCAGTCATCTTGTCGTTTTTGATAAGTGCTAGGATTTCCTCTTCTAGCTCTTCGTCTTCAAGAAGCATGATGTGACCTTCAAAGATCGCTTCTTTTTCTTCGCCAAACGTTTCAAGCGCTTTTTGCTTGATAGTTTCTAGCTGAGCTGCAGATTTGTTACGAGCGTCAAAGAAACGCTGAACTTCAGCTTCTACTTGATCGTCAGAAATAGTGTTTGTGTTTAGGACAATTTCATCTTCTTGAAGTAGTAGTGCTTTACCGATTGCAATACCAGGAGATGCTAGGATGCCTGAAATCATAGCCTTACCTTAAGTTTGGTCAACTTTATAAAACGGGAGAATAATGGGTGCGCTAACGAATAGTTTTAGCTTAGTTTTGAGCCTATTTCCAACGAAGCCATTTTGCTTTCACAAAATGGCTTCTGGAGTAGGAGACCGGATTAGTGTAGTTGGTCCATTAGAGCAACTAGGTGGTCAACTGCTTGCTGAGCTTGTGGGCCTTCAGCAGAAATAGTAACTTGAGTACCTTTTACTAGGCCTAGTGTTTGTAGTTTGAACAGGCTCTTAGCGCTAGCGCTTTTACCGTTAGAAGTCACAGTGATGTCTGCGTCGAATGCTTTCGCTTCTTTAACAAACTGTGCAGCTGGACGAGTGTGAAGGCCGTTTTCTGCTGTGATTTCTACTTGCTTCTCGTACATGTGATATACCCCAATAAATGTATTTTTTTGTTAGTTTGTGACCAGATTTTAGCTTAACTGCTTTACATCTTGTGCGCTAGCACGGGAAGAGTTCAAAGCGCGTCAGTTCTGATACTAGTCAAAAGTTTGGTAACTACGCAACTGTTTGCGTGCGTAATCACTTTGAAACCTTTTTGTGTTCTGCTTCTTTATTTTGAAGCTAGAAATAAAACACCCTGATATTACCAAAGGTAGGGCAGGGATCAACAAAAAAGCCCCTAAACGGGGCTTTTTTAAACTAAAAATTGATTTGAACACATATTATTGTTGGTTCTCTTTTTCGGTAAAGATACCTGCAAAGAGTGCTGTACTTAGGTAACGCTCACCGGAACTTGGCAAGACAGTTACAATTGTTTTTCCTTCAAATTCAGGTAGTTCCGCAAGTCGGTTCGCTGCAACAACCGCTGCGCCAGATGAGATACCAGCTAGGATACCTTCCTCTTCCATTAGGCGACGAGCCATCTCAATCGCTTCTTCTGAGGTAACTTGCTCAACACGGTCAATAATGTCTAAATCGAGGTTACCAGGGATGAAACCAGCACCGATACCTTGAATTTTGTGCGGGGCAGGTTGGATTTCTTCGCCAGCAAGTGCTTGTGCAATAACCGGAGACTCTGCTGGCTCAACTGCAACAGAAGTGATGGCTTTGCCTTTTTCACCTTTGATGTAACGGCTTGTACCTGTAATAGTACCGCCCGTACCAACACCAGCAACGAATACGTCGATTTCACCGTCTGTCGCTTCCCAAATCTCAGGGCCCGTAGTCTTTTCGTGGATTTCTGGGTTCGCTGGGTTGTCAAATTGTTGAAGAAGTAGGTACTTCTCAGGGTTGCTTGCTACGATTTCTTCTGCTTTAGCAATCGCCCCTTTCATGCCTTTCGCCGCTTCAGTCAGCTCAAGGTTCGCGCCTAGTGCTTTTAGTAGCTTACGGCGTTCTAGGCTCATTGATTCAGGCATGGTCAATGTTAGCTTGTAACCGCGAGCAGCCGCTACGAATGCTAGAGCAACACCAGTGTTACCACTGGTAGGTTCTACAAGCTCTACACCTGGCTTAAGAAGGCCCGCTTTCTCTGCTTCCCAAATCATGTTTGCACCGATACGGCACTTAACACTGAAGCTAGGGTTACGCGCTTCAATTTTTGCGAGAACTTTGCCTTTACTTACTTTGTTTAGACGAACGAGAGGTGTATTACCAATAGTAAGAGAGTTATCTTCGTAGATTTTGCTCATAGTGATGTTCCTTCATTACACGTTGTGTGAATATGGATAGAAGAATATGCGGTATGAAAAAAAGGGAAAAGGATTAAAAAGTTATATCTTATTAGGTTGGCCCAGAACTTGATAAAAGAAAAGGGAAAAGCTGGCGCTGATCCCTTTCCTTAATCTCTAATCGACTATCGTTGGTGCTTAAACTCCGCGACCCACATAGCGGTTGCACCACATATTGCTACAGGCATGACAATGAGGTTCAAAATTGGGATCGTCGTAAACACAGACACCAATACCCCAAAGCCATAGGCCTTACCTTGCTTTTGTTTCAATTTGTAACGCATGTCGTTAAATGGGATTTTATGGTTATCAAACGGGTAGTCACAATATTGAATCGCGAGCATCCAGGCGGTAAAGATAAACCATAAAAATGGGCCTACTGTTTGTCCAAGGGCAGGGATGAGCAATAATAGGAATAGGCCTATTGCTTTAGGTAAAATGTAAAGGAGCTTTCTCCACTCACGAGCTAAAACGCGAGGAACATCTTTCAGGACGGCAGTGAAACCATCATCATTTACTTTTTGTCCCGTTAAGTACTCTTCCACTTTTTCAGCCAAGAGGCCATTGAATGGCGCGGCGATAAAGTTCGCGAGCGTGCTGAAAAAATAGGAGAAGGTAGCGAGTATCGTCAGAGCGAGTAAAGGCCAAAGAATGTAAGTTAACCAGGATAAAAACTCAGGCAGCTGCCCAATCCAGCCTTCTATCCATATATTAAGGTTTGAAAATAGATAGAAGATGGCACCACCTACAAGCAAGATATTTGCAAGTAGAGGTAAGATGACAAAGCGCCTGATTTTAGGGGCAAGTGCCAATTGTATCCCGTATAGAAAATAACCGAACCCGGTTCTCTGCTGATTGTTTTGCTTCATGTCTATTTTGGCTTCGTGTAAATGAAAACTCATTGTACCTGTGAGGACTTTTCTTTCAATGCCCTGACAAATGACGTCTTGTTAAGTGGAATCGTGGCAAGAATCACAACAAAAAACGGAACTTCTTGCATTAAGTTGTTCTAAATCTACATATAGTTTTGGTAAAGTAAACGTATCATTCAGATTTATTGCACTTGGGTTGCTGCTCAAGGAACTGCGAGTAGTAAAAACAAGTATATTGAGAGTAAATAATGCAGGAATTGCGATTCGTACTCATTGTTGTTGGCGCATTAGCCATCGCGGCATTACTGTTTCATGGTTTATGGAGCAGTAAAAAAGAAGGCAAAGCAAAGTTTGGTAACAAGCCACTTGGTAAGCTGGATGTTGACCAAGAAGACAAAAATGATCTTGTTGAGAAAGAACGAGACTTCGCTCCCGCTCCTGAAGATGACTTTGAGATCATTCGCAAAGATCGCAAAGAGCCAGATTTTGGGATGGCGAATTCTTTCGACAACAAGTTTGAATCTGACCCGTTATTCGGTGGCCCATCTGAAGTCAAACAGACGCAGCAGGAGCCGGATGACATCCCTTCATTTGTTGCAGAAAAAGATAAAGAAGAGGACGTTGAGCCTGTTGTTCAAGCAACAGTAGCTGAAGAGCCATTCCAGCCCGCTGTGGAAGAAGACGCTATTCCCGCCGCGTTTGATATTACGGAGAAAGAACAGCAAGTCGAAACGGTTAGTGAGCCTGTCGTTGCAGAGCCTAAGGAAGAGCCAAAGCCAGCACCTGAAATGCAAGTGATTGTATTGAATGTGCACTGTGCTGGTGAAGAGCCATTTTTTGGTACTGCTTTATTTGAAAGTATGCAACAAAACGGTCTAATTTATGGCGAGATGGATATTTTCCATCGTCATGTTGACTTGTCCGGTAACGGCAAAGTGCTGTTTAGCGTCGCTAATATGATGCACCCTGGTACGTTTGAGCATGCTGATCCTGCTGAGTTTACAACGAAGGGTATTTCATTCTTCATGACATTGCCTTGTTATGGCGAGGCTGAACAGAACTTCAACTTAATGCTCCGAACTGCACAGCAAATTGCTGATGACTTAGGTGGTAACGTACTTGATGACCAGCGCAACTTAATGACGCCAGATCGTTTAGCATCTTATCGACGTCAAATAGTTGAGTTTAATGCCGCTAACGCATAATCTTAACAGCAAATAATAATAGGGCTCCGGATGGAGCCCTTTTTCTTGGATTTCCCAACCTCACCGATTGAAAATACACGGGGCTTTACTATGTCTGAATCAGTACTTCAGCGACTAGAAGAACTAAAAGAGTCGTTGCATTACCACGCTGTGCGTTACTACGTGGAAGATAACCCAGAGATCCCTGATGCCGAGTACGACCGTTTAATGCGAGAGTTACTGGATATTGAAGCTGAGAACCCTGACTTAATAACCGTAGACTCGCCAAGCCAACGTGTCGGTGGACAACCTCTCTCTGCGTTTAGCCAAGTGACACATGAAGTACCGATGCTTTCGCTTGATAACGCGTTTGATGATAGTGAACTTGATAGTTTCCACAAGCGCGCACAAGAGCGCGTGGGCAGCCAGAGTGTGAAAGAATACTGTTGTGAGCCTAAATTGGATGGACTCGCCGTAAGTTTGTTATATGAGAATGGCGTGTTAGTTCAAGCGGCCACTCGAGGCGATGGTACTACGGGTGAAAACATCACAGAGAATGTGCGTACGATTAAAGCCATTCCTTTAAAACTCAGAGGTAATGACTGGCCAAATCGTCTTGAAGTTCGTGGTGAAGTCTTTATGCCGAAAGTTGGGTTTGAAAAGCTCAATGAATTAGCAAGGAAGAAAGGCGAGAAAATCTTTGTTAATCCACGTAACGCTGCGGCAGGTAGCTTACGACAATTGGATTCACGTATTACGGCTTCTCGTCCGCTTAGCTTCTATGCATACAGTGTAGGCGTGGTGCAAGGCGCAGAATTGGCAGCAAGTCATTACGAACGCTTTTTGCAAATCAAATCTTGGGGACTGCCAATGTGTCCGGAAACTAAGCGAGTTGAAAGCTTGGCGGATGTAAAAGCTTACTACCAAGATATATTGCAGCGTCGTGATGCCCTCCCTTATGAGATCGATGGTGTCGTTATTAAAATTGACGATATTGCCGTGCAAGAGCGTCTGGGGTTTGTTGCTCGCGCTCCACGTTGGGCGATTGCCTACAAATTTCCAGCTCAGGAAGAAATGACGACACTGAATGAAGTGGAGTTCCAAGTCGGTCGCACTGGTGCGATTACACCTGTTGCTAAGCTAGAGCCTGTATTTGTTGGCGGGGTAACGGTAAGTAATGCGACGCTTCATAACGCAGATGAGATAGAACGTCTGCAGGTCAAGATTGGTGATCACGTTGTGATCCGCCGTGCTGGCGATGTTATTCCGCAAGTCGTATCTGTCATCAAAGAGCGTCGACCAGAAACAGCTCGAGATATTGTTTTCCCAACTCAGTGTCCTGTTTGTGGTTCGCATGTTGAGCGGATCGAAGGAGAAGCGGTAACACGTTGTATGGGGGGCTTAGTTTGCCAAGCCCAACGCAAACAAGCGCTAAAACACTTTGTTTCTCGTAAAGCGTTAGACGTTGACGGTTTAGGCGATAAAGTGATCGAGCAGCTTGTTGATCGTGAGATGGTGAAAACTCCTGCTGACTTATTTAAGTTATCAGCGGGGATTTTAACCGTACTAGATCGCATGGGGCCAAAGTCTGCGCAGAATATTGTGAATGCGTTAGAAAAATCCAAAGAAACAACTTTACCTCGGTTTTTGTATTCACTGGGGATCCGTGAAGTTGGCGAGGCAACCGCAGCAAACTTAGCAATGCACTTTAAAACGTTGGGAGCGATCCAAAATGCTACCGAAGAGCAGTTGATTGAAGTGCAAGACATCGGTGCTGTGGTTGCTCAACATATTACGACTTTCTTTAGTGAAGAACAGAACCAAGCGGTGGTTAAAGATTTGCTTGAACAAGGAATTCATTGGCCAGAGATTAATACTACTGAGCAGGTGGGGGAATTACCATTAGAAGGTAAAACAGTAGTATTAACGGGAACACTTTCTCAACTGGGGCGTACAGAAGCCAAAGAAGCCCTCCAAGCACTGGGGGCTAAAGTGACGGGTAGTGTTTCTAAGAAAACCGATATTTTGTTTGCTGGTGAAAATGCAGGTTCGAAGCTCGCAAAGGCACAAGAACTGGGTATCGAAATTAAAACAGAACAAGACTTACTCGAACTGATGAATTAAGTCTTCTCAAAAAAGCTAAAAAATAACTAAAAGCCCCGTATGCTAAGCATGCGGGGCTTTTTCTTGTTCATAATTAAGTGTTTTTTTATTGAGTAATTGATGCCTTTGTTCTTTTCAGTGATCAAGATCGAACCTTGGGTTATTGGTTTTTTTGGCTTTTTTAGTCTGCGAGTGACTTCAAGTTGATACTTTCAAGTTCAATTTAAGTGTTTGATTTTAAATAACAATTTGTTGTGTTGTGTTGATGTTGTTAAAAATAAGATCTGGATCAATAAGTTATATGGAACTTTGGAGTGGCTCATATTTTTTTAGAAAAAAAATAAGTTCCATTTGGATGTTTTTAGCTGCGAAGTTAGTCTTAATCACGTGGATACACGGTGTGTATGCAGGAACTAAAAAAAGCCAAATTAGAAATAATGAGGTTTGATCAGGAATTTACTTCTCTCCTTCGGCGGCCAACTAAAGGTGAGATAGAAAAATACAGCTATATCCATTTTTAGGAGTTTTTCCATGGACAAATTTTTTAAGGTTTCAGCGTTAACCGCAGCAATGTTTGGTGTTGTTGCTGTCGCTCCAGCTACAGCGTCTACTGAAAGTGCAGCAGGTGGCGAGTACGTAGAGAAAGTGAACGAATTTATGCAAGACTCAAGTCTGAATGCATTATTCATAGTTGATACTCGTTCACGAACTCGTACAACAGGTAAGCCCGGCGGTGAAAATGGTGACCGTTGGAGTCGTCTAAACTACTCTTCTTACAACGCAAGTTTAGACTTCACTTCTGGCTACCACGATGGTTGGGTGGGCGCAGATGTTGCGGCTTACTACTCTGGCGATCTTTACAACGATAGTCTTTACAATTCAAACGAAGGCTACCTATGTAACGAAATCTCAACTTGTAACAACCTAGACTGGGGTGCAGGTGATGGTCAGCAGCTTAAAGTTTACAAAGCAGCGCTGAAATTCAAAGCAAACGAAAACTTTAATGCTCGTTTTGGTATGTTACAGGCTGGTGGTAACGGTACAATCGGTAACGTTTGGAGCTTTGTACCTGGTACTTACCGTGGTTTCGAACTGAACGCTAAACTTGGTGATTTCAACCTAAGCTACTTTGGCGCAGACCAATTTACAGCACCTTGGCTGCTTCACGAAGATGATTACGCACCAGCGCTTTGGTCTGACACTTCATGGAGCTACCTACACTCTCTAGGCCTAAACGGTAACCTAACTGACAGCTTGTTTATGCAACTTGGTTTGGGTCAAGCTACTGGCGTTCAATATGCAAATGGTGTTGACTGGGGTGCAGGTCAAGTAACTAGCTACCACAACGAAACTGACAACACTTCTTACAAGGCTTACTTGAAGTACACTGTTAGTGACCGTACAACTCTAGCATTTGATTTCTACGGTGTTGACGATGATGTGAAATACGATGGTCTAGGTTTCCACACTGGTCTATCTTTGAATCAATCTTTCGGCAAGCTAGCTTGGATGTCTGAGTTGCGCTACACAGACACAGATAACCGTGCGGACTTCGTTCCTCGTACTATTCATACATATGGTATGAACAATGGTACTTGGTCTCAGTGGTGGGACGCGCTATCTGACTGGAACAAAGCGGGTGAGCTAGCATGGTACAACCGTCTATCTTACAACCAAGGTAACGGCTGGAACTACTACCTAGGCTTTGGTTACGGTACTGGCGCTGACTCTGCAGCAAGCGGAGCATCAGGTGACTGGGATTACGAAAGCGAATACGCAGTTAACGCAACAGTATCTTACTCACTACAAAGTGGCGCGCTTAAAGGTTCTACCATTCGTTTACACGGTACAATCCTAGAACGTGATGAGTACGCAGGTGCTGGCGATGCGGATGAAACAGACTTACGTCTACAAGTTCTTATCCCTTACAGCTTCCACTAATACTTAGTGAAATAATAAAAGGAGCCGCTAGGCTCCTTTTCTATTTCACTTCTCGGCCGTCGTATATTTTGCAATATAACGGTGGCAACATATGTACATTACCGTTTGGCAACTCACACTTTATCTCTGGGCCTATCGTACGACCACCGGATGCACCATTAGCATGAGTGGTTAACGGAATTATGGCAAAAGATATTACTAATAGACCAGATAAAAATCTCATAATCATCACCTCAATATAAACTTTAAATATCTACGTACTTGTATAAACCGTGACTACGCAGAAAGGTAAGGTTGAAAAGGGCTCTTATATCAAACTAAGCTCTTACTTCTTTACTATTCCCATTCCCCACCTCTAAATCGACACATTTCACTTGGAATATTCGTAATGTCGCCACTTGGCATCTTACATTCGACTATAGGTCCCAAATTAGTTGTACCGCCGTTTCCGTTGTTGTAGGCAAAGGAAGAAAAAGAAAAAATACCGCACATCATTAAAAAGAGAAGCTTATTCATAGTACATCCTCTTACTTACCAAATAAAAAGCACTCAACTTAAATGCTTATGCGTTAAGTATGTATCCGAGGATAAAAAGATCAAAAAATAATTCAATAAAGTTTTATTTTTTAAAATAAATTTAGATCGATAATTTACCTAGATATATTTCTATCTTATTGATTGTCGTGTGTTGAATAATTAAATAATAGGAAATGGTAGGTAGGGTATTAATAATATTACTAATACTTATTTTTTTCTCGATTTTAATTAAGGTAATGAAATGAAAGCAGTTGTTTAGATTAAAGTAATGGAGCATGATTTGCCCCATTACTTTGGCATAAATTAATTTGAATCAGGCTCAATGATTAAAATAATACCTTCAACATCGGTGATTCTTACGCGGGTACCGGCTGGAAGTGCTTGATCCGATTGTGCGGACCATGTGGTATCGGCTACCTTGATGCGATTGAGCCCGACGGAAAAGTCTTCTTCAAGGATAAGAGTACGCCCAATTAACTGCTTGTACTTTTGGTTCAGATCTCTTTCTTGGTCTTCTTGCTTGTCTTTAGACCATTGTCGTCGCCACCAAAGCCAGGTGGTGATTAAGCTGAAGCTTGCAAAGCAAAGCCATTGCAATTGCCAGCTCATTGGCAAAACGGTCATGAGTGCTCCAACGATAAGTGCAGACATCCCGAGCCAGAGAAAATACCCTGCGGTACCAAGTAGCTCAACTGCTAAAAGAGCAAAGCCAAACGCTAGCCAATGCCAGAAAGAGATACCTTCCAACAAACTAAAAAAGTCCATAAATTATTCTTTATCTTGCTGTTTAAACATTTCTGCTATCCCTGCAACCGAGCCCATTAGTCCGGTTGCTTCTAATGGAAGCATAATGATTTTACCATTTTCGGCTTGACCAATGCTTTTGATCGCTTCGGTATAACCCTGTGCAATGAAGTAATTGACGGCTTGCATGTCACCTTTTGCAATGGCTTCGGAAACCATGTAAGTCGCTTTTGCTTCTGCTTGCGCGGCACGCTCACGTGCTTCTGCATGGAGAATAGCAGACTGCTTTTCGCCTTCAGCTTTTAATATCTCTGATTGTTTATGACCTTCGGCCTTTAATATCTCAGCTTGGCGAACCCCTTCTGCTTCAAGAATTTCCGCACGCTTATTACGCTCGGCTTTCATTTGCGCATTCATTGCAGCGGTCAGATCGGCTGGTGGCTGGACATCTTTAATCTCAATTCGTGTGACTTTTACGCCCCAAGGGTTTGTTGCTTGGTCAACAATCGCCAACAGCTTAGAGTTGATCATGTCGCGTTGGCTCAGCATTTCGTCCAGTTCCATTGAACCTAAAACGGTACGAATGTTGGTAAGGGTCAAGTTTCTAATAGCGTGTTCTAAATCGTTGACTTCATAAGCCGCTTTGGCAGCATCGATCACTTGAACAAATCCGACAGCGTCAATAACCACGTTAGCGTTATCTTTTGAAATGACCTCTTGCGCAGGAATATCGAGAACGCGCTCCATCATATTTACTTTTTGACCAACTTTATCAACGAATGGAATGATCAAGTTTAAACCCGGCTTTAATGTGTGGGTGTAGCGTCCGAAGCGTTCAACTGTCCAGTTGTTTCCTTGCGGAACCGTTTTAATGGCTGAAGATAAGATAACGACAGCAAGAACGACGAAAATACCGATGGTGATCAGTGAATCAATTGGCATGAGTTATTCCCTTAAGTGCATAATGTTCGATCCATTTTTACCTATTTATAGACAATAGACAATTGAAGTTCTGAGACCTTTGAGAGGTTATTGGTTTTTTATATGACAAAGGCCGGAAACACCGGCCTTTGTCATGGCATGGTTTTACTCTCGCTATTTTGCGGGGTATTCAATCCAACTTGAACCATCAAGAGAAACATAATACTTCCCTTGTACTTCAATCACAGCAGAGCCTGAGTTCTGCGCGACAACTCGTGTTTCTGGTAGGTTCTCTGTCAATATTGAAGGGCTAAACGTCTTACTTTGATAAATGTTTTTATCCAGGATATTCGAAACGAGCTGCGACAATGCCAGATAGCTAGATGGCTCGCTTACGTGTTCGGTGTCGCCCTGACGCTGAATTCCTTCTCCGAAGATTTTAATTCCTACCGGTGTATGAATGATTGTCGGTGCAGGAATTTCTCGCATACCCGAAATTTGCATGCGGTCTCCTCGCATTCCACCACCATGTTCTGGTACCAAAGCGACAACGATGTTGCGTTTTGAGGACTCTAAGGTTTTAAAGAACGCGTGGAGATCATCAAGCAAATTCTCAAGGCGTATTTTGTAGCTAGCAATAGATGTGCTTGAATTCGCATTGATGATCCTGTTGCCATCATGTAGTGAAATTGAGTTGTAGAGTGCCACGACTTTGTCGTCACTACTGTTAAGTCTTTGCTGCCACCAATTATCCAATACTTGCTTATCGCGGAAGATAGAAGAGCCATCAAAAGATTTTTGGTAAGGAGTTAAGTCTTCTTGAGACATAAGAGCCGCTTGTAAGTCGCCGTCTTTTTTGATCAATTCAAGGAAGCTATCAAAGACACCATTGTGGTTCATCAGTAAATTTTCTGTGAAGCCTAGCTCTTTCAAACTTTCGAACAAGTAGCACTGCTTTGATGGTGCTGGCTGGAACAGTTGACTGTGTTCCTGTTGACCACAATTGGCTCGTAACAGACGAATGACAGCAGGCCCACTGTATGACGTAGCGGAGCTAAAATTGTCGAACATGATGTCAAACTCTTTGAACAGCGGATGATCAGCCAGTCCTGCAATTTCGATGTCATCCCACGCGACCGAACAAATACTCAAGAACAGCAAATCAAAAGGAGCATCCATTGCGCTGTTTGTATCGAATGCCACACGTCGGGAAGCTTCTTTAGCAAAGAAATCTGCAGTTAACGTGTTGAGACTGGCATCATTAATTTCCGTTATTTGAGGTTGTTTGCCAGCAGTAACCTCGTTTGTCGGCTGTTGTTGAGTTACTTCTGCAGCCACTGTTGTCTGAGGTTCAGTCGTCATTGGCATACTTATATAGACCATCGCAATAACCACAAAGACTGAAACCCTAACAAACTTGCTCAAAATAAAGTACGCACCACACAAAGCGAGCAATCCGAGTATTGCTTGGAATGATAAAAATCGTCCCAAAAGCTCGACCAGATAACTCAATTCAAACTGCATTAACTGTCCCGCTTGAGCCCAAAGACGGTCTAGAGGAGGGAGATAAGAATCATAATGCAAGAGCCACGCTGCGGCGACAAATACAACGATATGACGTACCGCATTTAGGCTTTTCATCGAGATAGGAAGCAGGATGAAGATCAACAGCGCAAAGTTTTCCATTGGATGGAAATCGATGATTCCTTGAAAATAGAGCGCTGTTTTTGCGATAAAGTAAATATTCCACCAGCCCAATCCTATAGTGGAGGGGGTAGAGTCATGAGAATGCGATATCATTACTTAAGCTTCTTAGTGTTAGTGGCTGATGTATCTAGCTCAAAATAGCGCGAGCGTTTTAAGTGCTTGTGGTAAAAGCGTCGGGTAGCGTTTACTAGGTCACGGATAAAGTATCCTAGGAGTAGGCCAATACCTGAGCTGATAATCACGGTCAGTAAAAAATCGTTAATATTCATGAACGCTCCTTGAGCTCGATGGTTTTTTTCACAGCAAACAAAGGAGGAACATCAGTAATGGAGTTAGTGGCGGTATGGAATATTTTCCTCTCTGTCGCCAGAGCTGAAACGTCGTCGGATATGACGGCTTCATCTTGAACGATGAATTTTAACTCTGTTTCGATATCTAATTGAGTATCAAACGTGTGAGTTGAATGAAATAAGTCTCTCACTGGGAACTCAAATATATTGTTGAGTGCAATATCAATATCGCTATGTCGAATAGCACTGAACAAGACATATAGAGCTTTGTTGCAGGCTGTCACAACGTCGCCATCTCTTCGAATATGGCAAAGACGTAAACATTCCTCTGCCGTCATACCTGGTAATAAGTTCAGCTTGATAAGCGCAAAGTTCACATTTGAGTGTGTTGAGTGGGAAATGACGTCAATACAGTATTGGCTAAAGTCCTGGTTTTGTAAGTAGCCTTTGCTACCAAACTCAAAGTCATATTTTAAGAGCGCCTCTAAACTTTCAGGAATTGGGCGTGTAAGCATTTGGCCTTGAATTGCTTCAACCTGAGTCATAAAGCGCATGTGGGGGATTTGCGCGTGAGAAATGAAGTTTGCCCCCGCGCGAAGCAAGAACTTTTCATCTGCATATCTCAGACATTGTTGGGTCTCCCTGACAATAATCTTTAGTCGACGGCCATATGCGGACCTTAAACGGTAGCAATCTAACGCGATCTGTTGAACTTCGCTTTGGTTATCGCAGCTGAAAATAATCGTTGAAGAGCGAGGGTTGTCTAGCATCGCTATGAGTCCTTGATTGCTCTCTGCCACACGCATCCCTTTTGGGGCTTTCACGCTTTCTCTGAAAGCTCTTCTGCTGACATAGATTCTATCACTATCCGATTTGTCTTCTGGCATGACATGAGATTGATGCGTTTCGTAAGACGTTGCTTTTAGTGTTTTATCTTTAGTTTTAGTGAGAATGTATTCGTGTTGGGTAATTACACCGTGTTTATTGGACCAAAAATCCACAAGATAGCAGTAGCGAGCGTCATCTAATGATGTCATGGTCGCCAAACCTGCAATGTGTCTATTGTGAGAAATAAGAATGGGCTTTAATAGTGAAGTCGTCAGATGCCCATATATACAAACACTAATAGTGATTTTTTTATTATTTGCCAGCTCATTTAAGCTTTGTAGAAAGACACTTATAAAATCATCATTAGTTGATGATAGTAGCGAGTCTGGAACAACTAATAGACATGTAGAAAACTTCTTTATGTTCGTTTTGTGAATGTCTTTAGCAAGATTTATAGCTTTGGGCGTTTTTTTTGTGAATTTATGACTAAGAAAAAAACACTGTTCAAGGTAGGTTTTAGATAAGTCATTGAATTTCATTAAGGCTTCATCATTCAATGTGGACAAAAAAGTTTCTTTGTCTGTAAAGCTTGTAAGTGAAGTGTTGTCATTTTCCGGTAGTGTACTGAACAAATAATCAATAAGCATCTGTTTATGAGTAAATAAGTTTACATAAACAGAGTTTATCTCTCGTTCGTTTTTAATAGCAGATGATTCAGAGAGTGATGACATAAAGAGCCTTAAATCAATAACTTAATGTGTTTTGCGAAGCTCACAATCCGTTGTATGCTAATCGTTACAATTTTGATTTTCTTAGTGACAAGAAAATGACGCTAAGATATTAAACGAAATTGATCAGAAATTAAAATAGTTATAGCATGTGCTTCACATGATGTTTATGAGTTTAAAATCAATAGTCTCTAAGTCTATGATTCTCATTTAAAATATTTAAATTTCTTATATGTATTAAATGGATGGTAACAATTCATTATTGTAATCCTTTTTTCTGAAGTTAAATATTATTTAGGCCTTTGTTATTTATATGGGCTATAAATAAACTTATTCACATTCATCATCGTTCTATAAATATGAGACGCATAGGTCGATGCGTCAATTTTTTAACAATGGAATTTATACTGAAAATGATAGTGGCGGGATTGCTGTTATCTCAGTTTAAGCTCCGTTACATTGTGAAAAATTCTATGACTGAGTCTGCAAAAGATATTAATTCGATCTACTCTTCTTATAACTTAACTCAATACACGTATATTGAAACAACAGAAAACGAGTCTTACGTACAAGTTAAAAATAAGTGGCAAGTCTTCAAAGCCAACGGTGCTCGTAATGTTCTATCTTTGGTACGTAATACGCAGAAAAATTCAGAAACGGAAGCGATATGAAGCGCCTTCTATTTGTTAGTTTAAAAGGCGGTTGTGGCTCAACGACCGTCGCTGCGAATTTGGCACAAGCGTTAGTTAAGATAAATAAACAGGTACTGGCCATTGAGGTGGTGCCTAATAGTTTACTGCAAGCTCATCTTGGCTTGCCGAGGGAAGAGCAAGGAGGCTGGGCGAAACAACTTCTTTTAGATAAGCCTTGGACCCAGGCTGGTTATGAAAGCCCACAAGGTGCACTTTTTTTACCGTTTGGCCATCTGAATTCTGAGCAGTTAAAAGCGTTTTTTAATGAGCGTTCTCACTATCTATCAATGTTAGGTGAAACGACGTTGCAAGTGAGCGAAAACCGTGGTGAACAGTGGCTGCTTTTTCACGCCGACTTAGCAGAGCTTACTGATCCTGAAGTGCGATCTTTTGTCGACTCAATGGATATGATTGTGGTGGTGGTAACGGCAGACGCCTTGAGTTATCTCACTCTTCAATCTTGGCTACAACATGAAGAGCTATCGAGATTGCTTCGCTCTGACAAATTACGTTTTTTGGTGAATAAATATCAGCCAGAAACCGAAATTGGTCGTGATTTCATGTTGGTGCTGAAAAAGGAACTTAGCGAATCCTTGATTCCTGTTTCGATTCATCGAGATACGGCATTGCTTGAATGTGTGGCAAACCTGACGACCGTTCAACACTATTCGCCATCGAGCCAAGCCGCAAAAGATTTTCAGTCTTTTGCTTTTTGGTGTGTATCAGCGTTATCAAGCGCTCAGGACCAAAGCTAATTTATGCGAAGTCTTAATCTGATTTTCCAACGTTGGGTAGTGGATCAATTCAGACTGCAGAAGAACGCTTACGAGCAAGCCTGGAATTGTAAAACAAACTGGGTTGGTGAGTGTGCTTTGTCTTTTTGGTTTTCATTGAGTTTTGTATTTTTAAAGCCGGTTATTTCGGGTGTTCCCTCATGGAAACTGCCTTTGGTTTACTATCCAAACGTTAATTTTGCTGCGCCAAGATGGTTTGATCCTGTACGTTTTATTATCCAAAGCGTGTGGTTGCTTTGCTTCAGGCAAAACGTAAATACAGCATGGTCCAAAAAAACCAGCAGCTTAGCGATGACTTTAGCCGAGCAAATTCGCAATGCGTTCTACTTGCCATTTGAATTGGTTGCAAAAGGCGTCCGCTGGTTAGAACAGACAGCGAACAACATCAAAGATCCACAAGTTCGAGAGCGTATTAAAGCAAGTAAGTCAGCGATGGCGTTGAACTACACCTTGTTGTTTTTCGTGGTGTTAATCGCTTTGCTTTGTTTTACGGTGCCATTTGGTTATCAGGCTCAGACTGTCTTTGTGCTGTTACTCTGGGCATTAGCGATGATGGTCCGTCGCATGCCGGGTCGTTTTCCTACCATGCTTTTGATCATCTTGTCGGTTACGGCCTCATGTCGATACTTGTGGTGGCGTTATTCGTCTACCCTGAACTGGGACGATCCTGTTGCTTTGTTTCTAGGGGGCGTTTTACTTCTAGCTGAGACGTATTCTTGGATTGTGCTGATGCTTGGCTATTTCCAAAATATCTGGCCATTGAATCGCAAACCAGTATCGATGCCACCGGATCAGTCAACTTGGCCAACCATTGACTTGATGATCCCTACTTACAACGAAGATCTCGATGTTGTGAAAGCGACGGTTTATGCCTCGTTAGGTGTCGATTGGCCGAAAGACAAACTTAACATCCACATTCTGGATGACGGCAAGCGTGATAGCTTCCGAGATTTCGCCAAAAGTGTAGGGGTGAACTACATCCGCCGCCCAACGAATGAACATGCGAAAGCCGGTAACATTAACTATGCGTTGAAGCAGACCAGCGGTGAGTTTGTTGCGATTTTTGACTGTGACCATATTCCTACACGAGCATTTTTTCAGCTCACAATGGGGATGTTCCTGAAAGATCCAAAGTTGGCGCTTATTCAGACGCCGCACCATTTTTTCTCACCGGATCCTTTTGAGCGTAACTTATCGAACTTTCGTAACGTGCCAAACGAAGGCAACTTGTTTTACGGCCTGATTCAAGATGGTAACGACTTATGGGATGCGACTTTCTTCTGTGGCTCGTGCGCTATTTTACGTCGAGAGCCTTTAGAGGAAGTCGGTGGTATTGCAGTCGAAACCGTGACGGAAGATGCGCACACGTCTCTGCGCATGCACCGTTTAGGCTATCGTTCTGCATATCTTAAGCAGCCGATTTCTGCTGGTTTGGCGACAGAAACATTGTCTGCACATGTTGGGCAACGCATTCGTTGGGCTCGCGGGATGGCGCAGATATTTAGGGTAGATAATCCATTGACTGGAAAGGGGCTTAAGCTCTCTCAACGGCTTTGTTACGTCAATGCCATGCTGCACTTTCTATCTGGTATCCCGAGGATTGTATTCCTGATCGCACCCTTGGCTTATTTGTTGCTGCATTCCTACGTGATTTATGCACCAGCGCTGGCGATCATTTTGTACGTATTACCCCACATGATTCACGCCAGCATGACCAACTCTCGTATGCAGGGTGACTACCGTTATTCGTTTTGGGGTGAGGTATACGAAACCGTGCTTGCTTGGTATATCGCAAGGCCAACAACGGTGGCTTTGTTTGCGCCCCATAAAGGGACATTCAACGTAACGGCAAAAGGCGGTTTGGTTGAAAAGTCTCACTACGATTGGGTTATCTCTCGACCATATTTGGTTTTGGTTGCACTCAACATTTTGGGCTTCGCTGTAGGGACTTACCGAATGGGGTGGGGGCCTCAAAATGAAATCGGTACAGTTATCGTGAATCTCGTATGGACGATGTACAACCTGTTGATTTTAGGTGCTGCCGTTGCGGTTGCAGTAGAAGCTAAACAAGTGCGAAAAGATCACCGAGTAGAGGTGGCGATTCCTGTCGCGGTTAGGCTTAATTCTGGGCATTTAATACAAGCGCAGATGAAGGATTTCTCTTTGGGGGGCGTGCGCATAGAAATTGACGGGGTCGATGAACCAACCTGTGCTTACTTACTCGGTCAAACCTTAGAAGTGATCCTCAATCGAGGTGGCCAAGAATTCGTCTTCCCTATGACGGTTGCCTATGCTCATAAGGGGATATTTGGTTTACAACTCAACGAATTGTCTCATCAACAACGAATCCAATACGTCCAATGTACATTTGCACGTGCAGATACATGGGCGAAATGGCAACAAGGTTATCAATCAGATAAACCTCTATCGAGTATGCAGGCTGTACTGCAAGTCGGCTTTAATGGATACAAACGCTTGCTGCAACATTGTCCTAAGTTTGTTCAGGTCAGTGTGGATGCACTTTTATTTTGTATCGAATTTATTTGGTCACTAAGACCTCGTTATGTCCCAATCAGGACCTCAAGTCATGCTAAATAATAAAAAACTAACAGCGTTGACAACGGCTATCACTCTCATGTGTATGTCGTGCAGTCTCGCGGCACAAGAAGTAAGTCAGCAACAAGCAACGCCTTTGGCACAGCAAGATGCTGAAGATTCGACCGTGTTTAAGCGCGTCATCCCATTTAGTCAATTAGGTTACAGTGGTTCAATTGCTATCCAAGGTAGTGAGGCCAGTGCTTATATTGGTTTCGGTTCGCGACTCGATGAGGTGGTATCTAAAGCAACGTTGCACTTTGATATCACACCTTCGCCAGCGTTGCTCTCTTTGGTTTCTCACGTCAAAGTGTATTTGAACAACGAACTTATGGGAGTAGCGTCAATCGTCGATGGCCAGCAAGGCAAAAAGTTGAGCTTATCTATGCCGCTGGACACTCGTTACTTTAGTAATTACAACCAAATTCGCTTTGAGTTAATAGGGAATACTCAGAAAGACTGTGCTAACCCCAATGACTCGAGCATTTGGGCTGAGATTAGCCAAAGTAGTCGAATTGAGATGCTTGCTCAAAAGACAGTGCTGGAAAGTGACTTGAGTTTGTTACCGGCTCCTTTTTTTGATGTCCGTGATTTCAGCCAGTTAAATCTGCCTGTCGTGATGGGTAGCAAATACGATTTAGATGATGTCAAGGCTGCCGGTGTCTTGAGCTCTTACTTTGGTGCTCTTGCGGGTTGGCGTGGTGCTCAATTCCCTTTTAGTGTCGACACGTTACCTAAGCGCAACGCCATTGTCTTTGTTACCAATGACAACAAACCTGAGTTTCTGAGAGATTTTCCAGACACGGATGGCCCTCGTCTTCAAGTCATCACTCATCCAACAGACCCGTACGTGAAGCTTCTTCTGGTGACAGGCCGTGACAGTAAGGAGCTTAACATTGCGGTGCAAGGTTTGGCGTTGGGAAACCAACTTCTTACTGGACCAATCGCGAAGATTAATGAAGTCAAACAAATCAAACCACGAGTCCCGTACGATGCGCCAAACTGGGTGAGTACGGCTCGTCCTGTTGCATTGTCTGAGTTAGTCGAACAAAAAAGCATGCTGCAAGTGGAAGGCCGAACGCCTCCACCAATCAACGTAAGTTTGCGTTTACCACCCGATCTCTTTACTTGGCAAAGCCGTGGTATACCGATGGATCTTAACTATCGTTATTCACCGCCTGCTGCGGATCATTCCGGCTCTCGTCTGACTTTGAGTATTAATGACCAATTCATTGAGGCGTTCAACCTAACCACAAAAGGTCAAGGTGGAGAATCTAACCGTATACGTGTTCCTTTGTTAGATGATGGCATTCTAAGTGGTGATACGTTTGTTCGCATTCCGGCTTTTAAGGTGGGTAGTCAAAACCGAATCGAGTTCGAATTTGGCTTTGCTTCGGTGACCGATGGGCAGTGCCAGGTAACGCAGCCAAGTAAGCAATACGCGGTTATTGATGGTGATTCTACTATTGATTTTAGTGGTTTCCCCCACTACATCGAAATGCCGAACATGCGCGCTTTTGCTACATCCGGTTTTCCTTACACTCGCATGGCTGATTTGTCAGAAACTGCTATTGTTGTTCCAGAGAGTGCTCCAAAAGAAGTGTTGCAAACCTTCTTAAACGTCATGGGGTCATTGGGACGTGACTCTGGGTACCCAGGTATTCAGGTGCTTTTGACAGATAAATGGAATGCTGAGCAACTAAAAAATAAAGATATCCTGACGATTGGTGTTGTGGATGCACTAGAAGAAGCCGCTAATAATCCTGACCAAGTTAACTTAGTGGTTAAAGAGGGTCAGAGACAAATTCGCCTACCAAGCAAAAATGAAAAGCAGCTCGGAATGAACTGGATGAGTCCAAGTGATGCTCGTCAAGCCGCCGCAGATTATGTTTCTGTCGAGGCAGAAGGCTCTTTTGCTGCTATTTATGGTGCAGAATCGCCATTTACGAAAAAACGCAGCGTCATTTCTATTATGGCGGCTCACCCGTCAGATTTTTCGTCGGTTGATCGCGCGTTGGCTGACTCCGGTAAAGTGGAGCACATGTTTGGCTCGGTGGTGACGTTGAGAAATAACGAAGTAGCAAGCTACAACGTGGGTTCGCACTACTATGTCGGTAAGCTTCCTGTGTGGCAGCTCGTTTGGTATCACTTCTCTAATCACCCAGTCATCGTTGCGTGCTTTGCCGCCTTGCTAGTGGTGATCGTAACCATTGTGCTTTGGCGCGTATTACGTCAAGTCGCGTCTAGACGTTTAGAAAAAACTGAGGAAGAGGAATAATGAAAAAACTCATCTCGTTCCTTATGTTGTTCGTGTCTCCTTACTTGTGGGCTAACACCTGCAAGTGGCCACAATGGGAAACATTTAAGTCGGTATACATGGAGCAAGGCCGAGTCGTTGATGGCAGTGACGAGCGTATGATTACAACCTCGGAAGGCCAATCTTACGCATTGTTCTTTGCCTTGGTTGCCAATGACCCTAAAACCTTCGATCAGGTTTTAAAATGGACTCAATCACATTTGGCTGGTGGGGATTTGACGGCAAGGCTTCCTGCTTGGTTGTGGGGAAGAAAAGAAAATGGTCAGTTCGGAGTCTTGGATTCTAACCCAGCGTCAGATTCTGATTTGTGGATAGCTTACTCCCTTGTTGAGGCGGGGAGATTATGGAATAACTACTACTATCAGACCCTTGGACATCTGATCGCGAGTCGTATTTTACGTGAAGAAACCGTCAACATAGCGGGAGTTGGAACGGTATTGTTGCCAGCTCCAACGGGCTTTGATGCCGACGGCCAGTACCGTGTGAATCCGAGTTATGTTCCGTTACAACTGATTGCTCGTATGCAGTCGCTGTACCCGCAATACAACTGGGACTCAATGTATAAGGCAAGTGTTCACATGCTAGAGAAAACGATGCCAGCTGGCTTTAGCCCAGACTGGGCAGTATTGAGAAATGGTCGTTATAGCTCAGATGTGGTTACAGGGCCGATGGGCAGTTACAACGCGATCCGCACTTATCTTTGGGCGGGTATGCTAAATGACCAAGTTTCAGAAAAAGCAGTATTAGTACAAAAAATGCAGCCGTTTGTCGCGGCAACCAAAGCCCTTGGTGCGCCAGCGAGAGAAGTAAATACTGAAACGGGTAAATATACCCAAGCAGGAAGCGCAGGTTTTTCTGCTGCGGCTCTTCCGTTACTCGCGGCTTCTGGTGAATCTGCGCTGTTGGAGACGCAGTTTCGTCGTGCTCAAAATGAACTTGTGGTGGACAAAAACGATCATTATTACGACAACGTATTAAGTCTATTTGGGCTTGGTTGGCATGAAGAACGTTACCGTTTTGGTGTGCAAGGTGAATTGCTTCCTGTATGGAGCGAGAGATGTCAGTAACAGGATACGTGTTATGGTGGATTCCACTGGTTGCTTTGGCGGCTGGTGGCGTCGGCACTGTGCATGCAGAAAGCTTTAGCTCAAAACCTCTGACAAAGTCGCAGCTCGCACAGGTCTACAAGCCTATCGAGCTGGTTCAATTTTCCACATCATTAGCACGAGTTGACTCGGTTGAGTGGTTGGTTGAGCAGCTAAAACTGGCGGATGCGATTGGCCGAGATGATATTGTCGAGAGTACTCTGGAGAGGCTGTTCGCGATTGAAGAAAGCAATCCAACGGGGCTTTTCTATCAAGCGAATATGTATCTGAAACGTAAGCAGCCAGAATTAGCAAAACCGGTATTTGAGCGCTTAATCAGACAGGCGCCTCATTCGACTCAAGCGAAAAACTTGTCATCGATTATGGCTATTCAGGGAGAGAAAAGAGCGGATTATCAGCGCGCTCAGTTGCTTGCAAAATCTGGTCGTTACGATGAAGCGATTCAAGCTTACAAAGCCCTTTTCCCAAATGGAATGCCATCACCAGCGTTACAACTGGAATTCCTACAGTTGCAAAGTAATTTGCCAGGCAGTTGGAGCTCGGTAAAACAGGGACTGGAACGTTTAAATGCAAATTATCCTAGTGTTCCGTCTTTTCAACTCGCGTTAGCCAACCACATTCGCAAAGAGAATCCTGCTGATCCATGGATTCTCGATACCTATAAAAAGTTAGCGCTTGCTCCTTCGGTTGGAACAAATGCGGCAACGTCGTGGTTGCGTGCATTGGATCAATTGCCTATTTCAGATCAAGTTGTTCAGCAATATGCCATCTTAGCTAGCTACTACCCGTCTGACATGGAGATACAAAGAGCGAATCAAAGCGCGAAAGATCGCTGGAAAAAGGAAAAGGAACTACGCAAAGACCCCACTTATCTCGCCAAGCTCAAAGGGTTAGCGTTGCTCGAGGAAGATAAAACCGACCAAGCAGAAGCTCAGCTGCGTTATGCGTTGACGACTCGTCCGCAAGATCCTGAATTGCTTGGTGCTATGGGTAAGGTTTATCTACGTAGAGGGCAGCAACAAAAAGCGCTCGGATACTTTAAACAGGCTCAGCACTTAGATCATAATCCTGACTCGGCCTCAAAATGGGCAGCGCTAATCGAGACTTCTCAATATTGGGCGTATCTTGATCAAGGTGATGCCTTGGTCGAAAAAGGCCAGTTTAAGCAAGCAGAAAG
Source organism: Vibrio sp. 661 (assembly GCF_033339315.1). Classification (NCBI taxonomy): domain Bacteria; kingdom Pseudomonadati; phylum Pseudomonadota; class Gammaproteobacteria; order Vibrionales; family Vibrionaceae; genus Vibrio; species Vibrio sp. 661. Next base: position 141,106 of record NZ_JAWOUJ010000009.1, on the reverse strand, counting down.
CGCTTATCAAAAAGCGATTCAAGTAGATAAATCCCAACCTTATGCTTATTCATCATTAGGCTCTTTGTATCTGGTACAAGAAAATTATGCCGCGGCAGAGAAGGTTTTCAAACAAGCTTTGCAACTGGATAGCAGCAATAGCTCTGCATTGCGTGGTCGCTTAGATGTTCGTATTCAGCAGCAAGATTGGTCTGGCGCGGAAGCGCTCGCGCGCAGTTACTCAGCCCCACAGCAGAAAGTGGTCGCTGAAAAAATAGCGAGCATCAAGTCGGAAGTTATTTTGACTCGTCTGCGGATCGCAATCGCTCAAAATGATCAGGCAACGATGAAAGCGTCCGTAGAGGAATTGATAGCGCTACAGCCAACCTCCCCATGGTTAAGGCTTGATATTGCTGATGTTATTCATTCAATGGGCGACAAAGTACGCGCGGATACGCTGATGTCCAATTGGGCTACATCTAGTAATGACCCTGAAATGAAATTTGCTTACTCGCTTTATCTCGCGCAGGACTTCAAAGTGAATGAGGCCATCGCTGAGCTAGAGAGCATCGCACAACATGACATGACAGACGCAATGCAGCGCAATTTAACCCGCTTGAAGCTTGATGCTCAGTTGAGAGACATTCAAACGCGTTACTTAGCTTCTCCTGAATCAGTAACGGCGACATTACGTGCGCTAGAGTCGGATTATCAAGGTCAAATTCAACCGCTCGCTCGTCTAGTGAGTGCGTGGTTAGACATTGATGAAGTTAAGGAAGCTGAGAGGATTTTCCAAAACATTTCGCTTTCAGAAGATTGGTCAACCGATGACAAACTGGCTTACGGCAGCATGATGGTAAGCTTGAATCACTTTGAAGATTTTGATCGTTGGTACGCGGACTTAGCATTAAATTCCGCAACACAAGATTTAAGTGCTTCGGAAGCATTACAGCTTGATGAACTCAAAACCCGTCGACTGTTGAGTCAAGCGGATCTGATGCTGGTTAATCAACAGCCTAAGCTTGCGTTGGATTTGTATGAACAAGTTTCTTTAAAGCCTGAGCCATTTAAAACTCAAGCAGAAATTGGCATGTTGCAAGCTAGTGCTTTGACTGGATATGAAGCGACGTATCACGACATGCACCTCATTTTGAATAAAAAGCGCGATAGCTTAACTGCGGCACAGTTGATGACAGTGGCCGCGGTGTTTAATCAACAAGGCTATCGAAATGACGCTAATGCGCTAAATCAGTTGTTGGATGCGATGCCTGATGCTGACGCATTAGCATTTCGCAATAGCATGTCTATAGCAATGGAAAATCAACAGTGGGCGTTAGCTGAAACACGCGCCTATCAAGCCTTAAATCGTGACCGAATGGATAAAAATCGTGAACCTGAAGAGGCGAAAAAAGAACCCCTAAGCTTACGCGAGCTATATGATACTGCTGACGACTACTGGTTGACTCGTAACGTCAAATCGGACATCGATAAACTGCATGATCGGAGTGATGGGCATGTCATGATTGGCTGGGATTACAGTGCACGAGATGGCCGTAATACTTCGAATCAAGTGCCCATAGAAGCCCGTATCCCGATAGAGAGCTGGGATGGGCACCTGTTGCTAAAAGCCGATTATGTTTCTATCGATTCAGGTCAGTTGGACTATTATGAAAAAACCACCGATTCTGACAGCACTTCGTTCCAAAATGACGCATCAGGTATGGCATTTGGAGTGGGCTGGCAGGCTGAAGATTGGTTGGTCGATATCGGCACGACACCAATTGGTTTCGACCATACCACATGGGTTGGTGGTGTGCGCATCAATGGGGACCTGGGTGAGTTCGGTTGGACGGCAGAAGCTTCGCGTCGCCCAGAGACCAGTAGCGCGCTTTCTTATGCTGGAATGTCTGTCCCTAGCGGCACGACTGACCCTCAAGGGACTAAATGGGGCGGAGTTGCTCGTACTGGTGTGAAGTTGAGCTCAAGTTGGGACATTGGTGGCCCTTACGGTTTTTGGAGTAGCTTGCAGTATCATGTTTTGACTGGTGAAAAGGTTGAGGACAACACTCGTTTAGGCGTGCTAGGTGGAGCGTACTACAAGTTAATTGCAACGGATGACCAGCGTTTAAGTATAGGTACGAACTTAATGTACCTTGATTACGACAAAAATCTGGGTGAGTACACGCTAGGTCACGGTGGCTACTACAGCCCGCAAAGTTACTTCTCGGTGTCTTTACCTATCAACTTTTATGGCCGATACAACAGTTCTTGGTCATATCAATTGAGTGCATCCGTCTCTAACTCTTGGACTAAGGAAGACGCGCCATACTTATCGACAGTAGCGGAGTCAGACAAAGGTGGTGGTTTTGGTACGTCGTTGCAAGCGGCGGTGGAAAAGCGAGTCAGCAAACGTTGGTATCTTGGTGCGTTAGTCGATGTACAACGTTCTGAGTTTTATACACCAAACCATTTCATGCTTTATGCCAAGTACACCTTTAATGATCGTTGGCAACCAATAGAGTATCCGCCAGCAGCACCAACGTTGTATAGCGACTTCTAACAAAAAACAAAGGCCGGAAATCCCGGCCTTTGTTGTCTTATTACTAGAAGAATGCGGCGCTTAGTACAAAATTGAGTAAAGCTGGCGACGATATTTGCTTGCTAATGCGTTACCTTGACCTAGCGCACTGAGAATATCCATAAAAGTCTTCTTCACGTCACCGTCTTGGGCGCCCAAGTCTTTTTTAAGAATATTCCACAGCAGTTCCAACGCTTCTTCATCCCGACCAACTTGGTTGTATTGTACCGCCAATTCACAAGCGAGTTCGAAGTTTGCCATGTCTGCTGCGTATGCTTGTTCTAGTCGCTGTAACTCAGGGCTATCTGCAGCCTGCAAATGCAGCTCGAGCTTGGCTATTAGGCTCTTGTAGTAGTTATCTTGATACTCGAGAGGGATAGCGTTCAGTAGTTCTTGGGCAATATCAAATTGTTTGGTTTCTAGCAAACAATCAGCCATCGCGAGTTTCACATCACCACGCTCTTGCAGCTCTGGCGGCAAAGTGTGGATGATGCTCAAAGCCTGAGCATGCTCACCTTGCTGAAGAAGTTCACTGACTTGTTTTAATAGTTGTTCATCTGGGCTTGGCAAATGCTTTTGTAGCATGGTAGCAATGGCATCAATTGGCTGGGGGCCTCCCAGACCATCGACGGCTTGACCATTTATAAACAGCGCGATAGTTGGCAATACTTGCACGCCAAATTGAGACGCTAAAGCGGGCTGATCTTCACAATTTAGTAGAGCAAGCGTAAATGCACCGTTGTACTGTTGAGCAAGAGATTGCAACTCAGGGAGTATCTGTGCGCTTTCTGGCTGAGCGTTGGCCCAAAAGTGGATCAAAACGGGCGTGTTCATTGATCCTTCAAGCGTTTCGCGAAAGTTCTGTTCTGTTATCTCAACGATAAATGGGGATTGCATCAGAGTATCCTTGCCTTGTGTCTTGTCGTTGATATTAGATATGGAGTTGATTTAGGTGAAATTCAAGCGACATTCACCATCAATAATGAATCATTCTATTTTGAGAAAACGTGAGGTAATAGAGTGAGGTTATTGCTGCTCAGGTGTTAGATAAAAAGAAAACGCTGCCGAAGCAGCGCAATTCTAATGCTATTTGTTAGTGCGGTATCAAAATAGGATGAACATGGTCAACACTACACCCACACTAAGCCAGTTAAGCTGATTTAATGTCATTGTTGCCTCGCAGTAGTATAAACATTGCTACAAAACGTAATGGGTGGCGATACCAAATCTAAGCAACTCAATCACTTTGGGCGAAAGAATCCCCGCTGAATTGCGTAGAAATTGATTCGTTTAGTTGAGGTTTTTTTAACCTACATGTTCATAATGACATCACATTGTTACGGTGAAATTACATTTCGACAAAACTTTTTTATGCAGCCTGTCGCAAAATTTTATCAAGTACACGGGTTGGTAATAGTCTTTTCAAGACTGCGAATAATTTAGTCGGTGTAGTAATTCGATAACGAATTTTCGGTGAAACGCTAGTTAATGCATGAAGAACTGGTGCGATGCAAGACTCTGCAGGCAAAACAAATCGATTATTAGACTTGTCGTTGTTGAGTCGCTCTCTTTGTCCTTCATAAGCATGACGATGGGGGCTAGATTCAATATCAACCCACTTCTCAAAGGCTCGTAATGCATTGTTTCTAAATTGAGTTTCGATCGGTCCTGGTTCTATCAATGCCACTTTGATATTCGTATCCGCAAGCTCTAGCCTGAGCGTATCTGTCCAGCCTTCTAAGGCAAATTTTGATGCATTATAGGCACCACGGTATTTCATTGCGGCAAAACCAAGAACAGAGCTGTTTTGTATGATGCGTCCTTCGCCTTGCTGGCGCATATGAGGAAGCACCTCTCTGACCAACTGGTGCCAACCAAAAAAGTTGGTCTGAAATTGATCTTGAAGAGCCTCGGTGGGTAAGTCTTCCAGTGCTCCGGGCTGACCATAGGCACCATTATTGAACACTGCGTAAAGCTTACCTTCTGCTAACTCTAGCGCTTGCTTCACGCCCGAAGAAATGCTTTCTGGGCTATTTAGGTCTAGATTGATGCAGGTTAGCCCTTCATTAATTAGGCGCTGGACATCTTGTTCTTTCCTACAAGATGCAATGACATTAAATCCCTTGTTTTGTAGGGCATGAGCGCACACGTAACCGATGCCGGTTGAACAACCCGTAATAAGAATCGACTTTTTCATAATTTAATTTAAGACTCAGAAACCTTGATTAGAGCCATCATTCATCAGCTCCGGTCATGAAGCAAGTGCTTGAGTGCTGGCTCTATTCTGGAGTAGCTAAATTTAAAGCCCAGTTCGGTGAGTTTTTTGGGTTTGGCTCTCATGCTATCGAACAATAAGCAGGAAGATTCTCCCATTAGGAGTTCAATCGCCCATTTAGGCGTGAACAAGATATGCGGACGTTTGAGCGTTTTAGCTAGTGTACCGCTGAATATACGATTAGTCACAGGATGGGGGGCGCACATATTGAATGCACCGTGGGCATGTGGTGTTTCAAGCAAGTACATGATGGCGCGGACCATATCTAGGATGTGAATCCAAGGCATGTACTGATTACCGTTCCCAAGTGGGCCGCCTACGCCAAGCTTGTAAGGTAATAGCATCTTTGCCAACGCACCACCATTGAGGCCGAGTACCACGCCAGTTCTCATTAGACAAACCCGAGTTTGCTCCGACTCTGCGCGCTTGGCTATTTGCTCCCACTTTGCACAAACCTCGTGAGGAAAGTCGTCGCTATTAACATGTAAGCACTCATCAAACGGATGATCTTGTTGATCACCATAGTAGCCAACTGCCGAGCCACTAATAAAAACAGAGGGAGGTTCGGTACTTGCGTGGATCAGCTCAACAATTTGCTCGGTAATTTTCCAACGACTTTTGCAGATTTTTTCTTTTTGCTCGCTGGTCCACCTTTTATCCGCAATAGGCTCACCTGCAAGATTAATGACGGCATCAACGTGATTGAGATCGGCGAACGACTCGAGCGAGTCAAGGTATTCGATATTACCCAGATCAGCATGCTGTAGGCGTTGTTTTGCTCGCTCTGGAGAGCGTGTAAGTAGCATAACCTGGTGAGTTGATAGCAGCTTGAGCAACTCCGAGCCAATAAACCCAGTGCCACCTGTGAGTAATATCTTCATGTTATCTCTTTGAATGTACACGTATTAGAACATTATAGTCGTTTTGTGCTTAGCTTGATCATCTCAACACCATTATTTCTGGGATAGTGACAAGCTGACAGAGAGGCTATTAACTTCACATATTAGAAAATATGTAACTAAATGTTATAGATGGCGCTAGTGCATTCACGGTAGAAGAGTGAAATCTATGCCAGACTAAAAGTTATCGCTCATTGGAACGAGCGTAATCAGTTTGCATAATCAAGGAGGATAGGCATGGAAGCATTTGTTGCGCTTTTTCGAGCGCTCCTCAATAGTGCTCGTGACTTATTACCCATCATCATTGTTATCACTTTTTTTCAATTAGTCGTTTTGCAAGAGCCGCTGCCCAACCTGGTCTCCATTCTTTTTGGCTTGTTGCTTGTCGTTTTAGGATTAACCTTTTTTATCTTTGGCCTAGAACTTGGTCTTTTTCCTATCGGAGAGAGTATGGCTCAAGCCTTTGCAAAAAAAGGCAGCGTATTCTGGTTGTTAGTTTTTGCGTTTTGTCTAGGCTTTGGCACCACGATCGCCGAGCCTGCATTAACGGCCGTAGCAGAAGAAGCATCAGAAGTTGCGGCAGAAGGAGGGATGATCACAAACTCAGAGCAATCCATGCAGGATTATGGACAAGGGCTACGAGTAACGGTGGCACTTTCTGTGGGGATCGCTATCGTTATTGGCGTTCTGCGCATCTTAAAAGGGTGGCCAATTCATTACATGATCATCGGCGGCTACGTCGGCGTTGTAATACTGACGTGGTTTGCACCTGAAGCCATTATTGGCGTTGCTTACGATTCCGGAGGTGTAACCACGTCCACCATAACAGTACCTTTGGTCACTGCACTGGGTGTCGGTTTAGCGTCTTCTATTAAAGGGCGTAACCCTATGGTGGATGGCTTTGGTTTAATCGCTTTTGCCTCGCTGTTACCGATGATGTTTGTGATGGTTTACGGAATGGTCGTAACATGATTTCAATTGATCATTTCCTAGACACTTTGTTATCGACCGTTCGAGACGTCGTTCCCATCGCCAGCATTATTTTTGGTTTTCAGTTAGCGGTGTTAAGGCGTCCTGTTAGCAACCTTAAGAAAGTTTTGCTTGGGTTCGTTTATGTGATTTTCGGGTTAGCTCTTTTTTTACTTGGATTAGAAATGGCGTTGTTTCCACTTGGGGAGACGATGGCTGTGCAATTAACGGCGCCGGAGTTTTTACAAGAGTTCAAAGTATCGGTAGGGAAAGCCTTAATGTGGGTCGACTATTATTGGGTTTACACCTTCGCCTTTTTTATAGGCTTTAGTACCACGATTGCAGAGCCTTCTTTAATCGCTGTAGCGATAAAAGCAAACCAAGTCTCTGGAGGCAGTATCAGTATTAACGGCTTGCGCGTAGCCGTTGCGTTTGGGGTGGCAATTGGTATTGCATTAGGGAGTTACCGGATTGTCGTGGGCGATCCCATTCATTATTACATCATCGCGGGTTACATCGTCGTTGTGATTCAAACGTTTTACGCTCCTAAGCTTATTGTTCCACTCGCCTACGATTCTGGAGGCGTAACAACTTCTACCGTCACTGTCCCACTTGTAACTGCATTAGGGTTAGGGCTTGCTTCGACCGTCCCTGGAAGAAACCCAATGATTGATGGCTTTGGCTTGATCGCGTTTGCCAGTCTATTTCCTATGATCTCTGTGATGGGCTATGCGCAAATAACCCAGTGGCTGAATAAAAACGTCTCGGAGGAAGAAGAAAATGCGCTTTAAATTGATACTTGCGTTTGTGGAAGACAGCAAAACAGACAAGGTGTTGGACGCTGCACGCGATGCTGGTGCGACCGGTGCAACAGTGATTAACAATGCTCGCGGGCAAGGTTTAAATCAAAAGCGAACGTTTTTTGGTTTAACGCTAGAAGTGCAAAAAGATGTGCTGCTGTTTGTGGTCGAGGAACATCTATCTCGACACATATTAGAGACCATTAATGAGGTTGGTGAATTTGACAGAGAGTCGGGACAGGGGATTGCTATTCAGATCGATATTGAAGATGCAGTCGGTGTCGCGCATCAAGTCGAGACATTGACCAAAGTAGTCGAGGATGAATTATGAGTGATCAAACGATAATTAGAGTTCGAGATGTTATGGCGGCAACGTATGTAATGGTTGATGGACTGATGACCGTATACGAAGGCATAACGCTAGCGAAAAAATACCAAGTCAAAGCGCTGGTGGTGAAAAAGCGAGATGATAATGATGAATATGGCATCGTGTTGATGAATGATATCGCCAAAAAGGTGCTGGCGAATAATCGTTCTCCTCAGCGCACAAATATTTATGAAATCATGACCAAGCCCGCTTTGTGTGTCGAACCAGATATGAACGTAAAATATTGTGCCCGTTTGTTTGAGCGATTTGGCATAAGCAGAGCGCCGGTCATTGAAAGTGGCGAGGTCATTGGGATGGTGAGTTATAACAATATTGTCATCAATGGTATGGTGCGAGAAGAAGTGTAATCGGTTGATATAAATGAAAAATCAACGAATTTTTTCTCAAGTCAGCGACTGTTACAAAGAACTAAAATATTTAATATATGTTAGGTTGCATATGTGTTAATTCACCATTATTCTTTGCGCCCTAAGCCTAATGTCGAGGAATCTGTATCATGCCTTTAGTCTCTTGCCCCGTGTGTGAGAAACAAATCTCAAAACGCGCTCATGCATGTCCAGGATGCGGAGAGCCCGATCCGCTGCACCATCTAGCCAAATCAAAATTTATGTCGATGGTGTTTTGGATACTGGTGTTGGTTGGAACAGCGTATGCAGCATGGTTCTATGTTTTGCCTATGGTCATTGAATCATTGCGCTATCAGTAGTATTCAAACCGTCGTAGGTTGAGCTGCTAAAAAAATGCCGTAGAATGACCTCATACTTTTTGAGGAGACAATGTCGTGAAACTATTTTTTGCCTCAGACCTGCATGGCTCTTTGCCAGCAACTAAAGAAACCATTGAGCTATTTCTGGCCTCTGGTGCGCACCACCTGATTTTGCTAGGAGATACGCTAAACCATGGGCCGCGAAACCCTATTCCGGAAGGCTACAACCCTCCACAGGTAGCAGACTTATTGAACCAATACAGTGATCAAATTATTTCTGTACGTGGCAACTGTGATAGTGAAGTGGACCAAATGCTATTGAAGTTTCCAATGATGATGGATTACTCATGGGTGCTACTTGAATCTGGCAAGAGAATCTTTTTGACTCATGGTCACTTGTACAACTCTGAAAAACGGCCGCCACTGCGCGAAGGTGATATCATCGCCCACGGGCATACACATGTTCCCGTCGCAGAGATGCAAGATGGAGCCATTATATTCAACCCAGGCTCGATGACATTCCCACGTAATGGCTTACCGAGAAGCTTTGGTACTCTAGAAGACAATAAGCTAACGGTAAAAACGCCAGAAGGCGAAGTATTAGCACAAACCATGATTTAACGGTTTTACTAAGTAAAAAAATAGGGAGCGAATTGCTCCCTATTTTGTGTCTGAATGTCCTAAATCGCGTTCTGGGTCGATAATGTCTCTAACGCGCTGTTTTAGCACCTTGGCTTCAGGAAAGCCGCTGTCTTTTTTCCGTTCCCAAATTTGCTGGCCATTACAGAAAATTTCGAAGCGACCACCTGTGTCTGGGTGTAAGCTGATTGTTTCTATTTCTTCACTAAAAGTATGCAGTAATTCTTGCGATAGCCAAGTTGAACGCAACATCCAGTTGCACTGGCGGCAGTAATAAATATCAATGATTGCTTTATCCATGAAACTTTCCTTTTAATCTTTTTAAACCAGCAACTTGATGCCCACCGCAAACGTGAGAATTTCGAATGCAACTTTAATCACTCTGTTACTGTATCGAGTCGCGGCCCATGCGCCTAAACTGCCGCCTAGAAAAGAGCTTAACAATAAAACAGGTAACCAAGCCCAGTGAATAGGCGCCCCTGCCTGTACGACGGCAATGCCTCCAATGCCATTCCAAAACAGGCCGACACAAATCATGGTGTAAGCAACGGCTTGTTTGTAGTCGTAACCAAACCAGCGCACCAAAAATAGTGTCACGAGCAAACCAGAACCTGCGGTAAGAGATCCGTTAATGATGCCGATGAACAGCAAGCCAATTCCACCAATAACCCAACCAATAGGATGACGGTTGCGTATTACTTCTGCTTGGCCTAGCGATGTCTTAAATCGCGAGTAGATACCCAGCGCTAGGATCATCGTGCCGAGCATCTTTTCCGCGATACCATCAGGGATCTGTACAATTAAGTTAGCCCCTAAAATCACGCCAATACTGCCGGACAAGATAAGGTAGAGCGCGACTTTCCATTTAATAGTGCCTGATCTTAAATGCGTGCTTGCTGCGCCTAAGCCTAAAGCGACCGAAGCCACTTTATGTGTGCCTAGCGCAACGGAGAACGGTAAGCCGAGAAAGATGAGTAAAGGGAATTGAAGCAAGCCTGCTCCGCCACCGGAAAGTGAAGCCAGCGTGTTGGCGATTAGTGAACCGAAAAAGAGAGTAGTGGTATCTAGCCAATCCATAAGCAAAACAAAGGGGGCGTCTTGCCCCCTTATCATCCAATCAAAATTAGTTTTTAAACAGTACCGAAGAACCGTGGTTCAAGCTAGTGAGCAATAGTGTTTTTTCGTTCACGACGTCAATACGACGACTTTGCTCCGCATCTAGCTTAAAAATTTGAGTAATCAAACGTAGCTGTGCTTCGGAAAAGTCTTTTGATTGAGAAGATGAAATATCTTTAAACTCCGAAGGCGAGACCAACAAATAGTTGTCACTTACTTCCCAGCGGCCTTTTTCCGAGATATTTATCGTTGATTCTGCGGTTGAACCTTGAGCAAATAGTTTTATATTTGCTACGCGAATATAGTCACCATTAGGGAGATATTTCACGTTTGATTCAACATTAACTCGGCGTAGTGGGCCGACAGTATCGTCAGGCAAGCTGTCTGTAATGACTGTCACCATGGTCGACTGCCATTCGTTTGCTGTGAGGAGCTGCTCCACTTTTAGGTCACTTCCCCAATACAACCAACTGCTGAAAAGAACGGATACGGCCAAAACCGCAGATGCTAATTTAATCTTCATATTGGCCTCCTTTATTTGCAGATGTCTGTTGGATCGTTTTGACCTGCGAAAATACGCAGTGTTACGTTCTCGTAAGAGTGGTTACTGTCATGAATATAGTTCAGAATCAGCTGGTTATTTTGTCCACCAGTGGCAATCACTTCCACTGGCAACGAGTCTTCTGCATGGTGCTTCACGTAGCGCTCAATGCATTGCTCTATTGAAGGCAACCAGTTGTTGATTTGAGGGTGATTTACAGGTGTCATCACTGGTACATTTTGATACTCACCAATCTGACGGAATTGGGATTCCGCAGGGTTCGTGAATAACAATACGCAAACAGGAAGCAGCAGAGACAAAAAGATAATGACACGCGGTAGCCAGTTAATCGTGTTAGATGCTGGCTTCGGCTGAGTTTTAGTCGGCTCTACTTGAGGCTCAAGATCAGCAGTAGTATCGGTCACTATCTCTGTTGGTGGTGTATCGCTCGCTTCTAACTCCACTGCTGGTGCTTCGTGTTCAGAAGCGGTTTCTTCAACGTCAGTGTTAGAGTCAGTAGAAAATGGGCTCAAGCGTTCCACTGAACAAATGAGTTGGTAGCCACGTTTAGGTACCGTTTTAACAAACTCTGGAGATTTTGTTGAATCCTTCAACATCTTACGCAGAGTAGAAATCGCTTGAGTCAGGCTTGAGTCATCCACCTCAAAACCTTGCTCACGCCAAACAAACTCGTGAAGCTCGTTACGGGTTAAAACTTCGTTTGGTCTCTCTGCCAACATCAGAAGTATACGGCTTTCGTTGCTTCCTAATCGTACAACGTCGTTGCCGTTTTGTTGGTCAGCGAGCGAATTACTATTTGGATCAAAGGTGAACCTTTGAGCAAGTAGAAATTTGGTGCCAATGTTAGTCATTTAGTTCTTCTTAGATGGATGATGTTGTAATTATGGTGATTTATGTCACAAAATTACCGGGGCGCTTGGAGTGCGCACGACATTTTAGATGCTTTTAGACGGGTAGGATAATTAAAATTTTCTAAAAAAACACCGTTTTTAGCAATATTGACCTTGAATTTACATTTGTCAGCCACATGTTAAATGACATCTCGGTAAGGTGATTTCAAGGGGAAAGTCACAAACTTGTCCCTATGAAAAAGCCAATTAGTTTAGATGTTATGGAGCACACATGAGCGAAACCGTATCTCAAAATAAAGAAACTCGTGGTTTTCAATCAGAAGTAAAACAACTACTGCATTTAATGATCCATTCTCTTTATTCAAATAAAGAGATCTTTTTGCGCGAGCTGATCTCTAACGCATCAGATGCATCAGACAAACTGCGCTTTCAGGCGTTATCTAACCCAGATCTATACGAAGGTAATGCAGACCTTTGCGTGAAACTGTCGTTTGATGAAAGCGCAAATACCTTAACCATTTCTGATAACGGTATCGGTATGAGCCGTGATGATGTGATTGAGCACTTAGGAACAATCGCAAAATCTGGAACAGCCGAGTTTTTCTCAAAGCTATCTGAAGAGCAGAGCAAAGACTCTCAGCTTATTGGTCAGTTTGGTGTTGGTTTCTACTCGGCATTTATCGTTTCTGACGCCGTTACCGTGCGCACTCGCGCTGCGGGTCTAGCCGCTGATGAAGCGGTACAATGGCACTCAGCGGGTGAAGGTGAGTACACCATCGAAAACATTACCAAAGAGTCACGTGGTACCGACATCATTCTTCATATGCGTGAAGAGGGTAAAGAGTTTTTGAATGAGTGGCGTCTACGTGACGTTATCAGTAAGTACTCTGATCACATCGGCATTCCTGTTTCAATCCAAACTGTCGTTCGTGATGACGAAGGCAAGGAAACAGATGAGAAAAAGTGGGAGCAAATCAACAAAGCCCAAGCACTGTGGACGCGTAACAAATCTGATATTTCAGAAGAAGAGTATCAAGAGTTCTACAAGCACGTATCACATGACTTTGCCGATCCATTGGTCTGGAGTCATAACCGTGTAGAAGGTAAAAACGACTACACGAGCTTACTATACATCCCATCGAAAGCACCTTGGGATATGATGAACCGCGACCACAAATCAGGCTTGAAACTGTACGTACAGCGCGTATTCATTATGGACGATGCAGAGCAATTTATGCCGTCATACTTACGCTTCGTACGTGGTTTAATAGACTCAAACGATTTACCGCTAAACGTATCGCGTGAGATCTTACAAGACAATAAAGTGACTCAGTCTCTACGTAATGCTTGTACTAAGCGCGTGCTAACGATGCTCGAGCGTATGGCCAAGAATGACGAAGAGAAATACCAATCATTCTGGAAAGAGTTTGGTCTTGTGATGAAAGAGGGCCCTGCGGAGGACTTTGCAAACAAAGAGAAAGTCGCAGGTTTATTGCGCTTTGCTTCAACTGAAGTGGATTCTTCTGAGCAAACTGTGGGCTTAGCGTCTTACGTTGAGCGCATGAAAGAAGGTCAAGATAAGATCTACTACTTGACGGCAGACAGCTATGCAGCTGCGAAAAACAGCCCTCACTTAGAACAGTTCAAAGCGAAAGGCATTGAAGTTATCTTGATGTACGACCGCATTGATGAGTGGCTGATGAACTACTTAACTGAGTTTGATGGTAAACAGTTCCAGTCAATCACTAAAGCTGGGCTTGATCTAAGTCAGTTTGAAGATGAAGCAGAAAAAGAGAAGCAAAAAGAAACCGAAGAAGAGTTCAAGTCGGTTGTAGAGCGCACGAAGTCTTACCTAGGCGATCGTGTGAAAGAAGTTCGTACGACCTTCAAACTCGCATCTACGCCTGCTGTTGTGGTAACGGACGATTACGAAATGGGCACTCAAATGGCGAAGCTTCTCGCGGCAGCTGGTCAAGCTGTGCCGGAAGTGAAATACATCTTTGAGCTAAACCCTGAGCACAAATTGGTTAAGCGTATGGCTGACGAAGCCGATGAAGAAGCGTTTGGTCGCTGGGTTGAAGTTCTGCTTGGTCAGGCAATGCTAGCGGAGCGAGGCTCTATTGAGGATCCAACAGAGTTCTTAGGAGCCGTGAATCAACTTTTGACTAAGGTGTAATAACCTCTGCAAATCAAAAAGCTCGCATTTCGCGAGCTTTTTGTTTGTTGTCGCAAAATTTTGCATCTCAAGTGCTGAGTTAATAATCAATAGGGCGTGAAAGAGGGTACTGTTAACATTCTTTAGTCTTAATACACTCTTTGCTCAGAGAACCTGTGATAGAATCTGCGACTTGAATGTGAGTAATAAGGCGTGTATTTTTGCTCGCCTATATACGTTATACCGAAACTTATCGTTGCAGGTGCTTCTCAGGTTTGATGTCTAAGAGGTCAGCTATTGTGAGCTTCGGTATAAATCTTAAATATTAAAGAGGATAAATCATGCGCATCATTCTTCTAGGTGCTCCAGGTGCAGGTAAAGGCACACAAGCAAACTTCATCATGGAAAAATACGGTATTCCACAAATCTCTACTGGTGATATGCTTCGTGCTGCTATCAAAGCAGGTACAGAGCTTGGTAAACAAGCTAAAGCTGTTATTGACGCTGGTCAGCTAGTTTCTGATGAAATCATCCTTGGTCTTATCAAAGAGCGTATCGCTCAAGAAGACTGTGCAAACGGTTTCCTACTAGATGGTTTCCCACGTACTATCCCTCAAGCTGACGGCCTAAAAGAAATGGGCGTAGACGTAGACTACGTTATCGAATTTGACGTTGCAGACGATGTGATTGTTGAGCGTATGGCTGGCCGTCGTGCTCACCTTCCTTCTGGTCGTACTTACCACGTGGTTTACAACCCGCCTAAAGTGGAAGGTAAAGATGATGTAACTGGTGAAGATCTTGTTGTTCGTGATGACGACAAAGAAGAAACAGTACGTGCTCGTCTAGGTGTTTACCACGAGCAAACTGCACCGCTAATCAACTACTACGGCAAAGAAGCTGAAGCAGGCAAGACTAAGTACCTTAAGTTTGATGGTACTAAGCAAGTAGCTGAAGTTAGTGCGGATATCGAGAAAGCACTATCTTAATTTGCTGAAGTCAAAAATTTAATATTTTGATATATTGAAAGCGGCCCAAGTGGTCGCTTTTTTTAGTTTACTCGTAAACATATATCTAATTAACTTCATCTCGGCTATTCGTTACTTCGAGGTTACTTAAATATATGAACCAAGCCGTTTACCATGAATAGGATGTTATGAAAGAGAATAATAAACAGGGTGTACTCCTAGTTAACCTGGGAACTCCTGACGCACCAACCGCTCCTGCCGTAAAGCGCTTTTTAAGTCAGTTTCTTCATGATCACCGAGTGGTAGACATGACTCGATGGCTTTGGTGTCCACTATTGCACGGCGTTATCCTTCCTATCCGAGCTCCTAAAGTTGCCAAACTCTATCAATCAGTATGGATGGAAGAGGGCTCGCCGTTGATGGTGTACTCTAAACGCCAAACGGAAAAGTTAGCGCAAAAGCTTGATATACCTGTAGAGCTTGGTATGACGTATGGTAACCCAAGTTTGCAATCAGGCTTTGAAGCCCTATTGGCGCAAGGCGTTGATGAAGTCATTGTTTTACCGTTGTATCCGCAATACTCGGGCACAACAACGGCAGCGGTTTCTGACGGAATCACTAAAGCATTTAAGAACCTGCCTGTGATGCCAGGCTTTAGCTTTATTCGTGATTATTACAATCACCCGAAATATATTGAAGCGTTAGCGCATTCAGTTCGTGAACATTGGCAAAAGAATGGTCAGGGAGATTACCTGCTGTGTTCTTATCATGGTATTCCAAAACGCTATGCTGACAATGGTGATGTTTACCCACAGCATTGTGAAGAGACGACTCGCTTGCTTGGGAAAGCGTTAGGTTTAAGCGAACAACAAATTGGCATGACGTATCAGTCCCGATTTGGGAGAGAAGAGTGGCTTCAACCTTATACCGATAAGACCCTAGAGGCACTTCCTGCAAAGGGTGTGAAAAATATTAATGTTGTGACCCCTGCATTTTCTTCAGATTGTTTAGAGACGTTGGAAGAGATCTCGGAAGAGTGTAAAGAGATTTTCCTTGAAGCAGGTGGTGAAAACTTTACCTACATCCCTTGTTTGAACGATAGTGAACTTCATATCGAGATGATGGTTGAGTTAGTTCAATCTAACCTTTAGATACAAAAAAGGGTCGCAATAGCGACCCTTTCTACGTTTAGTTGAGCGATCAAGCAACTTGTACTTGCTGCTCTTCTACTTGCTCTGCCGTGCTGTGCGTATTTTCAGCGCCATGCATCCAGCGAACGAGTGTATTAGAGAATAGGAGCAAAATTACGCCACTTACGGTTGCGCTGACCGCAATACCACTAAAGATAGCCATAGCGCCTAACTCGCCTACGTGAGAACCCACATAGCCCGCAACATAGTTAGCAATCGCATTACAGCCAAACCATGCACCCATCATAAGTGAAGCTAAGCGAAGCGGTGCTAATTTAGTCACCAATGAAAGACCAATTGGAGATAAACACAGCTCGCCTAATGTGTGGAAGAAGAAAGCGCCGACCAACCATAACATCGATGTTTTTACTGTTGTATCTCCACCTTGTTCTAGCACTGCGCCAACCATACAAAGGAAACCAATCGCTAAGAAAAATAGTGCCATTGCAAATTTCACTGGCGAAGTGGGTTCACGTTTACCCAATTTTACCCAAAGGACAGCCAGAACTGGCGCTAGAGTAATAATGAAAAATGGGTTTAGTGATTGGAACCACGCAGCAGGAACTTCGAAACCACCAATCATGCGATCAGTATATTGTTGAGTGTAGATGTTCATCAGACCACCAGCTTGTTCAAAGCCTGCCCAGAAGACAATAGTGAATAAGCTCATGACCAGAATTACTTTTAGTCGATTCACTTCTTCTTTGGTGAGTGGCTGCTTCGTGGTGGCGTTTTTGTTGTTTAGATCTCGTTTCGCCGCTGGTTCGCGACCAATATCACCAAGCCATGATTGAGCCAGTACCATTTGCATCACTAGGCTAACCAGCATACCCACACCAGCGGCAACAAAGCCAGCTTTCCAACCGTAAGAGGTTGTCACAGAGCCAGAAACGACGCCGGCAAGTAATGCACCTAAGTTGATACCCATATAAAAGATAGTGAATGCGCCGTCACGACGGTTGTCACCTTCTTGATAAAGGTCGCCAACCATGGTTGAGATATTTGGCTTAAAGAGACCGTTACCAGTGATAAGTAGGCCAAGACCTAAATAGAAACTGTGTAGCGAACCAATACCTAAAGCATCAGCAGGAAGTGCAAGAGTAAACTGGCCGATGGCCATTAACGCGCCACCAAGCAAAATTGAGCGACGTTGACCTAAATAGTTATCTGCTAGGTAACCACCGATAAGAGGCGTGATATACACAAGCCCTGTGTATATGCCGTATAGGTCTAATGCGTCTTTGGTTGACCAGCCAAGGCCGCCATTCATTGTTGTATCAGTAAGGTAAAGCACGAGAATGGCACGCATTGCGTAGTAAGAAAAGCGTTCCCACAGTTCTGTACCGAACAATAAGAACAGGCCACGTGGATGACCAAAATATTGATGTTGGTTTGACATAAGCTCTTCTAATAATAGTTATTACATTTTTTAACGACTTCTACGTATACAATGCAATTCAACGAGTGACAAATAATAAAATTTTGCCATTCAACTATTTTTGTTTGTTAAGTGGCTGTTTTTGATTGGATTTGCAGATTATATGATGGTGTATTGGTTGTGTTACAAACTTAATTTCCATTTTTGCCTATGGACTTCTTTATCGTAAGTTGCTGAAAAATGTCGTTAATGCGAGCGATGTATAATCATACTTTTATAGATAAACTGAATATCAATGACTCAACTTTGGCTTAATGCTAGGATAAAAACAAAATAGAATTGGCTAGTAAAAAGATGAAACGTTGGTATCTACTTTATTGTAAACGTGGGGAGCAGGTTAGGGCGAAACAACACCTTGAAAATCAAGGTGTAGAGTGCTTTTATCCAACTGTAGAAGTTGAGAAGATTTTGCGCGGTAAAAGACAAAAAGTCGAGGAACCGCTGTTTCCTTGTTACGTATTCGCTTACTTTGATTATGAGCAAGGGCCAAACTTCACCTCAGTCCGCTCTACTCGAGGTGTTGTTGACTTTGTGCGTTTTGGTGCTCAACCGAAAGAAGTTCAAGGTGACTTGGTCTTCGAATTGATGCAGCTAGAAAAGTGTTGTAATGACAATACCGTTTCTGAATGTATGCCAAAACCAGGCGATCAAATTAGAGTTAAAAGCGGTCAATTTGCGGGCATAGATGCCATCTTCCAAGAACAAGATGGTGAGAAACGCTCAATTATGCTAGTTCAGATGATTACCAAGCGTGTGCCTGTCAGCATAGACAATAGTGATTTAGATTTAAAATAGCCTAATTCCATCAAACATAAAAAGAGGTGCAAAAGCACCTCTTTTTGATCGTATCTAATTTTTTGTCTGTTTTAAAAGGGTTGGACGAACCAACCCTTATCTTTATCGTAGAGAATTAGTATGAGTCGTTGTGAACGGTCTGTACTGCACGACCTGATGGGTCAACACAGTTTTGGAACGATTCATCCCATTCAATCGCCTTCGCTGAAGAACACGCTACTGAAGGGCCTCCTGGTACACACTCTGCTGCTGATGGAAGTGGGAATAACTCTTCAAAGATTTCACGGTACACGTAGCCTTCTTTTGTCGTTGGTGTGTTGTATGGGAATCGATATTGAGCTGTTTCCATCTGCTGGTCTGTCACTTTCTGTTCTGCTACTTCTTTCAGCGTATCGATCCAGCTGTAGCCAACGCCATCAGAGAATTGCTCTTTTTGACGCCATGCGATCGATTCTGGCAGGTAGTGCTCGAAGCACTCACGAAGGATGTGTTTCTCCATTTTACCGTTGCCACACATCTTGTCTGCTGGGTTCAAGCGCATTGCTACATCTATGAACTCTTTATCTAGGAAAGGTACGCGTCCTTCAACTCCCCATGCTGCCAGCGACTTGTTAGCACGAGCACAGTCGAACATGTTCAGAGCAAGCAGTTTACGCACTGTCTCCTCGTGGAACTCTCTCGCGTTTGGCGCCTTGTGGAAGTAAAGGTAGCCACCAAAGATTTCGTCAGCGCCCTCACCAGACAATACCATCTTGATACCCATCGCTTTGATCTTACGACCCATTAAGAACATAGGTGTTGATGCGCGGATAGTCGTCACGTCATACGTTTCAATGTGGTAAATCACGTCACGAATCGCGTCCAAACCTTCTTGAATCGTGTACGTCATTTCGTGGTGAACGGTACCAATTTGGTCGGCAACTTCGCGAGCTGCTTTCAGGTCAGGCGCGCCTTCTAGGCCAACAGCAAAAGAGTGCAGTTGAGGCCACCAAGCTTCAGACTTTTCATCATCTTCAATACGCATCGCTGCAAAGCGTTTTGCTACCGCAGATGTAATAGAAGAATCTAGACCACCTGAAAGAAGCACACCGTAAGGCACGTCAGTCATTAGTTGGCGTTTAACAGCCGCTTCTAGCGCTTCCGTCAATTCTTCTTTGCTAGTGCTGTTACCTTGTACTGCTGCGTACTCGTTCCAGTCACGAACATAGTAACGTGTTGGCTGAGTATCTTTAGAGCTGTAGTAGCTACCAGGAGGGAATTCACTTACTGTTTTACATACTGGAACAAGAGCCTTCATCTCTGATGCCACATAGTAGTTACCATGCTCATCGTGACCTTGATAAAGAGGGATAATACCAATATGGTCACGGCCGACTAAATACTCATCTTTTTCTTCGTCGTAGAGCACAAAAGCGAAAATACCGTTTAGTTCTTCAAGGAGATCTGCACCCATATCTTGGTAAAGTGCAAGAATGACTTCACAGTCTGAATCGGTTTGAAATTCGTACTTTCCTTCGTAACGAGCACGAATTTCTTTATGGTTGTAGATTTCACCATTGACGGCAAGGATGAGCTTCTTATCAGGGCTGTATAGCGGCTGTGCACCACTATTTAGACCAACAATCGCCAAGCGCTCGTGCGCTAAAATAGCACGCTCTGAAGAGTAAATCCCAGACCAGTCTGGGCCACGGTGACGAAGTTTTTTCGACATCTCTAATGCGATAGGGCGCAATGCGGCTGCATCGCTTTTAATGTCTAAAATGCCAAATACTGAACACATACTACATCCTTACTAAACTAAACAATTTCTAATCGGTATGGTTTAAATTTGCCATTACTAATAAAAAAAGCAACGTTTTGTGATTAAAAAAATGATAAAAGGCCTTGTTGTATGGAAAATATTTAACTCAACCGTTGTTTTGGTGAATGAGATCAAGGTTTGGTATAAAAACTATACAAAAAAGGCTTTCTATCAATAGAAAGCCTTTCAAAAAATATCAGTGCTGTTGCTTATTTAATTGGTGCGAATTTAGGCTGAAGTTGTTTACAGACGTGTCGAGCAAAACCGCTACCAGCTTCACTATATATATTGAATGCTGCGTCAACGCCATTTTCAAGTAAGCCTTCCAATTGATCTGGGTATTCGGCGATAGCGGCAATTTGCCCCTTATATTTTCTGCGTTTAAGCTGTTCAAGTGCTGTTTGGTTACCTTGATGATGTGGCATTGCAAGCAGAACCAGTTTTACATGACCTGTATCTAAAATTCGCTCCCAGAAATCCGGGTCGGTGGCATCACCAGAAATAACATTTCTTCCTTCTGAACGATGATGATGTGCAGCGTCTTCACGAATTTCTATACCCAATGAAATTTTGCCATAGCGTGAGCGTAGCTCATCATAAGCGCCCGTCCCAATACGCCCCATACCTAAGATCAATACTTGGGCATGACCTGGGTTGATGAGTTGGTCGCGTTGATTGAGCTTTTCTACCGCTGTCTCTTGCAGCCACTTACCTGAATGTTGATAAATTTTATGGCTAAGGCGGTTAAGTGGCGCGGAAATTACAAAGGATACCGACACCGCAACCGCAATCGCAGCAAGCATATCACTTGGCATCCAGCCCATTTTATAGGCCAACCCAGCAACAATAAGACCAAACTCACTGTAGTTAAATAGTGATAAAGAGGCGAGCAAAGAGGTACGTACTCGAAACTTAAAATGATTAATAGTGACGAAGTACAAGAGTCCTTTGATTGGTAGCAGTAAGATAAATAGCAGGGCGAGAACGACGCCATTCACGCTCAATGAGGCGGATAAACCAATGTTCAAAAAGAAGCAGACTAAAAAGAGCTCCTTCATATTGAATAATGACTTGGATAGTTCTGAGGCTTTTGGGTGACCTGCGAGTAGCATGCCTAAAATTAGCGCGCCCAAGTCTGGTTTCATCCCGACCAACTCGAATAGCCCAGCACCGACAACAAGCGCGAAGAAAATACCGAATAGCACCAGCATTTCGCCGTGGCCAACTTTATCGAGCAGCTTATAGAATAGGGGACGAAGGAAAGGCAGTGCGAACAAACCGATGGCATACCATTCTGGGACTTTTCCGGTTGAAGCAGTCAGGAATACTACGGCAAAAATATCTTGCATAACCAAGATACCGATCGCGAGTGTGCCGTAGGTCGCGTTCATTTCGCCTTTTTCTTGCAATGCTTTTACGGCAAAAACGGTACTAGAGAACGATAGTGCAAAAGCTAAAAGCAGGATTTGGCTGCCGTCCATACTGGCTAGCGAAGTCAAGCCCAGTAGTTTTAAGCCGGATAACGCTAGGGCAAAAAAAGCGGTAGAGAGTATGTTGTGGGCGGTTGCCCCTCCCCATATTTCTTTGGACAGCAGGGTTTTTACATCGAGTTTGAGTCCAATAGTAAACAGAAGAAGAGTAACACCAAGATCTGCGAGAGTGACAATAACGTCATTGCTTTGGTAACCAAATGCATGCAAGCCAAATCCAGCTAGTAGAAAACCAACGAGGGGAGGGAGGCTGCATTTAAGCGCAATAAAACCAGCTAAAAAAGCGGCTGTAATTAGAATAATTTCCATACTGTTGAGCTGTATTCCTGATATACAAAAACGGGCTGTGAAAACACAGCCCGAGATTGTAACTCAATTGGTTGTATAAACTTAGTCTTCCAGTAACTTTTGTAACAAAACTCCGTTTAGCATAGCGCGTTTAATCATCGCAAATGCGCCCATCGTTGGCTGCTTATCAATGTGAGAAGCCACGATAGGGAGGTCGTTATGGAAAGTTTTAAGAGATTGATTCTCTACGTTGCGTTGAATTGCAGGGAAAACAATATCTTGTGCTGCAGTAATATCGCCAGCAATTACAATTTTCTGTGGATTAAATAAGTTAACCGTAATCGCAATCGCTTTACCTAGCTGGTTGCCCACTCGCACTAAACTCTGTTTCGCAAGTTCATCACCATTCATTGCGTGCTGACATACCGCTTCAATTGTGATGTTTTCAAGGTCGGTTAAGCTTGATTCGTATCCTTGAGTAATCAGTTGCTTCACTCGTTGAATAATCGCTGGGTTTGCAGCTACGGTTTCTAAACAGCCAAAGTTTCCACATTGGCATTGCTCACCAAGCGGGTCAATTTGGATATGACCAATTTCACCGACGTTGCGGTTAAAACCAAGAAAAACCTGGCCGTTAACGATAATACCTGCGCCAGTACCGCGGTGGACGCTAACCAAAATAGAATCCTGGCAGTCTTGGCTTGCTCCAAAGTAGTGCTCAGCCAACGCCATGCCACGTACGTCGTTGCCAACAAAGCATGCTGTATTAAACTTCTCTCCAACAATTTCACCGAGAGCAAGATTATCGATATCGGTATTAGGCATGTATTCGACCACGCCAGTTGTTGGGTTAACAAGGCCCGGTAAAGTGATGCCGATAGCGATGAGTTGATCAATTTTGTCTTCGCAACGGCTTACGAAATCTTTTAATAAATCGATAAGTCCTGCGATTAAGTCTGCTTGGTTAGTGTAGTGCAGTTCATGCTGATCTTCTGCCAGCGCGGTACCACCTAAATCGTATAAACTGAACTGTACGTAATCTCGACCTAAGCGAACGGCAATCGAATGAAAAGGTTTGACTTCAGTAGTCAAAGAGATCGCACGACGACCACCAGTTGAAGCTTGTTGGGCGACCTCCTTAATAAGGCCGCGCTCTAAAAGTTGGCGGGTTATTTTGGTAACACTAGCAGGCGCGAGCTGACTCACGTCCGCGACTTGAATACGGGAGATAGGACCTTGCTGATCAATCAGCCTATATACCGCAGCGCTGTTAAGCTGTTTTACTAAATCTACATTACCAATCTGTCCGCCATTCATGCTTAATTTTGCTCGTATTGTCCGTTAACAACCGTCGCTTTTACTTTAAAGTCACGATCGAAAATAGTCAGGTTTGCAACCATCCCTTTTCGAACTCGGCCAAGGCGATCCTCAACACCAATTGCTGTTGCTGGGTATAACGTGGCCATTCGTAGAGCTTCGTCTAAAGCGATCCCCGCGTGCTCAACTGAATTCTGAACTGCTTCAATCATTGTCAAAGCTGAGCCGCCTAGCGTGCCATTTTCATCAACACACTTACCATCTCGGTAATATACTTTCTTACCGACAAAAATAAAGTGATCAATGTTAGCACCTGCTGGAGCTGTGGCATCCGTCACCAAAACAAGCTTTTCACCTTTGATTTTATGAGCAATTCGGATGTTTGCGTAGTCGACGTGAAAACCATCAGCAATAATGCCAGCATATACGTCAGGAGTATCGTAAATTGCACCAACAACTCCTGGTTCACGACCAACCATTGGTGTCATTGCATTAAAGAGGTGTGTAGCAAAAGTAATGCCTGCTTCAAAGCTTTTACGTGCTTCGGCGTAGGTTGCATTTGTGTGGCCAATTGAAACTACGATGCCAACAGCCTTTAATCGCGCAATATGCTCTGGGTCGTTATGCTCAGGTGCTAGTGTTACTTTCGCTACGATATCGGCGTTTGTGCAGATAAGGTCGATCATGCTTTCGTCTGATGGGCGAATAAAATCTACGTTATGGATGCCTTTTTTCGCGACGTTAAGGTAAGGACCTTCGAGGTGTAAACCAAGCGATTGATTTTGATACTTGTTGTGGTACTCACGAGCTGCGGCAATTGCAGTTCGCATATCTTCATCAGATGACGTAATGAGTGTTGGCAGGAAGCTAGTACAGCCAGATTTGAGGTTTGCCTGGTGCATGATTTGCATGGTTTCAGGGGTAATTGCATCGTTTAGCATTACACCGCCACAACCGTTCAACTGCAGATCGATAAAGCCTGGACTTAGATTAGCGCCTGCAAGGTCTTTTAGTTCGATGCTTTGAGGTAGCTCAGAAACCGGCACAATAGATTGAATAAGATCGTTTTCGATGATGACCGCATGATCGGTAAGAACATCACTACCGGTATAAATTTTACAGTTACTTAGCGCGTACATAGTCAGCTAGTCCTTATAGATGAGAATTCAATTTCTATATCGTTATCTAAGTAGAGACTGCTTCAGTCATATGGGTACTTAGTTTGTATCACTGAATTAGATAACGAGTCACATACAGCAAGTCGCGTTTTATCGATGTTATTGTCATAGTAACTAACTGAAAAGTAATAATTGTATGGTTTTTTATGATTCTTTTTCAGAGCAAAGTTACAGTGATTTACCCGCCTAGATACCAAAATAACACTGATTCTGCCTTGCATAAAGTGCGAGAATATTATCTTTAAAACGCCATTTTTTCGTATAATAAAATAAGTTTTATGATCTCGCTAGCAAAAACCTTCCGAAAGGGCAAATTGTGGTGATTATGATCACAAACGGTGAGCTTTTAATTTGCGGAGCAAAATTAATATCATAAACTTAGGATGACTAAATTGGACGGCTGAAATAAGTCATTCAACATAACATCTAATCCTATAGGGGGAACTTAAGGTGAACATTCTCGGATACTTCCAGAAGGTGGGTAAGGCGCTTATGGTGCCGGTTGCCACACTTCCTGCAGCAGCAATACTCATGGGTATTGGCTACTGGATCGACCCAAATGGCTGGGGCGCAAACAGTGCACTTGCTGCATTTCTTATTAAAGCTGGTGCAGCGATCATTGACAACATGTCAGTATTGTTCGCTGTTGGTGTTGCTTACGGAATGTCTAAAGACAAAGATGGCGCCGCTGCACTTTCAGGCTTCGTGGGCTTCTTAGTTGTCACAACGCTTTTGGCCCCTGGTGCAGTATCACAAATTCAAGGCATTGACCCAAGTGAAGTACCTGCTGCATTTGGTAAAATCAATAACCAGTTCGTAGGTATCTTGGTTGGTATTGTTTCTGCTGAGTTGTACAACCGTTTTTCTCACGTAGAGCTGCACAAAGCACTGGCGTTTTTCTCTGGTAAGCGTCTTGTACCTATCCTAACGTCTTTTGCTGGTATCGTTATTGCGTTCATCCTGATGTACGTTTGGCCATCAGTTTACGGCGGTCTGGTCAGTTTTGGCGAAAGCATTCAAGGTATGGGTGAAGCAGGTGCAGGTGTTTATGCATTCTTCAACCGTCTTCTAATTCCTGTTGGTCTGCACCATGCACTAAACTCAGTGTTCTGGTTTGATGTTGCTGGTATTAATGACATTCCAAACTTCCTTGGCGGTGCGAAATCATTAGCTGAAGGCACGGCAACGGTAGGTGTTACGGGGATGTACCAAGCGGGCTTCTTCCCAATCATGATGTTTGGTTTACCAGGCGCTGCTCTAGCGATGTACCATACTGCGAAATCAAAGAATAAAGAGAAAGTGGCATCTATCATGATTGCGGCTGCGTTTGCTTCATTCTTTACAGGTGTAACAGAACCACTTGAATTTGCATTCATGTTCCTTGCTCCAGGACTGTACGTTCTTCACGCAGCGCTGACTGGTCTATCAGTTTATATCGCGGCATCAATGCAGTGGATTGCAGGTTTCGGTTTCTCTGCTGGTTTAGTCGACTTAGTATTGTCGACTCGTAACCCGCTAGCGGTAAACTGGTACATGCTCATTGTACAAGGTCTTGGTTTCTTTGCGGTTTACTACTTCGTGTTCCGTACCGTGATTGTTAAGTTTGGCCTTAAAACACCGGGACGTGAAGATGATGAAGAAGCTTCATCTAACGTGGCTGGATCAAGCAATTCTTCAGAGCTTGCTCGTCAGTACTTGAAAGCACTTGGCGGTCATGACAACCTAAGTTCTATCGATGCCTGTATTACTCGTTTGCGCCTTTCTGTGAAAGATATGAGCGTTATCAATGAGAAAACTCTGAAAGATCTTGGAGCTATGGGAGTTGTGAAGCTAGGTACAAACAACCTACAAGTTATCCTTGGTCCACTAGCAGAGATTGTTGCTGGTGAGATGAAGAATGTATCTAAAGATGAAGACTTAAGTGGTGTTCAGTTACCAGCTTAACTGTTTAATAGTGGTGCGATTGTTTGTTATTGGTATTGCAAACAATTGATACTACAACATCGCAAAAGGCCTCCGCAGGAGGCCTTTTTTCGTTTAGGCCCTTTGAATCTGCTTTGCTTTCACGCCAACTCAATAAATATTGTCGTTTTAGAGCGAGTTCTTGTTGTCTAATTGCTTAGAATTGTGGATCATTAGGAACAATGTACTCTGTGAAACCATACTTGGATACAGGGTTCCGTTTTCTCTGACAATACTAATATTTTTGAGGTGCTATAGATGAGTGAAGCTGATGCTCGTCCATCAAACTTTATTCGCCAGATCATTGATAAAGATCTAGCGGATGGTAAACACACTAGCGTGCATACTCGATTCCCGCCGGAGCCAAATGGCTACCTGCATATCGGTCATGCTAAGTCTATCTGTTTGAACTTCGGTATTGCTCAGGACTACCAGGGTCAATGTAATCTGCGTTTCGACGATACAAACCCTGAAAAAGAAGACATCGAATACGTTGAGTCTATCAAGAAAGATGTAAACTGGTTGGGCTTTGAGTGGAGTGGTGAAGTATGTTACTCATCAAACTACTTCGATAAGCTTTACGAATATGCAATTGAATTGATTAACAAAGGCTTAGCGTACGTAGATGAGCTAAGTCCAGAGCAAATTCGTGAATACCGCGGCACACTAAAGGCGCCAGGTAAACCAAGTCCATACCGTGACCGTTCTGTTGAAGAGAACTTGGCGTTGTTTGAAAAAATGCGCGCTGGTGAATTTGAAGAAGGTAAAGCGTGTCTTCGTGCTAAAATCGACATGGGTTCTTCATTCATGGTCATGCGCGATCCAGTTTTATACCGTGTGCGTTTTGCTACGCACCACCAAACTGGTGATAAGTGGTGCATTTACCCAATGTACGACTTTACGCACTGTATTTCTGATGCATTAGAAGGCATTACGCACTCTATTTGTACGCTTGAATTCATGGATAACCGTCGTCTGTACGATTGGGTTCTAGACAACATCACGATCGAAAGCCGTCCACATCAATACGAGTTCAGTCGTTTAAACCTTGAATACACAGTGATGTCTAAGCGTAAGCTTAACCAGCTAGTTACTGAAAAACTGGTTAATGGTTGGGATGATCCACGTATGCCGACTGTCTCAGGTCTGCGTCGTCGTGGCTTCACACCTGCATCTATTCGTGAGTTTTGTAAGCGTATTGGTGTAACGAAGCAAGAAAATATGATCGAGTTTAGTTCATTAGAATCTTGTATTCGTGATGACCTAAACGAGAACGCTCCGCGTGCAATGGCTGTACTGGATCCTGTTAAAGTTGTTATCGAAAACTTTGAAGCAGGCGCAGTAGAAAACTTGACAGTTGCCAACCACCCAAATAAACCTGAAATGGGCGTGCGTGAAGTGCCATTCACGCGTGAATTGTGGATTGAGCGTGAAGACTTCCGTGAAGAAGCGAACAAAAAGTACAAGCGTTTAGTGCTAGGTAAAGAAGTTCGTTTACGTGGTGCTTACGTGATCAAAGCTGAGCGCGTTGAAAAAGATGCCGAAGGCAACATCACAAC
This sequence comes from Vibrio sp. 661, assembly GCF_033339315.1. Classification (NCBI taxonomy): domain Bacteria; kingdom Pseudomonadati; phylum Pseudomonadota; class Gammaproteobacteria; order Vibrionales; family Vibrionaceae; genus Vibrio; species Vibrio sp. 661. The sequence continues at coordinate 113,206 of NZ_JAWOUJ010000009.1, read as the reverse complement.
GATCTTCTGTTCTTACGATGCAGATACGCTAGGTAAAAACCCAGCAGATGGTCGTAAAGTGAAAGGCGTTATTCATTGGGTGTCAGCTGATAAAGCTCTTCCAGCGGAAATTCGTCTGTACGATCGTTTATTTACGGTGCCAAACCCAGGCGCAGCGGAAGATTTTGCTTCTACTATCAACCCTGAATCATTAGTTGTGATCAATGGCTTCGTCGAGCCTAGCCTAGCTTCTGCAGAAGCAGAAAAAGGTTACCAGTTTGAACGTATGGGTTACTTCTGTGCAGACTCGAAAGACTCTTCAGCAGATAATCTAGTATTCAACCGCACGGTTGGTCTACGTGATACCTGGGCAAAAATTGAGAATCAATAATCTCAATTAATGCTGAGAACGATGAAAAAATGCCAGCAAACGCTGGCATTTTTTATACCTAATCCCACAGAGTGCTATATAGATGTGCAAAACTGTGGAGAAAAAAGATGGGTGTTTAGTAGCTTTTGTTCTGTAACCAAAGTACTGACGTCTAAGGTACTGACTTCTAGAAACAAAAAACGCCAGCATGTGCTGACGTTTACTTTTTAAATTAACAAACCCTTATTTTTTCGGTTTGTGTGCATCTGGATTGTCTTTACAACCACCATCGCTACACTTGCCGTACAAGTATAAGCTGTGGTTTGTTAGTGTGACATTGTACTTAGCTGCAATCTCTTTTTGACGTTCTTCAATAAGATCGTCAGAAAATTCAATTACCTCACCACAGTCTAGGCACACTAGGTGGTCGTGGTGATGTTGAGTCGATAATTCGAAGACTGACTTTCCACCTTCAAAGTGGTGACGAGTTACAATACCAGCATCGTCGAACTGGTTTAGAACTCGGTAAACAGTTGCTAGGCCAATTTCTTCACCTAGATCAATCAACTTTTTGTACAAATCTTCAGCACTGATGTGCTGGCAGTCTGGCTGCTGAAGTACTTCTAGAATTTTTAGCCTCGGAAGGGTTACTTTTAAACCCGCATCCTTCAGCGCCTGATTATTATCTGACATATACTTTCCCGTTGGATCATCTGCAGCGATTTAACAGAATTCAATCTTCCTACCATTATAGGATAAGCGTTCGGAACATTAAACCACGAACTTCAAAGGGTTAATAGAATCTTTTTGTAAATTAGAAACAGGTCCATTATATTACAGCTCTGACCAGTTACAATTGTGTAACATTAAGCTTGGAGAGGGCAGGGATAGCGATGAATAGGCGACTAGCGAAGATATACAAACCAGGAATTGTAAAGTTCGCACTCAATATTTGGCCTCCTTTTTGGGGGGCGGGTATTAAAATCTTACATATTTCTCAAGACTTCCGTACTGTAAAGGTACGTTTAAAGCTTCGCTGGTGGAATAAAAATGCCAATCGCACCCAATATGGCGGCAGTATTTTCTCTTTAACTGATCCTATTTACTCGTTGATGCTGATGGGGATTCTACGAGAGGAATATTATGTGTGGGATAAAGAGGCAAGCATTAACTTTATTAAGCCGGGGCAAAGTGATTTGTTTGCAGAATTTGAGGTCACTGAAGGGATGCTGGAAAACATTTATCAAATGACACGGAATGGAGAAAAGTGCTTTCCTGAGTTTATTACTCATGTAAAAGATAAACAGGGGAATGTGGTTTCAGAGGTTCAACGCAAGCTTTATGTAAGAAAGAAACCTCAGTATCGCGAAGAGGAAGTACTTACCGATGCTGTGTGACAATACATACAAAAAGACCTCCAAGTGGAGGTCTTTGTATCATTCAATTTGATTAGCCTTCTAGCTCAGCTAAACACATCTCTTCATAGATCTGTTTAACCCAGCTTTCAACACGCTCGTCAGTCAATTCTGGTTGGCGGTCTTCATCAATACATAGACCTACGAATTGGCTTTCGTCACCTTCAACAAGTGCTTTAGACGCTTCAAATTCGTAGCCTTCTGTCGAGGTATGGCCAAGAATTGTGCCGCCTTTAGATTCAACGATATCACGGACTGTGCCCATCGCGTCACAGAAGTATTCTGCGTAGTCTTCTTGGTCGCCACAGCCAAAGATAGCCACTAGCTTAGTAGAGAAGTCGATTTGCTCAAGCTCAGGGAAGAAGTCATCCCAATCACATTGTGCTTCGCCGTAGTACCAAGTTGGGATACCTAGAAGAAGAAGATCGAAGTTATCAATGTCTTCTTTGCTGCTTTTCGCGATGTCTTGAACGTGAACTAGATGTTTACCTAGTTGCTTTTGAATCATCTTTGCAACGGCTTCAGTATTACCTGTGTCGCTACCGAAGAAGATACCTACACTTGCCATAGAGTCTATACCTTTACATTGTTTGTTATTGGCGATGCTACTAAGGGTTTAACCTAACCCTGAGCCTTCCCAAGTTAGCTGAATTACACCTTTTGCAATAAAGCCAGCACAGCCTAGGAAAAGGACTAACCACACAATACGACGACCAAAAACAGGTACATTGCCTTGCTTTAGCACATCTTTTATCGCCATCCCGATGAAAAAAAAGATAGCAGCAAAAAGAAGATCGAGTCCAATAGACTCGAGCATATCCATATAGTCGTAAAGCATTTTAGCCCTTCATGCCGAAAAATCTTGGGCGCACTATACCACTGTTAAACGGTAAAGTTAATGCACTACAAGAAGGGTTATTTCAATAATCTAGTGTTGCTTTTCGAATTTGTTAACTCGAAATGTATTTTCGAATGACTCTCATTACTTCTGTCGGTTTCTCGGCGTGTAACCAGTGACCAGTGCCAGAGATAATGTGTGCTTTAGCATGGTTAAATTGTCGTTTCACTGCCGGCTGATGTTCTGGCATTAAGTAGTCAGAGTCGCCGCCTTTGATAAATAAAGTTGGGATATCTGTTGGTGTGATTTCTTGCCAGCCAATAATTTGGTCATAATTCTCAAAAAGGCTCGGTACGTTAAACCGCCAATCCATCTTATCGCCATTTTTGTACAGTGATTTAGAGAGAAATTGTCTTACACCATCGAGTTCAATATGTTGAGCTAGGATATCCATGGCTTGCTGTCGATTTGCTGGTTTTTCATTAATAACAGCATGTAAGCCGTTAAAAACATTATCGTGGCGGTTCGTAGTGTAGGCTACAGGCGCCATGTCGAGAACGACTAACTGCTTGACTACATTTGGAGCAATGTCCACAAGAGCCATCGCGACTTTTCCGCCCATGGAGTGACCAATAACAATAGATGGCTCAACGTTTAAGTGCTGAAGGAGCTGAGCCACATCTTTTGCCATATCGGTATAGTTATGGACTTCGGAGTGGAAAGAGAGGCCGTGATTTCTCAGATCAATACTGATCACCGTGTGATCTTTAATAAGATCGCGGGCGAGTAGACCCAGATTACTTAAACTACCAAACAATCCGTGAATCAAAACAACTGTTTGGCCTTGGCCTTCCTGCTTATAGTTGAGTAATGCTGACATTTTATCTTATTCGTGATGGGTTTAACGTGGAGTATCCGCGTGGATCTCGTTATAATCCCCCAGAGTTTAAACATTGAGAATGTGAAAAGCGAATGAAAACAATTGAGGTTGATGAGGATCTATACCGTTATATAGCTAGTCAAACTAAGCATATCGGTGAAAGCGCCTCGGATATTTTGCGACGCCTTTTAAACCTTGATGGTCAGTTGCAGGAAGCTAAAGCCGCGCCTGTAGTAGAGAAGCCACAAGGGATTGTAGTAAGTAAAGATGCGGGTAAAACGGAATCTGTTGATGTAGTGAAAGAAATGCGTTCGCTGCTTATTTCTGATGAGTTTGCCGGTCTAAAAAAAGCGATTGATCGCTTTATGTTGGTATTATCGACCTTACATAAATTGAATCCAGAAGGTTTCGCCCAGGCTACGAATGTAAAAGGACGCAAACGCGTGTACTTTGCAGACAATGAAGAAACCTTGCTAGCAAACGGTAATACGACCAAGCCAAAAGCCATTCCTGGCACACCGTTTTGGGTTATCACGAATAACAATACAAGTCGTAAAAGACAGATGGTTGAACAAGTGATGGCACACATGGGGTTCCAACCTGACTTAATAGAAAAAGTAACAGGTTCAATCTAAGAAACCTGATAGAAGCCTCATAATGCGTCGCAGTGAGCGGATATTATGAGGCTTTTTTAATTTTATTTGTATTGAAAGAAAGGATGTCAAACATGGCTATGCACCCTCGTGCTGGGCAAAAAGCGCAGCAGGAAGATCTTCACAATATCCCAGCACTCGTTGCTAACTACTTCTTACTTCAACCAGACGCGGCAAACGCAGAACACAAAGTTCAATTTGGTACTTCTGGCCACCGCGGTACTGCAGACAAGCACACTTTTAACGAAAACCACATTTTAGCGATCGCTCAAGCGGTAGCAGAAGTTCGTGCTGAGCAAGGCACAATTGGCCCGTTGTTTGTGGGTAAAGACACGCATGCGCTATCTGAGCCTGCTTTCTCAAGTGTGATTGAAGTACTGATTGCAAACGGTGTGAAAGTGATTGTCCAACAAGACAACGGTTACACGCCAACACCGGGTATTTCACACGCGATTCTGACTTACAACATCAAACACGATGAAAAAGCAGACGGTATCGTTATTACCCCATCACATAACCCACCACAAGACGGCGGTATCAAATACAATCCGACACATGGTGGTCCTGCAGAAGCTGAGTTGACTCAAGCTATCGAAGATCGTGCGAACGAATTGATTGCTGAAGGTTTACAAGGTGTTAAACGCCTACCACTAGCAGAAGCAAAAGCATCGGATCTGTTTGTAGAGATGGACTTGGTGAAGCCATACATTGATGACCTGGTGAACGTTATCGATATGGAAGCAATCCAAAAAGCGAACCTGAAGATTGGTGTAGATCCATTGGGTGGCAGCGGTATTGATTACTGGCGTCAAATTGGTCAGGCATACAACCTAGACCTAACGCTAGTAAGTGAATCGATCGATCCTTCTTTCCAATTCATGTCGCTAGATAAAGACGGCGTTGTGCGTATGGACTGTTCTTCTCCTTACGCAATGGCGGGTCTATTGGCACTGAAAGACGAATACGATTTAGCATTTGGTAACGATCCTGACTACGACCGTCACGGTATCGTTACGCCAAAAGGTTTGATGAACCCGAACCACTTCTTAGCCGTTTGTATTGACTACTTGTACCGTCATCGTGACGAGTGGGGTAAAGACGTCGCTGTTGGTAAAACACTAGTTTCAAGTGCGCTGATTGACCGTGTTGTTGCGGATCTAGGTCGTGAGCTATGTGAAGTGCCTGTTGGTTTCAAATGGTTTGTAGGCGGTCTGTACACTGGTAAGTTTGGTTTCGGCGGCGAAGAAAGTGCTGGTGCGTCTTTCCTTCGTAAAGATGGCACGCCTTGGTCAACAGACAAAGATGGCATCTTGCTATGCCTTCTAGCAGCAGAGATCACTGCGGTAACGGGTAAGAACCCTCAAGATTACTATGAAGAGCTAGCGGCGAAGCACGGTGAGTCGAAGTACAACCGTATTCAAGCTGTAGCAAATGGCCCACAAAAAGACGTATTGAAGAAGTTGTCACCAGAAATGGTTGCGGCTGAAACTCTAGCAGGTGATGCGATCACTGCTCGTCTAACGCATGCACCAGGCAATGGTGCTGCGATTGGCGGCCTTAAAGTAACGACAGCTAACGGTTGGTTCGCTGCTCGTCCATCAGGCACAGAGGACATCTACAAGATTTACTGTGAAAGCTTCAAAGGTGAAGAACATCTGAAACAAATCGAAGCTGAAGCACAAGAGATCGTTAATCAAGTGTTTGCAGCCGCTGGTTTGTAAAACATCCAATGGTCAATGTATCTAGCAAAGGGTTGATGTGAAAACATCAACCCTTTCATGTTTAAGTGCCCCGAACCGCTTTATCTCCGGGCCATGAATCTGGTACCACAAACCAGAATTGACCGTCCTCCGTTTGTGCATGTACAAATCGGTCTGAAGGCTTTTCAATGGGTCGAGATAAATCGTCCGTACCAATCGCCCAGCATGGTTTGTGTAAATGATAAAGTGGCTTACCGATTAACTCCCATTGGCTCTGGTAGCACCAGTAACCACTAATCTGACTTGGATTTAGTTCATAACCCAAGCACTCGCTAGGAGTTGGCTCTGGAGTAAACGGATTAATATAGAGTCGTCCTTGCATCAATAGATGCTCTTGTGGGGCGTCGTTTAACGGAATTATTTTTTGAAATTCCGGGCGATCGCTCATTTTCAATTGATGAGTAAGCATTCTATTCAGTTTTGTATGCAGCTGGTCGTGAGCATTCGGACCATACCAAACGCCGTTATAAAGAAGATAAAACTTAATCGCCACTTCCCAGTGTTCTATTTGATTTGATTCTGTATTCCGCAACACCAAATCTATAGCACCAATGGTCTTACCTTCGATGTCGTTTAACTGAACCTCTTCCGCGATAACCTGATATCGTTCTGAACTAGAGAGAACTGCAGTGCATAAGTGCTGATATAAAAAGCCCAATCTTGGATTACCATTGTATTGCTCAGTGTTCTTTAAAGGCGTTACCGTAAGATCCTCTAAGGTTGCAAACGGAGAGCGTAACTTGAAAAGAGGAGGTGAAGTGGCGATCCATTGGTAAAAGCGTTGCAGTTGGTTCATCCGTATCCCTAAATGTATGGTGAGGCGACAAGCTTTGTTATTGTAACTAAATTTGCTTTTGAGGGTAGGGTGGCTAGCATCGATATTAGGGTTCGAGATACACTTTAAATACCTAAATGATATCAAGGTGCCAGATGTCAAAACGTTGTTGTATCAACTAGGTTGCACACTCTCGGTCTGATTTCATCGAGAGGTTATTTAGGTTTACATGCGCTAGAAATTGGAAGTAATAATGAATAACTTAAAGCTAGAACAGATTCTTAATGACAAACTGTCACCGCAGTTAATTAAAGATTACGCACCAAACGGGTTACAGGTAGAAGGGACGCCAGCCGTAAAGCGTATTATCACTGGCGTAACTGCCTCCCAAGCCTTAATCGATAAAGCGATTGAGCTTAATGCAGACGCATTACTCGTTCATCACGGTTATTTTTGGAAAGGTGAACCTGAGCCAATTCGTGGTATGAAAGGTAAACGAATTCGTAGTCTGATCAAAAACGATATCAACTTATATGGTTATCACCTTCCTCTGGATATTCACCCAGAGCTAGGCAACAACGCCGAATTAGCTCGCTTACTTGAAATCGAAGTAGAAGGTGGACTTGAAGGACATCCTCAATCAGTAGCCATGTTTGGACGCTTGAAAAAACCGATGTCTGGTGCTGAGTTTGCGAGCAAGATCAATCAAGTTCTTGATAGAGAGCCTCTGCATATCGCTCCAGAGAATACCGATAAGATGATTGAGACAGTCGGCTGGTGCACTGGTGGAGGGCAGGATTTCATTGAACTTGCTGTACAGCACGGGCTGGATGCATTTATCTCTGGAGAAATTTCAGAGCGCACCACTTATACCGCTCGTGAAATGGACATTCATTACTTTGCTGCAGGTCATCATGCTACTGAGCGTTATGGTGTTCAGGCCTTAGGCAAATGGCTAGCGGATGAATACGGCCTACATGTGGAGTTTATCGATATTGATAATCCGGTTTAACGTTCGCTATTAGTAACGTTAAGCGCTGAAAAGGAAAAGGGTTGAGACGAAAATCTCAACCCTTTTGTTTGTCTATCTTCGTACTAAAAGATCATTCACGTTCGTGAAGTGGAGAAAACTCACGTTGTGTTTCGCCAGTGTATAGCTGACGAGGACGACCGATGCGGTTCAGTGGATCGCTGTGCATTTCGTTCCAGTGAGCAATCCAGCCGATGGTACGAGAAATCGCGAAGATAACCGTAAACATAGAAACTGGAATACCAATCGCTTTAAGAATGATACCTGAGTAGAAGTCTACGTTCGGGTACAGCTTCTTAGACACGAAGTACTCATCAGAAAGCGCAATGCGCTCAAGTTCCATTGCAACGTCTAGCAGAGGATCTTGAATGTTTAGCTCTTTGAGAACTTCATGACACGTTTCGCGCATTACTGTCGCACGTGGGTCGTAGTTCTTGTAAACGCGGTGACCAAAGCCCATTAAGCGGAATGGGTCATCTTTGTCTTTCGCGCGGTCTACATATTCAGGGATGTTATCGACGCTGCCAATCTCTTCTAGCATTCTCAAGCAGGCTTCGTTTGCACCACCGTGAGCAGGTCCCCAAAGGGATGCAATGCCAGCGGCAATACATGCAAATGGGTTCGCACCAGAAGAGCCAGCTAGGCGTACAGTTGATGTCGACGCATTCTGTTCATGATCCGCGTGTAGAGTGAAAATCTTATCCATCGCACGGGCAACTACAGGATTTACTTCATACTCTTCGCAAGGGTTTGCGAACATCATATGCAAGAAGTTCTCAGCGTAGCTAAGGTCGTTACGAGGGTAAATAAATGGCTGACCGATAGAGTATTTGTAACACATCGCCGCCAGTGTTGGCATTTTTGACAGCAGACGGTACGCTGCAATTTCGCGGTGTTCGTCGTTGTTAATGTCAAGAGAGTCGTGATAGAAGGCTGCAAGTGCTCCAACTACACCACACATTACCGCCATTGGATGAGCATCGCGTCGGAAGCCATGGAAAAAGCTTGCGATTTGCTCGTGCACCATTGTGTGACGAGTAACGGTCGTTTTGAATTGCTCGTATTGTTCTCGGGTAGGGGCTTCACCATAAAGAAGGATGTAACATACTTCTAAGTAATCTGCGTTATTGGCTAATTGATCAATCGGGAAACCGCGGTGCAAAAGAATACCTTTGCCGCCATCGATGTACGTGATTGATGATTCACAAGATGCAGTGGCAAGAAAACCTGGGTCAAAAGTAAAGTAACCATTGGCTCCCAGCTTACGAACGTCAATTACAGGTGTACCTAGCGTACCGTCCATAATTGGCAGTTCGATTGGCGCTTGACCTTCAACATGAAGGGTCGCTTTCTTATCCGCCATAACAATCTCCTTTGTTTATTATTTAATCCGTCCAGGATGTTTATGTGCCATTTTTGTACTGTTGTTAAAGCTTAAAGTCAATTTTTCTCCATCTTTGTGTGCACTTGTTATGATTTTTCTCATGAAAATCGTTAAAAATCTGTTCTATGTAGCATAATTTGTTACACCAATTGTATTAGAATGTTGCTCGCCGTATATTGGCAAAGAAAATTTTAGTTAAATCCTTATAAATTCGGGGCTAGAAACAAAGAGTGAGGTTTGTTGCTGGATTCCGTTTGTTAACAAATTGTTTACAATTATCTGGGTGGTTACTCGCGATATTTGTTAAATAGATGTTAACTTTTGTACGTTTGGAAGCTGAAATTGGTTATAACAATAAATGCTCAATGGAGCTGAGTGAGCAAGCCCGTGAAAGAAAGAAAGTCAAGACCTGTTAATTTAGATTTACAGACCATCCACTTTCCTATCACAGCAATCGCATCCATCCTACACCGTGTGTCTGGGGTAATTACGTTTGTTGCGGTGGGTATATTACTGTGGTTACTATCCATTTCTCTGTCATCCCCAATGGGTTTTATGGAAGCCGCTGACATCGTCGATAGCTTCTTCGTAAAATTCATCCTGTGGGGAATTCTTACTGCACTTGCCTACCACATCGCAGGTGGTATCCGTCACTTATTGATGGATCTAGGTCACTTTGAAGAACTAGATTCAGGCACGATGAGCGCTAAAGTCGCGTTTGGTGCAACAGCAGTATTATCATTATTGGCGGGGATCTTGGTATGGTAAAACACGTATCTTCATTTGGTCGTAATGGTGTACACGATTTCCTACTAATTCGTGCAACTGCAATCATTATGACGCTATACACGATTTATCTGATTAGCTTCTGTGCATTTTCAGATATCTCTTACGCATCTTGGACCCAATTCTTTGGTGGTACCTTCACTAAAGTATTCACCATGTTGGCACTTGTCTCGATCCTGATTCACGCTTGGGTTGGTTTGTGGCAAGTATTAACTGATTACATTAAGTGCGCGAAACTACGTGGCGCACTACAACTTGGTGTTATTGCCGTGCTATTCGGCTATGTCTTCTCTGGTCTATTTATTCTGTGGGGTGCGTAAGTGTCTATTCCAGTTCGTGAGTTTGATGCCGTAGTAATCGGCGCTGGTGGTGCAGGTATGCGCGCTGCACTACAAATTTCAGAACAAGGCCTATCATGTGCTTTGTTGTCAAAAGTATTTCCAACACGTTCTCATACTGTGTCTGCACAGGGTGGCATTACTGTTGCTCTGGGTAACTCGCACAAAGACGATTGGCAATGGCACATGTACGATACCGTTAAAGGTTCCGACTACATCGGTGACCAGAACGCGATTGAATACATGTGTAAAAATGGTCCTGAGTCAGTTATCGAGCTTGAAAAAATGGGTCTGCCATTCTCTCGTTTCGATAACGGTACCATCTACCAACGTCCATTCGGTGGTCAATCTAAAGAGTTTGGTGGTGAGCAGGCTGCTCGTACAGCCGCTGCTGCAGACCGTACTGGTCACGCACTTCTTCACACGCTTTACCAGCAAAACGTAAAACACAAAACAACCATCTTCTCGGAGTGGTACGCTTTGGATCTTGTGAAAAACCAAGACGGCGCAATCATGGGTTGTACTGCGATTTGTATGGAAACGGGTGAAATCTGTTACTTCAAATCAAAAGCAACCATTCTAGCTACAGGTGGTGCAGGTCGTATTTACGCATCGACCACTAACGCGCACATCAACACGGGTGATGGCGTTGGTATGGCACTTCGCGCAGGCGTTCCAATGCAAGACATGGAAATGTGGCAGTTCCACCCAACAGGTATTGCTGGCGCGGGTGTTCTAGTGACGGAAGGTTGTCGTGGTGAAGGTGGTTACCTTCTAAATAAAGATGGTGAACGCTTCATGGAGCGCTACGCACCAAACGCGAAAGACCTTGCTGGTCGTGACGTGGTTGCTCGTTCAATGATGATTGAAATTCGTGAAGGCCGCGGCTGTGATGGTCCTTGGGGTCCACATATCAAGTTGAAACTTGATCACCTTGGTAAAGAAGTACTTGAATCACGTCTACCAGGTATCTGTGAACTGTCTCGTACATTTGCACACGTTGACCCAGTGAAAGAGCCAATTCCAGTAATTCCAACTTGTCACTACATGATGGGTGGTGTACCTACTCAAGTCTCTGGCCAAGCAATTAAGCAGAAGGCCGACGGTAGCGAGATGGAAGTACAAGGCCTTTACGCATGTGGTGAGATTGCTTCTGTATCGGTACACGGTGCTAACCGTCTGGGTGGCAACTCATTACTAGACTTGGTCGTATTTGGTCGTGCCACTGGCTTGCACCTTGGCGAAACGCTAGCAGCGCAAGCAGAAGCTCGTCCTGCAACAGAATCTGATATTGAAGCGTCTCTAGCGCGTACTATGCGTTGGGAAAACAGCACTGGTGGTGAAGATCCAGTTCAGATTCGTAAAGACCTACAAGCATGCATGCAAAACAGCTTCTCGGTATTCCGTGAAGGCGATGCGATGGCAACCGGTCTAGAAGAGTTGAAAGTGATTCGCGAACGTTTGAAAGACGCGCATCTAGCGGACAAGTCTTCAGAGTTCAACACGCAGCGTATCGAGTGTCTAGAACTTGATAACCTGATGGAAACCGCGTTTTCAACTGCCGTTGCAGCGAACTACCGTACAGAGAGTCGTGGCGCACATGCTCGTTTCGATTTCCCTGAGCGTGATGATGAGAACTGGCTATGTCACTCTATCTACAATCCGGAAACAGAAGCGATGACTAAGCGTGATGTGAACATGACGCCAACGCATCGTGAAGCTTTCCCGCCGAAAGTACGTACATACTAAAGGGAGGATACGACTATGAAATTAAACTTCTCTTTATACCGTTACAATCCGGATGTGGATACTAAGCCTTACATGAAAGAGTATACCCTTGAGGTAGACGAAGGCTCAGACATGATGGTGCTTGATGCATTGATTCTGCTAAAAGAGCAAGATCCAAGCATCGCTTTCCGTCGCTCATGCCGTGAAGGGGTGTGTGGTTCTGATGGTTTGAATATGAATGGTAAAAACGGCCTAGCGTGTATCACACCGTTATCTGCTCTACAAGGCGATAAGATAGTTATTCGTCCACTACCAGGGTTACCTGTCGTGCGCGATCTTATCGTTGACATGACGCAGTTCTATGATAACTATGCGAAAGTTAAACCATTCTTGATTGATGATGGTGCATTACCACCATCACGTGAGAACCTACAATCGCCTGATGATCGTGCGCATTTAGATGGATTGTACGAATGTATCATGTGTGCATGTTGTACAACGTCTTGCCCATCATTCTGGTGGAACCCTGATAAATTCATCGGCCCAGCTGGTCTTCTCGCAGCGTACCGTTGGCTAATTGATAGCCGCGATACGGCAACAGATGAACGTTTGTCTGATCTTGATGATGCATTTAGCGTTTTTCGTTGCCATGGCATCATGAATTGTGTAAGTGTTTGTCCTAAGGGATTAAATCCGACGAAAGCCATCGGTCACATTAAGTCGATGTTGGTTAATCGTTCGGTTTAATTTACTCGCTCTTAGGAGTGTCGCAGTGTTGCGGATCACCCGATATGACCGCTTCACTGCTTCAGTAATATTCGAGTAAAGAATACAAAAATTGCCGACCGTATTTTTAGTCGGCTCTTATAGCTCGGCAAAGACCGAAGCAAACGTGAAAACTACTGGTTAAGGGAAAATATGCACAACGGCGTGATGAAGGCATGGCTCGAGTCTTCACACTTGGCTGGCGCCAATGCAACGTATGTAGAGGACCTCTACGAACTGTATCTAAGTGATCCCGATCTGGTAAGTGAGGAGTGGAAACGTGTTTTTGAAGGCTTGCCTAAGCCATCAGAAGAAGTGGCAGAACAACCACATTCACGTGTCCGTGACTACTTCCGACGACTCGCTAGAGAAACAAAGCATTACAATGTCCAAGTTAGTGACCCAGATGTCGATGCAAAACAAGTAAAAGTTCTACAGCTAATCAACGCATACCGTTTCCGCGGGCATGAAGCTGCAGAATTAGACCCACTAGGTCTATGGCAACGCCCAACAGTGGCGGAGTTAGACCCTGCTTTTCATAATCTTACCGAAGATGACTTCGAAGAAACTTTCAACGTAGGTTCTTTTGCTGTTGGGCAAGAAACCATGAAGTTGAAAGATATCTATGAAGCCCTCAACAAAACTTATTGCGGTTCCATCGGTGCTGAATACATGCACATGACTGACACAGAGCAAAAGCGTTGGATTCAGCAACGCCTTGAGTCTGTCGTAGGCCAGCCATCATTCAACAAAGATGAGAAGCGCACATTCCTAGAAGAGCTAACAGCCGCTGAAGGTTTGGAGCGTTACCTCGGGGCGAAATTCCCAGGTGCAAAACGTTTCTCTTTAGAAGGTGGTGATGCGTTGATTCCGATGACGAAAGAGTTGATTCGTCATGCGGGTACAAGTGGAATGCGTGAAGTGGTTATCGGTATGGCTCACCGCGGTCGTTTGAACATGCTGGTGAACGTACTTGGTAAGAAACCTCAAGACCTGTTTGATGAGTTCGCCGGTAAACACGACGAAACTTGGGGGACGGGTGATGTGAAATATCACCAAGGTTTCTCTGCTGATTTTGCGACTCCAGGCGGTGATGTTCACTTAGCGCTTGCATTTAACCCATCACACCTAGAAATCGTAAACCCGGTAGTCATGGGCTCAGTTCGAGCACGTCAAGACCGCTTGGGTGATAATCAAGGTAGCAAAGTGCTTCCTATCACCATCCACGGTGATTCAGCAATCGCTGGTCAGGGTGTGGTTGCCGAAACGTTCAACATGTCTCTTGCTCGTGGGTTCCAAGTTGGTGGTACGGTACGTATCGTCATCAACAACCAAGTAGGCTTTACGACGTCTAATCCTCGTGACACGCGTTCTACGATGTACTGTACCGATATCGCGAAGATGGTGCAGGCGCCAATTTTCCATGTAAATGCCGATGACCCAGAAGCAGTTGCTTTTGTTACTCGCATTGCATTGGATTACCGTAACGAGTTCAAGCGCGATGTCGTGATCGATCTTGTATGTTACCGTCGCCACGGTCACAATGAGGCGGATGAGCCAAATGCGACTCAGCCTTTGATGTACCAGAAAATCAAAAAGCATCCTACACCACGCAAATTGTATGCAGATGTTCTGATCGATAAAAATGAATCAGATATCGAGACAGCGACTCAGTTAGTCAATGAGTATCGCGATGCATTAGATCGCGGTGAAGTGGTTGTTAAAGAATGGCGTCCAATGGCGTTGCACTCTGTAGACTGGTCCCCTTACTTAGGGCACGAATGGGATATGGAGTGGGATTCAAAATACGACAAGACACGCCTTATTGAGCTAGGCAATCGTCTGTGTCAGTACCCAGAAAGCCATAAACTGCAAAGCCGTGTTAATAAGCTATACAACGATCGTCTAGCAATGATGACCGGTGAAAAAGCTATTGACTGGGGTATGGCTGAAACATTGGCATATGCTACATTGGTTGACGATGGCAAGCGTATTCGTCTTTCTGGTCAGGACTCGGGTCGTGGTACTTTCTTCCACCGTCACTCGGTTCTTCATAACCAAACCGATGCAAGCACTTACATTCCATTAGCGAATATTCATGACAACCAAGGGCCATTCCAAGTCTTTGACTCAGTATTGTCAGAAGAAGCTGTGTTGGCGTTTGAATACGGTTACGCAACAGCCGAACCAGGTGGTTTAACTATCTGGGAAGCACAGTTTGGTGATTTTGCCAACGGTGCACAAGTTGTTATCGACCAGTTTATCTCGTCAGGCGAGCAAAAGTGGGCGCGTTTGTGCGGTCTTACTATGCTTCTACCTCATGGTTATGAAGGTCAAGGTCCTGAGCACTCATCTGCACGTTTAGAGCGTTACCTTCAGCTTTGTGCTGAGCAAAATATGCAGGTTGTGGTTCCTTCAACACCGGCTCAGGTGTACCACATGATTCGTCGTCAGGTTGTACGCCCAATGCGTCGACCTCTCATTGTTATGTCACCGAAATCTTTGCTGCGCCACCCTCTATGTACTTCAACGATTGAAGACTTGGCGGATGGTACATTCCAATCTGCAATTCCAGAAGTAGATGATTTAGAACCAAGCAAAGTGAAACGTGTCGTGTTCTGTGCTGGTAAGGTTTACTTTGACCTACTAGAGCAGCGCCGTAACAACGAGCAAGACGATGTTGCTATCGTGCGTATTGAACAGCTTTACCCATTCCCAATGGAAGAAGTACAAACAGCAATTGCTCAATACACTAACGTTGAAGACTTCGTGTGGTGTCAGGAAGAACCTCAGAACCAAGGTGCTTGGTACTGTAGCCAACATAACTTCCGTGCCGCTATTCCTGCAGGTGCAAATCTTAAATACGCAGGTCGCCCAGCTTCTGCTTCGCCAGCAGTTGGCTACATGTCGGTGCACTTGAAACAACAAAAAGCGTTGGTTGAAGACGCTCTGAACGTGAACTCAAAAACTTCGAATTAAGAACTAGAAGTTAAAGGAAGAAACAGATATGACAATTGAAATTCTGGTTCCAGATTTACCTGAATCAGTTGCTGATGCAACCGTAGCGACATGGCACAAACAACCGGGCGACGCAGTAGAGCGTGACGAGGTTTTGGTTGACATCGAAACAGACAAAGTTGTGCTAGAAGTTCCAGCTCCGGAAGCTGGCGTTTTAGAAGCTATTGTTGAAGCAGAAGGTGCGACAGTACTTTCTAAACAAATCATTGCTAAATTGAAGCCAGGCGCAGTTGCAGGTGAACCAACTGCAGACAAAACAGAAGGTACTGAAGCATCTCCTGATAAGCGTCACAAAGCTGCGCTTAGCGAAGAAAGTAATGACGCACTAAGCCCAGCTGTGCGCCGTTTATTGGCTGAACATGGCTTAGAAGCAAGCCAAGTGAAAGGCACTGGTGTTGGTGGTCGTATTACGCGCGAAGATATTGAAGCGCATCTTGCGAACGCTAAATCTGCGTCAAAAGAAGACTCGCCAGCAGTGGTTGACGTGCCGGCAGCGGCTCGCAGTCAGAAACGTGTTCCAATGACTCGCCTTCGTAAGACAGTTGCTAACCGTTTGCTAGAAGCGAAGAACAACACGGCAATGCTAACGACGTTTAACGAAGTGAACATGAAACCAATCATGGACCTTCGTAAGCAGTACAAAGATCAGTTCGAAGAGCGTCACGGTATTCGTTTGGGCTTCATGTCTTTCTACGTGAAAGCAGTGACAGAAGCGCTTAAGCGTTACCCAGAAGTAAATGCTTCGATTGATGGCGATGACATTGTTTACCACAACTACTTCGACATTAGCATGGCGGTATCAACGCCACGTGGTCTAGTTACACCTGTCCTAAAAGACTGTGACAAGCTTGGTTTCGCTGATGTTGAAAAAGGCATCAAAGAACTGGCTATCAAAGGTCGTGATGGCAAGCTAACGGTAGACGAGCTAATGGGCGGTAACTTCACTATCACAAACGGTGGTGTGTTCGGTTCACTAATGTCTACACCAATCATCAACCCACCTCAATCAGCGATTCTTGGTATGCATAAGATCCAAGAGCGTCCGATGGCAGTGGATGGCAAAGTTGAAATCTTGCCGATGATGTACCTAGCGTTATCTTACGATCACCGCCTAATTGACGGTCGTGAATCAGTTGGTTTCCTAGTAACGATTAAAGAGTTACTAGAGGACCCAGCACGTCTCCTATTAGACGTTTAATATCGCTAAAACGTCTAGTTATCGTAGGTAGCTAGACGTTAAAAATTTCAATGGCTAGACTAGCTCAACGTTTGGCCTTCATTTGAATCCTTCAGTATGAGAACTCATGATAAAGGATTGATTTGAGAAGACCCTACAGACGTACAAGCAGCCAAGACTGCAGCGTTATGGAAATAATAAATCCCTTAAGGGAAAACAAACGGAATATCGAAATGAATTTGCATGAATACCAAGCCAAACAGCTGTTTGCAGAATTCGGTTTGCCTGTGCCAGAAGGCTACGCGTGTGATACACCACAAGAAGCTTTTGAAGCCGCAGGCCGTATTAGTACAGCCAAGAAAGTAGTTAAATGTCAGGTTCACGCTGGTGGCCGTGGTAAAGCGGGTGGCGTAGAGCTACACGATACAAAAGAAGGCGTTAAAGAGTTTGCACAGAAGTGGTTAGGTAAAAACCTAGTAACTTACCAAACAGACGCAAATGGTCAGCCAGTAACAAAAATCCTTGTTGAAGAAGCTTCAAATATTGCGAACGAACTATACCTAGGTGCGGTAGTTGACCGTGCTAGCCGTAAGATCGTTTTCATGGCTTCTACCGAAGGTGGTGTGGAAATTGAAAAAGTTGCGGAAGAAACGCCGGAACTCATCCACAAAGCAGCAATTGACCCACTAGTAGGTCCACAAGCTTACCAAGGTCGTGAGCTAGCGTTCAAACTTGGTCTTGAAGGCGACCAAATCAAACAATTCGTTAAGATCTTTATGGGTCTTGGCACTATGTTTTCTCAGTACGATCTTGCTCTGCTAGAGATCAACCCACTTGTGATTACTGGTGAAGGCAACTTGCTATGTCTTGACGGTAAGATCAACATCGACTCAAACGCACTGTACCGTCAGCCTAAGCTTCGTGAAATGCACGATCCTTCACAAGAAGATGAGCGTGAAGCACACGCAGCTCAGTGGGAGCTGAACTACGTAGCACTAGACGGTAACGTTGGCTGTATGGTTAACGGTGCAGGCCTAGCAATGGGTACGATGGATATCGTAAACCTACACGGCGGCAAACCAGCTAACTTCTTAGATGTAGGTGGCGGCGCGACGAAAGAGCGTGTTGCTGAAGCATTCAAGATCATCCTATCTGATGACAATGTGAAAGCGGTACTTGTTAACATCTTCGGTGGTATTGTACGTTGTGACATGATCGCAGAAGGTATTATCGGTGCGGTTAAAGAGGTAGGCGTAAGCGTACCTGTTGTTGTTCGTCTTGAAGGTACTAACGCTGACCTAGGTCGCGAAGTTCTTGCTAATTCTGATGTTGATATCATTGCTGCTGAGTCGCTAACTGATGCTGCTCAGAAAGTTGTTGCTGCTGCGGAGGCTAAATAATGTCTGTATTAATTAACAAAGACACTAAAGTAATCTGTCAGGGGTTCACTGGTGGTCAAGGTACTTTCCACTCAGAGCAAGCTATCGCATACGGTACGCAAATGGTTGGCGGTGTGTCTCCAGGTAAAGGTGGCCAAACTCACCTAGGTCTTCCTGTATTCAACACAGTTCGTGAAGCAGTAGAAGCGACTGGTGCAACAGCGACAGTCATCTACGTACCAGCACCTTTCTGTAAAGATGCAATCCTAGAAGCGATTGACGCGGGTATCGAGCTAATCGTAACGATTACTGAAGGTATCCCTACAACAGATATGATCGACGTGAAAGTGAAGCTAGAAGAAACTGGCGTTCGCATGATCGGTCCTAACTGTCCGGGTGTTATCACTCCTGATGAGTGTAAGATCGGTATCATGCCTGGTCACATTCACAAGAAAGGCAAAGTAGGTATCGTATCTCGTAGCGGTACTCTAACTTACGAAGCAGTTAAACAAACCACTGACGAAGGTTTCGGCCAGTCTACTTGTGTTGGTATCGGTGGTGACCCAATCCCGGGTTCAAACTTCATTGATATCCTAAAACTGTTCCAAGAAGACCCTGAGACAGAAGCGATCGTTATGATCGGTGAGATCGGTGGTACTGCAGAAGAAGAAGCAGCAGCATACATTAAAGAAAATGTAACGAAGCCAGTGGTTTCTTACATTGCTGGTGTAACTGCACCTCCTGGTAAGCGTATGGGCCATGCTGGTGCGATTATCTCTGGTGGTAAAGGTACTGCTGAAGACAAATTTGCTGCACTAGAAGCGGCTGGCGTTAAAACTGTGAAATCTCTAGCAGAGATTGGCCAAGGTCTACGTGAAGTGACGGGTTGGTAATCGACCACACTACTTAATAAGTATTAAAAAGCCTGCGATTTCGCAGGCTTTTCTTTTTCCGTTTCCGTGGGTTTATGTTTGTTGTTAGCAAGGTCTTTCGCGTTTAATACTCAATGCGATTATGCTTTGCTTTTAATCAGCTGGCTCAGCATGAATAAGGATGTTGCGCTGATCACTACGGAAGGGCCGGCTGGTGTATCGAAGTGCCATGATAGGCTAAGCCCCATCAGTACTGCCACTGAGCCAATAATGGATGCGAACAATGCCATTTGCTCTGGTGATGAAGAGACTTTACGTGCTGTTGCTGCTGGGATAATTAGGAGCGAAGTCATGATCAACGCGCCAACGAACTTCATACCTACTGCGATTACTACACCCACCATTAGCATTAACACCAATCTAACTAAGTCTGTATTCACGCCCTCAACAGCGGCAAGTTCTTCACTAACAGTGCTAGAAAGCAGTGGGCGCCAGAAGACGTACAAACACGCACTTACCGCAACAACACCTGCGTAAATAAACATCAGATCTTGTGGAGAGACGGCAAGTAAGTCCCCAAATAGGTAGCTCATTAAATCGACGCGCACGTTTTCCAAAAAGCTAACCGATACTAAACCGATAGAGAGTGCACTGTGTGCCAAGATACCTAACAACGTGTCTGTAGCCACAAGTTGTTGCTTTTGCAGAGTGACAAGCAAAACGGCCAGAGCTAAACAGCAGACGAGTAGCGCAAGGTAGAGATTTACGTTGAGCAAGAAGCCCAGCGCTAGGCCCATTAACGATGCATGAGCTAGGGTATCTCCGAAGTAAGCCATTTTACGCCAAACGACAAATGACCCAAGTGGACCGGCAATGATCGCGATACCAATACCAGCAAGAATAGAAGGTAGGAGAAACTCAATCATGATGGTGATGTCCGTGTTTATGGTGGGAGCATGATGTCGCATCACCGCTTACTGGCGTTCCGGATAAATCGTGATGATGGTGCTCATGGTCGTGATGATAAAACGCGAGAGATTCTCTCGCTGCATTGCCAAATAGCGCGATGTAAGAAGGGTGCTGAGTAATAGTGGCAGGTGAACCTGAGCAGCAAACATGGTGATGCAGACAAATAACATCGTCCGTTTTCGCCATCACTAAATGTAAGTCATGCGATACCATAAATACGCCACAATCAAAGCGGTGACGAATGCTCTCAATTAAGTCATAGAGATCGATTTGACCTTGGATATCCACCCCCTGAGCTGGTTCGTCTAATACTAATAGCTGAGGACGCTGAAGCAGAGCGCGCGCCAGTAACACTCGTTGGTTTTCACCACCGGATAAGCGATGCATATTACTATTAAGTAAATGTTCAGCGCCAACAAGCCTTAATGCATCAATGCACTCCTGCTTACTGTATTTTCCTGCTAAATTTAGGAAGCGGGTTACATTCAATGGAAGGGAGTCATTGAGCTTCAACTTTTGAGGAACGTAACCAATTTTCAGTTTTCTTTGTCGGTTCAACTTGCCGCTAGTCGGCTTTTGAAGACCTAAGATAACTTTGACTAACGTTGATTTTCCCGCTCCATTGGGACCAATTAGGGTAGTTATTTTGCCCTTTTCTAATTCCATACTAATGTTATCGAGAACTCTGCGGCCATCGAACTCGACGCATAACTGCTCAAGATGGACTAAGGAAGACATGAATGAAACTCATTTGCAAATCAATAATGTTATAATGTAACATTATCTCACTTTCCACGCCATATCCCAAGTAAAACTATGAAAAGAGCATTAATTCTTGCTGCCTCAGCAATGTTAACACTGCCAGCACAGGCGGTAACGGTACTGACGAGTATCAAACCTATTCAGTTGTTAGTAACAGAGCTTACTCAAGGAGTAACTTCACCAGACGTGCTATTGCAGTCTAACACATCACCCCATGACTATGCTTTGCGTCCATCGGATGTTAAAAAGGTCGCTTCGGCTGATTTGGTTATCTGGTACGGACATGATCTTGAACCGTTTCTAGAGAAAGTTGTTTCGGATAGATCGAATACTTTGACTATTAGTCAAATTCCAAATCTAGAATTGCGTGAATTTGATAGTGAGCACAACCATGACCATGATGGGCACGATCATGGCTCACATGATCCGCACTTTTGGCTAGGTGTAAGCCAAGCACAACAAGTGGCCAAGGCTGTTGTGAATCAACTTGTATCACTTGATCCGGAAAATGCAGCTCAATATCAAGCGAACCTCAAAAAGTTTGAACTCGAGCTAAAAGACACTGACCAACAGATAAAGCAGAAGCTGGCACCAGTAAAAAACAAAGGTTACTTTGTATTCCATGATGCTTACGGTTATTTCGAAGATCGTTATGAACTAAATCAAATGGGGCATTTTACTGTGAGCCCAGAACGCAAGCCAGGAGCGAAGACCTTAATTCAAATTCGTCAAAAGCTAAGTGGTGGAGATGTGGCTTGTGTATTTTCTGAACCTCAGTTTACCCCGGCTGTCGTTCAGAGCGTAATGAGAGGCAGTGATGTCGCTAAAGGCGAGCTTGACCCGTTAGGGAGTACAATTGAAGCAAAACCTGGCAGTTACTTTACTTTTCTCAACAATATGGCGAATAGTTTTGAGCAATGCTTGAACAAAAAGTCAGATTAAGTGCTGTCGTAATGTAGGAGTAGTCTTTTTAACGTGATCCAGTAGTAAGAATTACAACCTTTGGTAAGGCGAGCCTTTTCTCAGAAAGTAATTGAGATATCATTACCAATAATTATCAGCTCAAAATAACCGTATCAATCCATGTTTTACAAACGATGAACGGTCACTTTCAGAGCACAAATTGATACAAAAGGTTTTCGTCTTGCTACGCCAATTAGCCCTTGCTCTGTTGGGCTTTGTCTTATCCTACCAAGCATTTGCGCTTCATAATGCAAATGCAATCTTTTACCCTTTGCCAACTCAGGCAAAGGGTACTTTTATCGCGGCTAAAAAGTTGTTCTTGGGTGAAAAGGGCGGTTTGTGGATTCATGACGTACACGGACGAGTCCTGTTTTACGATGGTCAAACTATATTGCCTAAATCAGGTAGCTTCCTACAAACGTCGGCTAAGCAGTTGGCTTATCATAAAGGTGCTTTTTGGACCTTTATTGAAAATGAGGTCTATCGAACCTATCCAAATCAGGAACGACGTTTAGTCTTTAGTTTAAATCCAGGCTCACAAATAAGAAAAATAGGGTCTTCAAAGAACTATATTTGGGTGAGTGATGGCGCGCATTTCTATACCTACAATATCGACACTAGCGAGTTAAACTCTTTCTCTCTATTGCAGCTCTATCAACATAGTAATAATAGCTACGTTTACATTAATGATGCGGTGCTAGTTGAAACCAAGTGGGCACTAGCAACGACTTCCGGCTTCTATCTTTCTGAAGGTGATAAGTTTGACCATGTCGCTGCCTCAGGTCAAAACTACATTGAGAAAGTCTATTATTCACACACGCGAAGAGAAATTTTGATAGGTACATTGCGTGGCGCTTTAATTTTCAACATTTACCAGCCTGATAAAGAAGTGATTAGAATTGGCGGCTCACATGTTTTGACATTCGCAGAGACAAATCAAGAGTACTGGGTGGGGACAGAGCATGGCCTTTATTTGTACTCATTTTTTTCAGGTGAGGTCACCGAAGTCGCGCCTGCAAGTTTTCTTGAGTTAGAGTTAGATAACACGAAGATTTATTCGTTGTTGAGTGACAATATGGGAGGGATGTGGATTGCGACTAACCAAGGTATTCGTTATTACTCGCTATTTAGTAAAAAATTTGAACGAGTGACCTTTAGTAGTTATGACTCACACACCCTATCAGGACGAATTCGGCAAACTATTGAAGGTCCTGATGGTGCGCTTTGGTTTGCTGATGACCGAAAGATTTATCGTTCAGGAAAGAGTGGGATTAACCAAGTCTTAGAGTTGGAGTCGCAGATCAATGAATTTGCGTTTCAAAACGGCATGCTTTGGCTTGCAACCTCAAAAGGGCTGGAAATATTTGAGCTAAATGGTCTCAACAAGATTACATTTCCTTATTTACAGGTTATGGCCGGACATGCCGTAGAGCATGTGACCGTTGATGGTGATGACCGTCTTTGGGTATCAAGCGGATACCATCTTTACAATGTTGATACTGCTGCACAAAGCGTACGAAACTTTGGAAGTGAGTGGCTGGTAAGTCAGTATTTGCCTGCTAAGGTTACGCGCCTATATGATACTGAAGACGCCCTATTAATAGGCACCGATCATGGCGTATACCAATACAGTAATGACAACATCCAGTTTATCCGTTTTTCAGAAAAGTTTGGTGAATCATTAGACATGACCACGGCGGTTGATGGCAGCCAGTGGTTTGCTTCATCTTATGGTGTGTTTAAAACTGATACACGAAGCGATGAAAAACGTGTTGTTGAAATGAGTGAGCCCAACGCCAGACCTGCTTGCTTGATCAGAGACAGGCAAGGTGTATGGTTAGCTTCCTCTGTCGGTTTAAGCTATTACCACCTTTCGGGTGAGTTAGTGAAACATTACTCATCATCATCAGGCTTAATGAACAATGAGTTCCTCCCTGGTATTTGTAGCGTTATACAGCAGACAGAAATTGGTGAGCGAGAGCTTGTTCTGGGGTCGAAGTACGGACTCGTAAAAGCAGAAGCATCCAAGCTGCTTGTATCTAATCCCCCAGAGTCTATGTTTATTGTTAGCCAAGTTGTGCTTGAAAATGAAGTTCTGCAAGTTGGTAGTGCCGATCTGAATGGGCTCACACTGCCATATGGATCTTCGCTGAGTTTTTTATTCGGTGTGATGCCAAAACCAGACAGTCAAAATTTGTACTATCGATTGAACAACGATGACCCATGGCAAACGTTAGAGGGGGGCCAACTGACACTCGAGCACCTTAGTTCCGGTGAATATCACTTGCAGGTCAGTAATGAGTCTCAAGTTGCCACTGGAGTCGTTGGTTTAGAATCTCACTTTATCGTCCTTCATCCTTGGTATCTATCGCGATTTGCTATTTTAGGCTTTGTCGTAGCTAGTATTGCGGTCGTCGCATTACTTGTTTTCTGGCGCTCTCGCTACGTTGTACAGGCTAACCGTGATCTAGCAGCTCAAGTGACTCTCAAAACGAATCAGTTAAGACATCAAAGTAGAGTGTTGCTTACGAGCAACCAGCAATTACGTAAACAGATTCAAGTTAGAAACCTACTCGTAGACCATGTAGCTCTATCCATAAAATCAAGCGTCGACTTTATTGTGGCGAAACTACCTATGCCTCTCGATACTGCGACGGAGGAGCATTTGGCTAAAACGAATTGGCAGTTAAATGAACTCAAAAGCGTTCCAAGTGATGTAAGTGGTGGGAGTCAGAACTACAACTTGAGTCAGATAACTCAGTCAGTGGTTGATGTATGGCAAGATGACTTTGCAAAAGCGGGTATTTTGGTAGAGCTAGAAGATGAGAGTAAGCAGAGCCGGGTTGCTCTGGAAAGCTTTAATCTTGATGTTATTTTCAATAGCATTTTTGCCAATATCATCAAGCGCTCTTTCCGGGGTCAAACGGTTAGAATTATGCTAGAAAAGGGGCATGATATTGTGTCATTGAGCTTTCTTGATTACGGGACGCAATTACCTAATAAAGTCGCGACTGGGCTTCCATCTAACTTAAATCACTCTGAGTTGAGTATTGACCACCTTGCCCAACTAGTGACAACGAGTGGTGGTTATTTGGCTGTCTTCTCTTCTGATGCTCAAAACAAAGTCGAGATTACATGGCCATCTGCGAAGGAAAGTAGTTATCTGGATGAACCGCAGCAAGAACTCAATCCTGTAACTATTGCAGAAGATCAAGTCACACCAGAGAAAGAGTGGTTGCAAAAAGTCTATCAATTAGTGGCAGAGCATTACCATGATCCTGAATTTGGCACTGCGTCAGCCGCTAAAATGCTGTATATGTCTGAACGCTCTTTGCAGAGACGTTTTAAATCTGCCTCGTCAAGAACGTTAAAAGACTATGTCACAGAGGTTCGTTTAGAAACGGCGTGTGAACAGTTATTGGCGGGTGAGAAAATCAGTGAAGTCGCCTTTAACTGTGGCTTTAATGATCCATCTTACTTTAGCCAAAAGTTTAAGCTGCATTTTGGTTTGCCCCCTTCCAAGTTTGCTTTGACTCAAGAAAGCCAAGAAATTAACTAGAAAACCTTCATTATACGCTCCCTAGTTAATAGTTAATAGTTAATAGTTAATAGTTAATAGTTAAGATGCTGGGGAGCTGCATACAGTGCTCTATTATTGCTGCAGTTGCTAACGCAGTAAGTTTCATTGTTTCTTCATCACATCTAGCCTACAAATCCATTCTCAACACGTAAGCACGATCACGTTCTATCTGTTAGTCGCGATGTTCATAGCAATAAGCATAAATGGCTTCAAGAGAATGATTTACTGATAGTTGCAACAAATAAATGACAGTTGTATTGCTGTATCAAAAGAGCGTGGTTCATTTGGGGGAGTGATGGCATGCGACATTCGTGAAAACGAAAACTGTGTTGAAAAGATGAATAAGGTAAAGAAGTTTTGAAAGAGGTGAAAAAAAATATCGTGGTATAGCCGGGGGGACTATACCACGGGTGTCAAGGACACCTTCGCTTGCTGCCGGAGTGACATGTTGCCATGCCACCTCTGGAATTTATTAGAGAGGTTGCCCTCTCGATGGAGTAACTATACGAGAGGTTACTTATTTTTCTTATAAAAATAACGCCATGTTTATATGAGAAAAGCGACAACGTTTGGTTTTT
Organism: Vibrio sp. 661; assembly: GCF_033339315.1. Taxonomy (NCBI): domain Bacteria; kingdom Pseudomonadati; phylum Pseudomonadota; class Gammaproteobacteria; order Vibrionales; family Vibrionaceae; genus Vibrio; species Vibrio sp. 661. The sequence goes on along the minus strand of NZ_JAWOUJ010000009.1, from coordinate 87,207 downwards.
TACTTAAACCATTGTTTTAATTTGAATTTTTTGTTTTTTGTCTTGGTTTGTGACATTTTTGTTTCGTTAGGTGTCATTTTTAATTGTTAATTTTGACGTAAATAACGAGAGGAAATTTACGAAGTTAACGTTTGAAAGCGTGAAAACATTTACGGAATCTTTGATTTCACACAAGGATTGAAGGGGTATAGGGGAGTAATATTGGCAACCTAAACTTATTAAATAATAATATTTCTCATTAGCAATACTCTTAAGGGCCACTATGAAGTTATCAGAGATTAATCCTGGCGATACGGTGACGATTCGGTTGTTAGATGGTCTTTCATCAGATATCAGAAAGAAACTCATGGTAATGGGGCTGCTTCCCAATACAGAAGTCAAAGTGATTCGACGTGCGCCAATGGGCGATCCTTTACAAGTCGAAGTCCGTGGTGTGTCTGTCGCATTGCGAGAAACAATTGCTCAGAAAATTGAAGTGGAGCGAGTGTAATGCAATATCAAGTGCTAACCGTAGGTAACCCTAATAGTGGTAAAACGACGCTATTTAATGGTTTAACTGGCGCAAAACAGCAAGTTGGTAACTGGGCAGGCGTCACGGTTGAAAAGAAAACGGGACAATTCAAGCATGCTGGGGATGAGTTTTTGCTCACTGACCTTCCGGGTATTTACTCATTAGACAGTGGTAATGATAGTAATAGTATTGATGAATCCATCGCATCGCGTGCGGTTCTAACTCATCCTGCTGATCTCATTATTAACGTGGTGGATGCTACAAGTTTAGAGCGCAGCTTATATATGACGCTGCAACTTCGCGAACTTGGTCGCCCTATGATTGTTGTCCTCAACAAGATGGATGCGCTAAAGCGTGAACGTCAGATGATTAACGTTGCAGAGCTTGAGAAAACGTTAGGTTGTCCGGTTGTCAGTTTATCTGCAACCAATAAAACTCAAGTGGCAGAGTTTAAAGAAAAGCTTCATAAATCCATCGTTCAAGGAGTGCCACTTAAGGAATTGTCTTTGCATTACGGTGAGAAGATGGAGTCGGCAATTCAAACGGTTTCCGCACTTTTTAACGACCAAAACGTCGCTCATCGTGCACTAGCGATTCGTGCGCTTGAAAAAGACACAATGGTGCTCAATAGTCTTTCTGATATTGATAGAAGCAAAGTCTTGGAAGTCATTACGACGTTAGATTTGGATATCGATTTGCATGTCGCGGATACTAAGTATACGCATCTGCATGAACAGTGTAAAAAAGTTCGCCGAAGCGAAGGCAAGTTAAGTCGTAGTGTGACTGAAAGACTCGACCAGTTTATTTTGAACAAGTGGATTGGAATTCCTTTCTTCTTTGTTGTTATGTACCTGATGTTTATGTTCTCGATTAACATCGGTAGTGCATTTATCGACTTTTTTGACATTGGTGCGGGCGCATTGTTGGTTGATGGTGGACATCACTTGTTAGATGGTCACCTACCTGTTTGGCTGGTTACGGTGATTGCTGATGGTTTAGGCGGCGGTATTCAAACGGTTGCTACCTTCATTCCGGTTATCGCGTGTTTGTACCTGTTCCTAGCGGTACTTGAGAGCTCAGGTTACATGGCTCGTGCTGCGTTCGTGCTCGATAAAGTCATGCAGAAAATCGGCCTACCGGGCAAAGCATTTGTACCGTTGGTTCTTGGTTTTGGCTGTAACGTACCATCAATCATGGCGACTCGTACTCTAGACCAAGAACGTGAGCGTAAACTGGCTGCATCTATGGCGCCATTTATGTCATGTGGTGCTCGTCTGCCTGTATACGCGCTATTCGCTGCGGCATTCTTCCCAGGTTCTGGCCAGAACATTGTATTCGCACTTTACCTACTTGGTATTGTGGCAGCGATCTTCACAGGTCTTTTCCTTAAGCACACGCTTTACCCAGGTAGCAGCGATAGCCTAGTGATGGAAATGCCAGATTACGAGCTTCCGACGCTACAAAACGTGGTGATCAAAACTTGGCAAAAGCTAAAGCGCTTTGTACTTGGTGCAGGTAAAACCATCGTTATCGTCGTTGCTATTCTGAGTTTCTTCAACTCATTGGGTACTGATGGCAGTTTTGGTAATGAAGACAGCGAAAACTCGGTGCTTTCTAAAGCTGCGCAAGTTGTAACTCCAGTATTCGCGCCAATCGGTGTTCAAGAAGATAACTGGCCAGCGACGGTTGGTATCATTACCGGTATCTTCGCAAAAGAGGCGGTAGTTGGTACGCTTAACAGCCTGTACACCACGCCAAGCGACGGTGAAGACGCAGAATTTGATCTAATGGGCAGCCTAGAAGAGGCAGTAATGAGTATCCCTGAAAACTTAGCCGGTTTGAGCTACTCAGATCCACTAGGCATTGAAGTGGGTGACTTAACTGACTCAAATGCCGTTGCCGAAGAACAAGAAGTCGATGCTTCTATCTTCGGTAACATTAAATCTCAGTTTGCTTCTGGCAATGCCGCATTTGCTTACCTAATCTTTATCCTACTGTACACACCTTGTGTGGCGGCGATGGGGGCTTACGTACGTGAGTTTGGTCATAAGTTCGCACGCTTTATTGCGGTTTGGACAATGGGCTTGGCTTACCTATGTGCGACGTTCTACAACCAATTGACGCATTTCGCAGATAGCCCAGTGACAAGTGGCATTTGGATGGCTGTGATCGTTGCTATCTTCTTTGGTACCTACCGTGTGTTCAAACAAGTTGGTAAGAAACAAAACGGTGCATTAGAGGCGCAAGTAGCATGATTTTAAAAGAGCTTTATCAATACATTGCAGACAAAGGAACCGTCTCCCAGTCAGATCTGGCTAAACAGTTTGGGATGAGTGAAGATGGCGCCGACGCGATGTTAAACGTGTGGATTAAGAAGGGCAAAATTAGCCGCCTAGTCGACACTAATAAAGCTCATGACGTGACTCGTGTTCGCTACTCAGTGACTAAACAAGATGGTTTGTCTCTGACAGTCACCATGTAGCGACTATCAAAATTAGTCACCTAAAAATTATCACGTAAAAACGACAAAGCCGCATCAGCAATGATGCGGCTTTTATTTTGCTGGTTATTGTTTGTGAATACAGCGAAATTAATGTTCTTCAGAGTGTTTAGTCGCGCCTAACCCTAGGAACTTCAAACCAAGACTTAAAACTAAAATCGAAATAGGTAATGTTAAGATCGTCCAATCTAAGCTGTCGAAGTTAATCAGCACGAGCTCTAAGAACTTCACAAACAAGATCACGATGATGACTTCAGCCAAAATGTTTTTTAGATGGCCGATGTTCGGGGTTCTGATCCAATGCAAAACCGACTGCTCTTGTGTTTTCGCTTTAGCTTTGTTGGAAATAAATAGTGTGTAGATGCCGTGAGCAAAGATGAACAAAACTAGTGCGACAAGAAACGTATCCAGTGACTTGATCAAATAAGCGATCGCGATGTCTGCTTTATCTAAATGTGCGAGTGCTTCTGGAGGTGTTTGATTGAGAATGAAGACCGCAAATGCCGAATAGGTTTTTGCTGCACCCATAAGAAAAAGCAAGAATGAAGCAGCCATGGAACAGATGATGGCGATCCAGCTGACGTATCGGAATGTGTTGAAGACTTGTTTCATGATGACCCTCTCTAACTGAGCTGGTAGTCTAAACAAGTTTTATTTTAGTGATAATCCCAGAAAAATGAGAAAGATTGTTACAAATACGTATTAATCTTTCTCTGTCTATTTCAGCCGTATTCAAAGGCGAATTATTTTCGCTTGCAGTTCTTATGCTTTTTGGAAAATAGAGCTCAGTGACAACACGTTTTTAATGCGACCAAGTAATTCGTTTTGCTCTTCTTCTGTACGGAATTCACCTTTGGTGTTACCCCAAACCGGTCCCGGCCATGCGACGTCATCTTTGAAGCGAGCAATATGGTGAATGTGCAGCTGTGGCACCATGTTACCTAGTGCGCCAAGGTTTAACTTGTCTGGACGGAATGTTGCTTCCAGTGCTTGGCTTACTGCCTGAGATTCTAGCAAAAACTGTTGCTGTTCTTTCATTGGCAAGTGGTGAAGCTCTTTTAGGTTTGCACGTTTAGGTACCAAAATAACCCATGGCACGGCATTGTCTTTATGCAGAAGTGCCACACACAGTGGGAAGTGACCGATAACGGTAGTGTCTTTTGCCAATTGAGGGTGCAGTTCAAAACTCATTATATTATCCGATTTGAATTGAATGACATCAGTATACGCCAGATAAAACAAAAGGTTGACGCTTTCACGCCAACCTTTTGAAATCATATCGATTCTCGATTCTCGATTCTCGATTCTCGATTCTCGATTCTCGATTCTCGATTCTCGATTCTCGATTCTCGATTCTCGAATCGCTTACATGCGCTCTAGAGTATCAATACCTAGTAGAGACAGACCTTGCTTGATGGTCTTCGCTGTTAGCGCTGCTAGTTTCAGACGGCTTTGTTTCACTGCTTCGTCTTCAGCAACTAGGATAGGGCACGCTTCGTAGAAGCTAGAGAACTGACCTGCTAGTTCGAATAGGTAGCTACACATGATGTGTGGTTGACCTTCGCGAGCGACAGATTGAACCGCTTCTTCGAACTGCATAAGCTTAGCAATAAGTGCTTTCTCTTTCTCATCAGTGATTTTGATGTCACCTTGGAGAGCGTCCATAGCAACACCAGCTTTAGCGAAAATAGAAGCTACGCGAGTGTATGCATATTGCATGTATGGTGCTGTGTTACCTTCAAACGCTAACATGTTGTCCCAATCGAACACGTAGTCAGTCGTACGGTGTTTAGATAAGTCAGAGTATTTAACCGCTGCCATTGCAACTGTTTTAGAGATCTTCTCTTTTTCTTCCGCATCTAGCTCAGGGTTTTTAGATTCGATCAGTTGTGCTGCACGAACTTCTGCTTCATCTAGAAGGTCGGCAAGGCGAACGGTACCACCCGCACGAGTCTTGAATGGCTTACCATCTTTACCAAGCATCATGCCGAACGCGTGGTGCTCAAGAGATACTGACTCTGGCACGTAGCCTGCTTTACGAACAATTGTCCAAGCTTGCATTAGGTGCTGGTGTTGACGTGAGTCGATGAAGTAAAGCACACGGTCTGCGCTTAGCTCTTCATAACGATATTTTGCACATGCGATGTCTGTTGTTGTGTATAGGAAACCGCCATCGCGTTTTTGAACGATAACGCCCATTGGTTCGCCATCTTTGTTCTTGTATTCATCTAGGAATACAACTTGCGCGCCATCATCTTCAACGGCAAGACCTTGTTCTTTTAGGTCTGCAACGATCTTAGGAAGCATGTCGTTGTACATGCTCTCGCCCATCACGTCGTCACGAGTCAGTGACACGTTTAGACGGTCGTAGTTGCGCTGGTTTTGGATCATGGTTACATCAACGAGTTTTTTCCACATTTCTGCACAGTACTCGTCACCGCTTTGCAGTTTCACAACGTAGTTTCGCGCCTTTACTGCGAAGTCTTCATCTTCGTCGTACAGCTTTTTCGATTCGCGGTAGAAGCCTTCAAGGTCCGCAAGTTCCATAGAAACTTCGCCAGACTCTTGTTGTACACGCTCAAGGTTTGCGATAAGCATACCGAACTGAGTACCCCAGTCGCCGATGTGGTTCGCACGGATCACTTTGTGACCTAGGAACTCAAGAGTACGTACTACCGCATCACCGATGATGGTTGAACGTAGGTGACCAACGTGCATTTCTTTAGCAACGTTTGGTGCAGAGTAGTCAGCAACGATAGTTTGAGCTTCGTCTTCTGCAACGCCAAGACGTGAGTCAGCCAGTGCTGCTTCCGCTTGTTTTGCTAGGAACTCTTCGCTTAGGAAAATGTTGATGAAACCAGGGCCAGCGATTTCTGTCTTGCTCGCAATACCATCTAGGTCTAGAACATCCAGTACTTTCTGTGCAAATTCTCGTGGGTTAGTACCCAGTTTTTTAGCAACGCCCATTACGCCGTTTGCTTGGTAGTCACCAAATTGTGGCTTTGCTGATTGGCGTACTGCCGCAGGACTGCCTGCAGGTGCGCCAGCGGCTTCTAGAGCCTGAGATACTTTGTCATTAATAAGTGCTTGGATATTCACACGCGTTTCCTTCAATTCAAGGACGAAGAACTCGGCGAAGTAAGTGCCGAGTTCTGTTGGAGTTCACAAAAATGGGGCTAATGATAACAACTTTATTGCTTTTCATACAGAGAGGAATTGGGGAAATTTATACTTTTTCGATTGAATGGAAATGTGGTTTGGTTTGCGTTTACTATTGCGCTCAGAGTAATAAGATAAATCGCCCCAAAAGAGAACCACAATGACGACTCAACTAGTTGAAAAACGCCTAGCGCCTAAATTGATGATCCAAGATCTGGATGCATTTATGGCGAAGATTGAAGAGCTTGCATCCCTGTTAAAACTGGATCTGAGCTTTGCTCAAGCTGACCATATTGCGCTGCGAATTAATGATACTGAAACAGCAAAAGCCGCGCATGAAGCATGGAATCAATACGGTAAGGTGATTTCACAAGCGAAAATCAACGGTCGTCCAATCATTGTTATTGAGTTCGATAAAGCGTTGGAAAGTCGTGGCTGGAAGATTGAGTGTCTGGAGCTGCCATACCCTGCGGAAGGCAAAATCTACCCAACTGAAAGCTGGGAACATGTGGAGTTTGTGATTCCGTCTCATGCCGAAACCGCAGATGAGTTTCTTGCTGATTTGAGACACACTTATCCAGCGTTTGGCGCACGCTTTAATGAGTTAGAAGAGCTGGGTGTGAAGATCAAACTGTCGAGCCCGAAAGGGGATGGCGAACGCTTGAATAACCCAACAGTGGCGTTTAAGTACCAAGGCATTTGTATCAAACTGCACCCGCATTCACTTAAGCGTATTGTGGAGTCTGAGCAGGCGTAAAACGCTAGGGTGAGAATTGCTGAGTTGCGATAGGCAAAAAGGGAGCCGAGGCTCCCTTTCGTAAGCGAATCACTATTTAGCCAGTGACTTGCTTTTTGGGTTGGTAATGGAAAGTTTTTTGCCTTTCAACTCTTCATCTAAAGGCAGTGTAAAAGTTTTGGCAAACGGCATTCGTTTACAATGATCCGCCTTGTCTCTAACGATAGTAATAAGAGCTTCTGTCTGTGAGCTTTGCTCTATTTTTAGGCTAAAATCATCGTTCTTACTGCAGCCGTTAGACTCTGTGATAAATGAAATTTGACTCTCACTTGTCCTATAAGTCTCTACCATCATTGCTTGGTGCTCAGACGTCTGGTTTGTTTGCAGTCCTGCGTTTGCTGAACATGCAGTTAAACTGATAGTGCCCAAACCAAGTAGGAATATCTTGAGTCTATGTTTCATCTCGTTACCTTTTTTTGCGTCGTACGAATGAACCTGCAGCCATTAACACCAGTAGGCCAATAGATAAACTGCCGCCTGAACTAGACTTTTTATTAACGTCGTTACCAGCATCGCCCGTATTATCTGTGCTGACTGACATATTTATGTTGCGAACAAATGCTTGCGCGCTGTAAATGCCACTTGAAAACGGGTGTTGGACGTATTCAAACGTTATCGTATTAGATGCTTTGTAAAGATCGATCTGGATCTCTTTATAATCGAGGAGTTGGTTGGTGCTATCGTAAATTTCACCATTAACTAAGATGAACAAGTAATCAAAACCATCGGACATTACTTTGAGATCCATGGTAAGTTTGCCCTTCGGAAGATCGGTCAAAACCAGCTCAGATACACCAGGATAAGCTCCCATATCCGCTGATTGCAGTTCACCATTTTCAGCCGTCCAAGCGTTTTGACCGGTATAAACATTTGCGTCTGCTAGCGGAATGGCATTACGCACTGATCTGCTTGCTTTATCTACACCTGAATACTCGAAAGTTGTTGTGAGTCTGGACAGTTTCGGATGATCGGTAAAGAGCTCTATCGTTGTTTCTGATCCCGAATAGCTAGGTTGGTAGCCGACGGTAATTTGACAGCTTTGCGAAGGCTTTAAGGTACCAGTACAAGTGCTTTTCTCGATGGTACTTCCGTATGATATTGTGCTTTGGTAGATGTTGAATGGGATAGTATCGTCATTACGAATAGTAAAGGTCTCTTGCTGCGCTTTTCGCTCAACGAAACGAAGATCTCGGTACTTAGTGAAGCTGATAGTATTGCGATGGCTATCTATCCATCCATTGTGTTGAAAATGAGCGACGTTGGCGTAAACACCATAAGCGTTTGGTTGAGCACATCCATCCCCCCAGCTGACCACGCCTAGCAATTTGTTGATACCGTTATCATCAACGATGAGTGGACCGCCGCTATCTCCTTGGCAGCTATCTTTACCTCCCCAATAGTATCCGGCGCAAATACCGTCATCTGATACATTAGAGTAGTTTCCTGGTAGGTTTTGGCAGGTAGCTCGATCTACGTATTCCAAATCTACTTGTTGTAAAACGGTTGGGTATATTCGGTCTGTCGTGGACGTATTTCCCCATCCAGCCACGTGCAACTTGTCTCCTACGCGTACGCTATCTAAAAGTTCTGGCGTTGCCAGGTCAATAGTTGCGCTATCGATATTGCGTTCTAATTCAATAAGAGCGATGTCATTGTTCGTTGTTATGTTGTTATATTCATCATGTGAATAGATATTTTTAATGGCGATGCGCTGTGCTTGAGACTCTCTGTTTTTGTCATAAAGACCAAGAACGATATCCAGATCGTCCGCATTAAGACCTTCCACACAGTGCGCAGCAGTTAATACGTATTTTCCACCTAGGAAACTGCCACCACAAAAGTGACCAATAGATGTAGGTTGTCCTTTACGTACCAGTGAAGCAATAAATTTCCAGTCGGAAGTGTTGGCAGGTTCGCCGCCGATAATGCGAGTGGATACATCATTCTGAACAGGCTCAAGAGTATCTGCGATTGTGGTTGCTGGTAAAGTCAGCCCAATCAGAAAAGCCACTAACGTTTTTTTCATTTTAATTCCGTAATATTAACGTGGTTTATTATAAGGAGGGCAAATGATAAACGGAATCATTCTCTCAGTAAATAGTTGTGGAGAAATGAAAAATTATAACGTATCGGTTTAACTTTGATGGTTAGAATTGGAGGGGGGATCTTCTGAAAAGATGAAACCCGCCAAGTTGGACGGGTTTCACTATCGTTGTAACTAGTACGGAGGGATTACAGGATCACTGTCTTATTCCCATAAACAAAGACGTGGTCATTGATCACTTTATTCAAAGCCTTACTCAATACGTTCTTCTCTACATCGCGTCCCGCTTGCGCCATATCTTGGGCATTGAATGTATGGTCGACAGGAATTACGTCTTGCTTGATGATCGGCCCTTCATCTAAATCATTAGTCACGAAGTGTGCTGTTGCACCGATGATTTTCACACCGCGATCGTAAGCTTGTTGATATGGCTTCGCGCCAATAAAAGCAGGTAAGAAGCTGTGATGAATATTAATGATTTTGTGGTGATATTTCTCAACAAACGTCGGCGTTAATACGCGCATGTATTTAGCTAGCACCAAAAAGTCAGCATCGTATTGATCGATCACTTCTAGCATCTTCTGCTCGTGTTCTTCACGGCTAAGGTTTTCATGGGTCACATGGTGGTAAGGAATGTCGAAGCGTTCAGTGAGAGTTTGCAGTTTGTCGTAATTCCCCACCACAGCGGCGATCTCAACATCTAGGCTTCCATCGTAGGTTTTCATCAGAATATCGCCTAAACAATGCGCTTCTTTTGTGACGAGAATGACGATGCGCTTACGGCGAGAGCCAACCAATTTACGCTTAGCACCTTGCGGGAGAGCTTGGTCCAAGTCGGCAAGAAACGTTTGATCGTTGAAGTACCCCTCCAACTCCGTTCTCATGAAAAAGTGGCCACTGGTATTATCAACAAATTCGTTATTGTGAACGATGTTGAGTTGGTGCTTGTAACAGATATTAGTAATTTTCGAGATGAGACCCGGGGCGTCAGAACAGTGGGTCAACAGTGTTTTCTTTTCCATAAATCAGGTACTTCCATGCATTAATATTTTAGCGTACGAATTTGTTATTATTCCCTGGCGGGTGTAACTGTACTGCCATGTTTCACCATAAATAATCTATTCTTACGTTGGTTTCAACAAAATATCCGCGTGTCGCCGCAAGCTGGTCAGATTGTGGGCTGATGTCACTCCTATTCCTCTGATATACTCTCGATAATTTTTCAAACTCAATACCAAGCATGATCGCAAAAACTTTTTCCTCTGATGGCGCGTTAGGTAAGGCCATTCCTGGCTTTCAAGCTCGTCAGCCACAAATCGATATGGCGGAAGCCGTCAGCAGTGCGATCAAAGATCAAACCCAGTTGGTGGTGGAGGCAGGAACCGGAACCGGTAAGACCTTCGCCTACTTAGTCCCTGCGCTGTTAAGCGGTAAAAAAGTGATCATCAGTACAGGCTCGAAAAACTTGCAAGAGCAGTTGTACCATCGTGACTTACCGCTCATGGTCAATGCGCTTGGTTTTTATGGCCAAGTGGCGTTATTAAAAGGGCGTTCTAATTATCTGTGTTTGGATCGTTTGAGCCGCCAAATGGTCGAAAGCCACACTAATGAATCTGACCCGACGTTATTAACTCAACTGGTTAAAGTGCGTGCTTGGTCATCAGAAACCAAAACAGGTGACCTTGGTGATTGTGATGATCTGCCAGAAGACAGCATGATCATTCCGACTATCACCTCAACCAATGATAACTGTTTAGGTAAAGAATGTCCGAGCTACACTGATTGCTTTGTATTGAAAGCGCGTAAGCGAGCCATGGATTCCGACATTGTTGTAGTGAACCATCACTTGTTTCTTGCTGATTTAGCGATCAAAGAAACAGGATTCGGTGAACTGATTCCAGAAGCCGATGTGTTTATTTTTGATGAAGCTCATCAGTTGCCAGATATTGCGAGCGAATATTTCGGCCAGTCAGTTTCAAGCCGCCAAATTCACGATCTTGCCAAAGACATTGAAATAGCCTATCGCACCGAAGCCAAAGATATGCGTCAATTGCAAAAAGTGGGCGACAAACTCATGCAAAGCGCAATGGACATGCGGATTGTATTGGGTGAGCCAGGCTTTCGTGGCAACTGGCGTGAGGCGTTGCAATCAGGTTCTATTAAGCGAGAATTATTGCGCTTAACTGACAGCCTCGAATTGGCGATTGATGTACTCAAAATAGCCTTAGGGCGCAGTCAATTACTGGATACCGCCTTTGAACGAGCCAATTTGATCAAAGGCCGTATAGACCGGGTATGTGATGTCGATATTACCGGTTACTCATACTGGTACGATACCTCGCCTCGTCATTTCGCTCTGCACATTACGCCTCTTTCTGTCGCGGACAAGTTCCATGAGCAAATAGAGATTAAACAAGGCGCGTGGATTTTCACGTCAGCAACCCTAGCCGTATCGGGCGATTTCAAGCACTTTACTGAGCGCCTTGGCCTCAAGCCTACAAAGCAATTTTCTCTGCCGTCCCCCTTTGATTATCAAAAGCAAGCGCGCCTTTGTGTGCCAAGGTATTTGCCAGAGCCAAACAGTAACGGCTTAGCGGATAAGTTAGTCCGAATGCTTGCTCCGGTGATTGAAGAAAATGATGGTCGCTGCTTCTTTTTATGTACCTCGCACAGCATGATGCGTGAACTAGGTGAGAAGTTCCGAGAAGTACTTGAGCTGCCTGTGTTAATGCAAGGGGAGATGAGTAAGCAGAAAACTTTGGCGGAGTTTATGGAACTGGGTAACGCTTTACTCGTGGCGACAGGCGCCTTCTGGGAAGGGATTGATGTTAGAGGTGATGCGCTGAGCTGTGTTATTATCGACAAATTACCGTTTACCGCCCCTGACGATCCGTTACTCAAAGCCCGTATCGAGGATTGTCGATTACGTGGCGGTGAACCATTTGCTGAAGTACAAATCCCGGATGCAGTGATTACGTTAAAGCAGGGAGTCGGGCGATTAATTCGAGATCAGAAGGATCACGGTGCGTTGATCATTTGTGATAATCGCCTCGTCACGCGAGACTATGGTGGTATTTTCCTCGGAAGCCTACCACCTATCCCAAGGACGCGAGACTTAGATGGAATCAAAGCATTCCTGAAAGCAGAACAATCTGTCACAGACGCAAGTGCTGAGGCATAACCCAATAAATGAAAGTTGTAGAGAGTTAAATGAGCGCAAAAATTCTTGCTATCGATACAGCGACTGAAAACTGTTCAGTTGCGTTGTTGGCTAATGATCAAGTGATTTCACGTAGCGCGGTTGCACCACGCGATCACACCAAAAAAGTACTGCCAATGGTTGATGAAGTACTCAAAGAAGCTGGCCTGACTCTACAAGAGCTGGATGCGTTAGCGTTTGGACGTGGTCCAGGTAGCTTTACTGGCGTTCGTATCGGTATTGGTATCGCACAAGGTTTGGCGTTCGGTGCTGACTTACCTATGATCGGCGTTTCAACGCTGGCTGCAATGGCTCAAGGTAGCTATCGCTTACATGGTGTGACCGATGTCGCTGTGGCTATTGACGCACGTATGGGTGAAGTTTACTGGGCACGTTACACTCGCCAAGCAAACGGTGAGTGGGCAGGGATGGATGCAGAGTGCGTAATTCCACCAGCACGTCTCGTTGAAGAAGCACAAGCAGACGACAAAACGTGGACGACAGCAGGTACTGGTTGGGATGCTTACCAAGAAGTATTAGCAGGCCTACCGTTTAATTTGACGCATGGTGACGTTCTGTACCCTGATTCACAAGACATCGTGATTCTTGCTGAACAAGAATTTAAAAAGGGTAATATCGTGCCGGTCGAAGATTCGAGCCCTGTTTATTTACGTGATAATGTGACATGGAAAAAACTTCCTGGTCGCGAATAGTCCGTTTTTCATTAACCTGACAAAAAGCAGGGCGTTTGCCCTGTATTTTTATGGAGTGCTATGGCGTCGATTAATGGCTTGCCTCCTTCTTTGATTCCCGGTGCAAATCGCACTAATAAAGCCAGTCAAAAGAAGCCGGTAAATAAATCACAAACAAAGCAGCCTGTAGGTCAGCCTTCAAAGGTTGCTAACGCCGTGGCGCACTCCATAAAACACGTGGATGAGTCCCAAATTCACCGAGCTCAAGTGCAATATGACCTTCCTGAAGGGGGCGCACGTAAAGCAATGGAGCAGTACATGGATGTCATGAATCGAGCTAAAAAAGAGGAACTGGCTCAATTACTTGGTGTCGATATTTACGTGTGAGATCTCCCCAGCTTGGGGTTACTAATATTGAAAGGTGGTTTATGAAGGTTTTTGGACGGTTTTTTCTCGCATTATTTGCTACGGTTGGTTTGTCTGCGTGTAGCTCGTTGCCTGAGGAGCTAAATGCAAGCACAGAATTGGTCGTTACAGACTATAAAGCTTTTGCTGAGTCTCAGGGGCAAGTGAGTGAAGATGTTCGCCTTGGTGGAATCATCGCTAAAGTGGATAACTTTAAAGATAAAACGCGTCTAGAGATTGTAAACCTTCCTATCAGTAAGTCTGGTAAACCTGATATCGATGAAGAGCCTACGGGGCGTTTTGTCGCCTATTTTGATGGCTATTTAGAGCCTGTCGCCTTTAGTGAAGGCCGTTTGGTGACGGTTGTAGGCAAAGGAGCAGGGGAAGAAGAAGGAAAGATCGGTGAGCACGGTTACATCTTCCCGGTAATAAAGGGGGAAGGGTACCGTTTATGGAAAATTGAAGAACGTGTACGCATGTATGACTCGCCAACCTACTTTTACCCATGTTACTCGATTAACTGCCGCATGTGGCGTAATGATTTCCCACAAGACGGTAAAGTGATAAAACAGGTCAAATAATCTGCGATGCATGAGCGTCAATTCGAGCTTCCTGCCGGCAAAATGGCAGCCCTTGAGATAGGGAACGAGAAAACGGCTGACTTGTCAGTCGTTTTTCTTCATGGGTGGTTAGATAATGCGGGCAGCTTTAAAGCGCTCATGGAGCAGTTGAATCAACTTAATCCTCACTTACACCTCCTCGCCATCGATCATTTTGGTCACGGTTTATCGAGTCATAAATCTCACGATAATTATTACCCCTTTCACGACTATATTGCCGATTTGTATCAGTTTTTGGACGAATTATCACCAAACAGACTGATATTAGTAGGGCATTCACTTGGTGCTTTAATCGCAAGTTGCTATAGTGCAGCGTTTCCAGAGCAGGTCGAAGCTCTTGTGCAAATTGAGGGAGCAGGACCTCTTCATGAGGATCCAACTAACAGTTTGCCTCGTCTTCGCGATGGCGTTTTAAGTCGAATAAGACAGCAAAACAAGCCAGAGCGAGCCATTGCCTCCTTCGATCTGGCGTTAAAATTACGCATGCAAGCCAACCAATTAACCGCTGAGCAACTTCTACCGATAGTCGAGCGTGGAACAGAGCAGCGAGGAGATAAATGGTATTGGCGGCATGACGCCAAGTTAAAATGTGCGTCGCTTTACCGAATGGCGCAAGCGCATGCTAACTCGATTACCAGCCAAATACGTTGTCCTCATTTGATTGTATTAGGCGATCAAGGATTTCAGAATTTACCATATAACCAAGCTGATTGGGGAGAGAACCCACCGCAAGTGGTTTCTGTCAAGGGTGGTCATCACTGTCATTTAGAGCAAATACTCGAGGTCGCAACGCGAATTCTTGGTGTAGTTAACAAAATTTAAACAAGTGTTTGAGAGTTGCGTGCTCAAGCACGTTCGCTGTGCTGTAATAGCTTTCAAAATAAAAAGGACGCTATTTTTTAGCCAGTTATAAACGAGGAGTAACATCGTGGATAAACCATGGCTTTCACGTTATCCAAGTGACGTACCTGAAACCATTAATCCAGAGCAATATGAGTCTTTGGTAGAAATGTTTGAACAGTCTGTACAAAAATATGCAGACCAACCAGCATTCATGAACATGGGCTCGGTTATGACCTTCCGTAAATTGGAAGAGCGTAGTCGCGCATTCGCAGCGTATCTGCAAAACGAGTTAAAACTGCAAAAGGGTGACCGTGTTGCTCTGATGATGCCAAACCTACTGCAATACCCAGTGGCGTTGTTTGGTATTTTGCGTGCAGGTTGTATCGCCGTAAACGTTAACCCACTTTACACTCCTCGTGAACTTGAACACCAATTGAATGACTCAGGTGCGACGACGATTGTGATTGTGTCTAACTTTGCGAATACGTTAGAACAAATTGTCGATAAAACACCAGTCAAACACGTAGTGTTAACCAGTCTTGGTCAAATGCTGCCACGAGCGAAAGGTACGATTGTCGATTTTGTCGTGAAGTACGTTAAGGGCATGGTGCCTAAGTACGATTTACCTGGTGCAATCTCAATGCGTCAGGCTCTACGTAAAGGTCGTCGTCTACAATACGTTAAACCGTTTATGTCTGGGGATGACATTGCATTCCTGCAATATACGGGGGGGACGACAGGTGTCGCGAAAGGCGCGATTCTGACTCACCGCAACATGATTGCGAACGTTCTACAGGCAAAAGGCGCGTACGGACCGGTTTTATCTCCGGGGCGTGAATTAGTCGTAACAGCATTACCGCTGTATCACGTATTTGCTCTTACCGTAAACTGTCTGCTGTTTGTCGAAATGGGTGGTCGTAACTTACTTATTACCAACCCTAGAGATATTCCAGGGTTCGTGAAAGAGCTACAAAAGCATCCGTTTACTGCGATTACGGGCGTGAATACCTTATTTAATGCATTGGTCAATAATGAAGATTTCCACGAGTTGGATTTCAGTAATCTACGTTTAGCCGTTGGCGGCGGCATGGCAGTGCAGCGCTCAGTGGCAGAAAGATGGCAAAAGACCACGGGTTGCTATTTGCTCGAAGGTTACGGTCTAACAGAGTGTTCTCCGTTGGTGGCGGCATATCCGCATGATCTTGTTGAATACAATGGCTCTATTGGTCTGCCGGTACCATCAACAGAAGTTCGTATCGTGGACGAAGAAGGCAACGCTCTTGCGAATACTGAAACTGGTGAACTTCAAGTTCGTGGTCCTCAGGTTATGCAAGGTTACTGGCAACGACCTGAAGCAACGAAAGATACGATTAACGAAGACGGCTGGCTATCAACTGGCGACATCGTTAAGTTCGATGACGAAGGCTTCCTGCATATCGTTGACCGTAAGAAAGACATGATCTTAGTATCAGGCTTTAATGTTTACCCGAACGAAATTGAAGACGTTGTAGCACTACACGGCAAAGTACTTGAAGTTGCTGCTATTGGTCAGCCGCATGAAGTGTCTGGTGAATTAGTGAAGATTTATGTCGTGAAACGTGATCCGAGCTTGACCAAAGACGAAGTGATCGCGCATTGTCGAGAACACTTAACTGGCTACAAAGTTCCGAAGTTGGTTGAGTTCCGCGAAGACTTACCTAAAACCAATGTCGGTAAGATCTTGCGTCGTGTTTTACGCGAAGAGAATGACGCTGAACTTGCGAAGAAAAGCGCATAAGCCGATTTCGTCGAGTCGAGAGATTTAAAAAATGATAGAATGCCAGCGTTTTGCTGGCATTTTTATAGCGAGAAGTATGTGAACTATCAAATTATTACTAAAAACAAAGACCTAGAAGAGGTTTGCACTCATGCCCGAGAGGCAGACGTAGTGATGCTGGATACCGAATTCGTTCGTATTCGCACTTTCTACCCGCAGTTAGGTCTGATTCAGCTTTTCGATGGTAATCGCCTCTCGCTGATTGATCCGACTGAATTAACGGATATGACGCCGTTTGTAGCGCTATTAAAAGATACTTCTGTGCTAAAAGTGCTGCACGCATGTGGTGAAGATTTAGAAGTTTTCCAAAACGCTTTTGGTTGTACACCATTCCCTATGGTGGATACGCAGCTGATGGCCGCTTTTCTCGGTCACGGCCTATCGACAGGCTTCGCATCGCTGGTGGAAGAATATTTAGGCGTAGAGCTCGACAAAAGTGAATCACGTACCGACTGGATGGCTCGTCCACTGACACAAAAGCAATTAGATTATGCTGCCGCAGATGTTCATTACTTGTTACCGTTATACGAAAAGCTGTTCGATAAGGTGACGCAAGCAGGTTGGTGGGAAGCTGTACAGCAAGAAAGTGATTTACTCGTTTCGAAACGTATTCGCGTAACCAATGAAGAGAATGCCTACCTTGATATTAAGGGCGCTTGGCAATTAAAACCTTCTGAGCTGGCTATTTTAAAGCCATTGGCGACGTGGCGTTATCGTGAAGCAATCAAACGAGATTTAGCGCTGAACTTTATCTTCAAAGAAGGTGATCTATTAACGGTCGCTCGTCTTGGTTTAACGAACTTTAAGAAGATGGAAGCAGAAGATATTGATATCCGAGCGATTAACCGCCATGGCGCGAAGATTGCCGCGATTGTTAAGCAAGCGAAGCAAACACCTTCTGAAGAGTATCCTGCGAAAATTGAGCGTTTAATGGACTATCCGGGTTACAAGCAGGTCTTCAAAAATATGAAAGACTTGGTGAAATCGGCTTCGCAGAAGTCAGGTTTAGCCACGGAGTTCCTTGCCTCTAAAAAGCAGATCAATCAGTTGATCAGTTGGGTTTGGAAAAAAGATCGTGACCCAGAAGTATTGCCTGATTTGATGCAAGGGTGGCGTTTGGATTTACTCGGCGACAAGATGAATAAAGCATTAAAGTAATGAAAGATGAAAAAGGTTGGCCTCGATGCCAACCTTTTTCGTTCTAATTAGAGCATTCGTCTGGCGAGAGAAACTGATTACTTTTCTTCGTCTGGTAGCTTCACATTCAGCTCAAGAACTGAGATATCGTCGTCTTTGTGCTCAAATGTTAAGTCAACCATATTTGGATCAATTGCCACGTACTTGCTGATCACCTTCAAGATGTCTTCTTTTAATTGAGGCAAGTAAGACGGCGCAGGATCATTTTGGCTGCGGCGCTCTGCGACAATGATTTGCAAACGCTCTTTAGCTAGATTCGCAGAAGTTTTCTTCTGTGGACGGAAAAATTCTAATAATGACATGTCTAGCCTCCAAAGAGTCGTTTAAAGAGTCCTTTCTTCTCCTCAGTAAGGAAACGAAATTCAACCTGATTGCCTAATAAGCGATCAACGGTGTCAGAATAAGCCATACCCGCATCGGTGTTATCGTCAAAAGTGACTGGCACACCTTTGTTTGACGCGTTAAGCACGGCTTGGCTTTCTGGAATCACGCCCAGTAGTGGAATATGTAAGATCTCCTCTACGTCTTCAACGCTTAGCATTTCGCCTTGAGTGACGCGAGATGGGTTGTAGCGAGTCAGTAACAGGTGCTGTTTTACTGGCTCTAGCCCTTGCTCTGCACGCAGTGACTTAGAATCTAAAATACCGAGAATGCGGTCAGAGTCACGTACAGAAGAGACTTCTGGGTTCGTTGTGACAATGGCTTCATCGGCATAGTACAAGGCCATTAACGCGCCTTGCTCGATACCTGCTGGTGAATCACAAATAATGAAATCAAAGCCCATTTCATCAAGTTCGCCGAATACGCGCTGAACACCATCTTTTGTCAGTGCGTCTTTATCACGAGTTTGAGAAGCAGGAAGAATAAATAGGTTGTCCGTGCGCTTATCTTTGATCAGCGCTTGGTTTAATGTCGCTTCGCCGTTAATGACGTTCACAAAGTCATACACGACGCGGCGCTCACAGCCCATGATTAGATCGAGGTTACGCAAACCGATGTCAAAATCGATCACCGCGGTCTTTTTTCCCTTAAGAGCTAGACCAGAGGCGATGGCTGCGCTTGAAGTGGTTTTACCAACGCCACCTTTACCAGACGTTACTACAATAATGCGTGCCATTTTTTTTCCTTTTTAGATTAAATCGCGAGAACTTCTAAATGTAATGATTCATCGGCTTTACTGATCATTACTTTCTTTTGCCAGTACTCGCTTTCAATTTGATCGCTTAACCAGTAGTCACCCGCAATGGATACCAGTTCTGCTTGTAAATCGTGGCAAATAATACGCGCTTCCTGCTGACCACTTGCTCCTGCAATCGCACGACCTCGAAGTGTGCCATGGATATGAATAGAGCCGTCAGCAATGACTTCAGCACCTGCACTTACGTGCGCTAGCACCACCAAATCACCATCTTTTGCGTAGATCTGTTGTCCTGAGCGGACAGGCGTACGAACTACTTTCGTTGGTGCCATTTTGGCAGGTGCTTGGCTTGGCGATTTGCTCGCCGACATAATGGCGAAGCCAGCTTCGGAAGCAAGGTTTTGTACACGCTTGTCTTTACAGCCCGTTACACCGACCGGAATAAAACCAGCATCTGAGATGCCTTGTTTAAGCTTAGGGAAATCAATGTCGCCTTGTACTTTTGCTATATTGATTACCAAAGGCGCGGATGCAAAAAAAGAAGGTGCTTGAGAAACTTTTTCTTGCAAAAATTCGACAGTCTTTGCGATCTCATTGTCAGAAAGGTGTAAAACTGACAATGTAAAACTGCTACCTTTAAGGTCTGGTGAATGGGTCATCGTGGACTTCTTGCCTTTATTGAAAGAGCGTTGCCTTAAACTAGGTATGTCATGTTATATTTCATCCTTTGACGCAGCAAGTTCTCTCGTGGGTAAATAGGTGAATTAATCTCAAATTTGCTATTAAGTTTGCGAGAATTTGACGTTTTCAACCTAATCCGCACTCAACGCGGCTAAATCAGCATAAAAGGCGTGTCATGCTTTGTTCTATTTATAAAAGCTCGAAAAAAGAAGGTACTTATCTCTATATTCCGAAAAAGGATGACTTTTCACAGGTTCCTGACACCTTAATGCAGATGTTCGGTAAGCCTATCGCTGTCATGACGATTAAACTTGATGGCCGTAAATTGGCACAAGTTGATATCGAAAAAGTGAAGGCTTCATTACAAAATGATGGCTTCTTTCTTCAGGTTCCACCGCCGCCGGAGAACCTATTAGAAAAGTACAAAGAACAAAAAGCCCAGCAGAAAGGCGAATAACGTCATCGTTTTTCATCTGGGATTTCTGCCTTGCTCAAGGAGGGCAATATGAAAAAGATACTGGCTACCATGCTTAGCGTTGGTATGTGTACCTCGGTTTTTGCAAGTAGCGAGGGTTTTGATGAATACTTGAATAAGCTGCGTGCTGAAGCTCGTGATAAAGGTATCTCAGAGCAGGTCATTAGTGCTGCTTTTGCTAATGTTGAGTACAAGCCCCGAGCAGTAAAAGCGGACCGAAACCAACCAGAAAAGAAACTGACATTGGATGAGTACATTCCTCGCGCGGTGCCTGAATGGAAGGTGAAGCAAGCCAGACAACTCTACAAAGAGCATTACACCGAGCTAAAGCGTATAGGCGATGAGTACGGTGTCCACCCGCGCTTTATTGTGGCACTTTGGGGAGTTGAAAGTAACTTTGGTAAGTTTACCGGCAACTTTAAAGTGATTGATGCACTATCCACAATGGCATTTGAAGGCCGTCGTGAAGAGTTTTTCCGTAAAGAGACTATGTCGGCACTTCAGATCCTCGATCAAGGCCATATTGAGCTAGAGAACTTTAAAGGCTCATGGGCTGGTGCGATGGGTCAATGCCAGTTTATGCCAAGCTCTTTCCTTCGTTTTGCTGCTGACGGCAACGGTGATGGTAAAAAAGACATATGGCAATCTGAAGCGGACGTGTTTGCATCAACCGCTAACTATTTGAGCAAGTCTGGTTGGGATGATAAATATACTTGGGGTCGCCAAGTTAAGGTTCCTAAAAATATTGATCGCAGCCTAGAAGGGCGCACGGCTGAAAAAGGCAAATACCTTCAAGAGTGGAGCCAATTAGGTATCACAAAATATGACGGTAGCCCGTTGCCAAAACTGGATGAAGACATCAAAGCATGGTTGATCATGCCGGACGACGAGAATGGTCGTACGTATCTGGTTTACAATAACTACAACGTATTGATGAAGTGGAACCGCTCTTACTACTTCGCACTTGCTGTGAGTCACTTGGCTGACCGCATTAAATACTGATCTGCCATCAAACAATTTGGCATTCAGTCTTCAATACAAGGGCTCTTCGGAGCCCTTTGTTTTTTCTATAACCAAATCGAGGTAAAGCGTGTTATCTGAACGTGCCGCACAAATGGTGATTTTCTCCGCTCTTCTTAAACACAAAAGCTTCACAGCTGCTGCAAAGAGCTTAGGCGTGTCGGTGTCTCATGTGAGTAAACAGTTGAGTCAGTTAGAAGCGTCTCTTGGTATCAAGCTTGTTCAACGCACTACGCGAAGCTTTACGCCGACTGAGGCAGGGAAAACCTTTTTTCATCACTGTGAGCAAGTGGTACAAGCGGTGAGCAGCGCCACATTAGAGATGGAAACCCAGCGGGATGAAGTGGCAGGTTTGGTACGTCTTGGGTTGTCGCAATCATTTGGTACCTTACACATTATTCCAGCGATTCAAGAGTTACGCGAACTGTATCCTCAACTTCAAGTGGAAGTACATCTGTTTGACTATAAGGTCGATATGTTAGCCGAAGGGCTCGATTTATGGGTAACCAACAACGAGCATTTGCCTGAAGGTTACATTGCGCAGCGTTTGACGGATTGCCAGTTTGTTGTTGCGGCATCGCCAGATTACTTATTGAAACATGACACGCCAACAGAACCGGATGACCTATCTGCTCACAACTGCCTCATATACAGAAGCTGGGAGCGTGACTATACGGGGTGGGCGTTTACCAAAGATCAGCAAGAATTGAACGTAAAAGTCTCGGGTAACTATTCAGTAGATCTGGCAGAAGCCGTTCGGGATGCGGCTATTGCAGGTTGGGGTATTGCCTACCTTGCCACTTACTTGCTGGGTGATGAGTTCAGAACGGGTAAGTTAATACAGCTGTTACCTGATTGGAAAGCCAGCCAGTCGATGCCGTTTTATGCGGTATACCCAAGCCGCCAGCATATGCCAAAAAAAATATCCGCAGTGATTAACTTTATCAAACAGAAGATCGGCAACCCTTGTCATTGGGACCAACGTTTGGCGCCTTACATCTCTATTCCTAAATAACAGGATCAATGACGTTGTAGAACGACACATAAGGTGATTCACTTCACAAAAATTTTTCCTGAATCAGAAACATATTTTCCATATGGAAACAATTAAAATAAGCAAACGTTTATCTTCAATAAATTCAATTGGTTATTTTGTTGGTCAGTTATTGGTCGCTTAAACTTTTCACACTGTTAACATCCTCAACTTGCAGCATTTTGAGTCCGCTATACAATCCGGTGCCTTCTATATCCCCCTTCTGTCGGATTCATTTTATGAACTCAATTATTGGTATCGTAGCCATACTATTCCTAGCATGGCTACTTTCTACAAATAGAAAAAATATAAAGCTGAGAACGGTGTCGTTTGCGTTTGCTTTGCAGGTACTGTTTGCGTTGTTGGTTTTATATGTACCAGCAGGACGAGATGCGCTGAATTCAGTGAGCAGTGTTGTGTCGAATTTGATCAACTATGGTCAAGAGGGCATTGCGTTTTTATTCGGTAATTTGGCGACAGGGGGCTTCACCTTTGCGATCAATGTTCTGGGTATCATCGTTTTCTTCTCCTCTCTTATCTCAGGTCTTTATCACATTGGTGTGATGCCAAAAATCATTAACTTTATCGGTGGTGGTATTCAAAAGCTGCTGGGTATCGGTCGTGCTGAGTCTTTGTCTGCTACGGCGAATATCTTTGTTGGCACCATTGAAGCACCATTAATGGTAAAGCCTTACCTAAAACACATGACTGACTCGCAGTTCTTTGCAGTTATGACAGGTGGTTTAGCGTCAGTTGCTGGCGGAACGTTGGTTGGTTACGCATCACTGGGTGTCGACCTCAACTATCTTATTGCTGCTGCATTTATGTCGGCACCTGCCGGCTTGTTGATGGCAAAAATTTTAATGCCAGAAGATACGGATAAAGCAGCAGATATCGACATTAGCCAAGTTGAAATTCCACGTGCAACCAACGTAGTAGAAGCATTAGCCGATGGTGCCATGGCGGGTGTACGCATTGCTGTATCGGTCGGTGGTACGTTACTGGCGTTTATTAGTGTCATTGCAATGCTAAACGGCATGTTAGGCTGGATAGGTGATCTGATTGGGACACCATTAAGTTTTGAGCTCATCCTAGGTTTTGTGTTTGCGCCAGTCGCTTGGTTGTTGGGTATACCATGGCAAGAAGCAACCACAGCAGGCTCGCTGATTGGTAACAAGATTGTGGTGAATGAGTTCGTCGCTTTCATCCAGCTTGCAGAAGTGAAGTCTCAACTTAGTGAACACTCACAAGCAATCGTGACGTTTGCTTTGTGTGGCTTTGCAAATATCTCAAGCATGGCGATGCTGATTGGTGGGTTGGGCTCTTTGGTACCAGAAAAGCGTGCATTTGTTTCTAAGCATGGTTTCCGTGCGATTATCGCTGGTGTCATGGCGAACTTAATGAGCGCTTCTATTGCGGGCGTGATTTTAAGTCTGTAATTGAAATAGATATCAACAATTAGCAAAAAGGCTCCTTGCGGAGCCTTTTTCGTATCTGAAATTTACGTTATTTGTCTGTGTGGAACTGTTCGCAAGCGAGCATCGTGTTCTCAATTAAACTTGCGACGGTCATTGGGCCAACGCCACCAGGAACAGGAGTAATAAAGCTCGCACTTTCACGTGCTTTGTCGTATTCCACGTCGCCAACTAGTTTGCCTGAATCAAGACGGTTAATACCGACATCGACCACCACTGCGCCTTTTTTAATCCACTCACCAGGGATGAAGTTAGGTTTACCAACCGCAACCACGACAACGTCAGCTTGACGCACATGACTCTCTAGGTCTTTGGTAAAACGGTGACATGTTGTTGTTGTGCAGCCCGCAAGCAGCAGCTCAAGTGTCATTGGACGACCAACAATGTTTGATGCGCCAACCACAACCGCATGCTTACCACGTAGCTCAATGTTGTAACGGTCGAGTAGGGTAATGATGCCCTTTGGCGTGCAAGAGCGAAGCTTTGGAATACGTTGCGCAAGACGGCCAACGTTATAAGGGTGGAAGCCATCCACGTCCTTCTCTGGGTGAATGCGCTCTAAAACATGTGTTGTGTCTATGCCCGCAGGAAGGGGTAATTGCACTAGAATGCCGTCAATTTCATCATCATTGTTTAATTCATCAATCAGCGCTAGTAACTCTTCTTCTGAGCTAGACGCAGGAAGGTCAAAAGACTTAGAAACAAACCCAACTTCTTCACATGCGCGGCGTTTGCTACCAACATAAACCTGAGAAGCAGGATCTTCACCAACTAGAACCACTGCTAAACCAGGAGCACGTAGCCCAGCTTCAACACGTGCTTTAACACGTGCAGCCACTTCGGATCGAACAGTTTGGGAAATGAGAGTTCCGTCTATATTTTGAGCAGTCATGACTTTCCTTATAAATTAAGAAGGCAGATTATCTGCGGCGCATTGTCGCAGAATTTCTTATTAACATCCATACGCAAACGTTTGCTTTGTGGTGTTTTTGAACATTAAGCGTTTTAATGGACTTTTTTTAGGCATTCAGATCAGAATGTTATGAAAACCCGTTGATTTACCCGTTTGAACTCGTATAATCCTGTCCCTGTAGCGCGCCCTTAGCTCAGCTGGATAGAGCACGTCCCTTCTAAGGATGTGGTCATTGGTTCGAATCCAATAGGGCGTGCCATTTATTCAAAAGCCTCGATAACTCTTTGAGTTGTCGGGGCTTTGTCGTTTTTAGGTTTTTGGCTGTAATTGCCACTCTATCTACAACTTTTGAATGGCATTCTAGCCATTGCAATTTCTAGCAATCTGGATAGCAACCAATAAAAAAGCGCTGGTTAACCAGCGCTTTTGCATTTATTAAGGGCATTACATCTTTTTAAAGATGATGGAGGTGTTGATGCCGCCAAAGGCGAAGTTGTTACTCATCAAATATTTCACGTCCAGCTCTCGGCCTTGTCCGGCGATGTAGTCTAAATCGCCACATTGCTCGTCGAGGTTTTCTAGGTTGAGCGTTGGGTTAAACCAACCTGTGTGCATCATTTCTAAACCTAGCCACGCTTCAATCGCGCCACAGGCGCCTAGTGTGTGGCCAAAGTAGCTCTTGAGTGAACTGATTGGCACTTTGCCCAGAGCATTCGCTGTTGCGTTGCTTTCCGCAATATCGCCGCGGTCGGTGGCAGTGCCGTGAGCAGATACATAGTCGATCTTCTCAGAAGGAATGCCCGCGTTTTGCAAAGCCATTTCCATACAGATTTGCATGGTTTCCATCTGTGGTTGAGTGACGTGTGCGGCATCACAGTTGCTGGCAAAACCGATGATTTCTGCATAGATTTTCGCGCCACGAGCGACGGCGTGTTCGTACTCTTCCAGAACTAGCGTTCCCGCACCTTCACCAATCACCAAACCATCGCGATCGGAGTCATAAGGTCTTGGTGTGCTTTTCGGGTCTTCATTCTTCAGACTGGTGGCAAAAAGGGTATCGAAGACCGCGGATTCCGTTGGGCACAATTCTTCAGCGCCACCAGCAACCATGACCGTTTGGTAGCCGTGCTTGATCGCTTCGTAGGCGTAGCCGATTGCTTGGCTGCCAGAGGTACATGCACTGCTGGTTGGGATCACTCGGCCTTTCAAACCGAAAAATAGACCAACGTTCACTGCCGTGGTATGCGGCATCATTTGCACGTAAGTCGTTGCGGTGATCGCTTTAGTGGTTTTCTCATTCAGCATGACACCAAATGCGCCGATTGCGTCAGTACTGCCTGTTGATGAGCCGTATGCGATACCCGTTTGACCATTGGTGAGTACGTCGTTACCAATCAAACCTGCTTGGCTTAGTGCGTTTTCTGTTGCGACGGTCGCCAATTTGGAAACACGCCCCATGCCGCGTACTTGCTTGCGCTTGTAGTGCTTTGGCAGTTCAAAATCTAAAATTGGTGCCGCGAGCTTGGTGTTCAAACCATCATACTGTTCGTAAGAAGGCATGTATTGCGTCGCGTTCTGGCAGTCACGCAGTTTTGGTTCGACAGATTGCCAATCGTTACCAAACGCAGTCACGCCTGACATTCCGGTTACAACAACTCGACGGCTCATATTAGGCCTCCGTTTACCGAAATGACTTGGCGAGTTACATAGCCTGCGATGTCAGACATAAGGTAACTGACTAAACCAGCAACTTCTTCTGGCTCTCCCATGCGGCGCAAAGGAATTTGCGGCATCGCATGTTCTTTCACGTGTTCGTCTACCATGCCTGTGTCGATAAGCCCTGGAGCAACGCAGTTGACGGTGATTTTGCGTTTTGCCAGTTCAAGCGCGAGTGATTTTGTTGCACCAATTACGCCCGCTTTCGCTGCGCTGTAGTTAGTTTGACCACGATTCCCCATTAGGCCAGAGACTGATGCAAGCGTAACAATTCGGCCGCCTTTGCGCTTTTGCACCATTGGCATAACACAAGGGTGAAGAACGTTGTAGAAGCTATCTAAGTTGGTATGAATCACACCATCCCATTCTTCTTCGGTCATCGCAGGGAAAGCGGTATCTTTTGTGATACCAGCGTTGTTCACGACGCCATAGTAAGCGCCGTGTTCGGCGATATCGGCTTCTAGCTTCTCACGACAATCTGCACGGTCACTGATGTCGAATTGGATAAGACGACCGCTACCACCATGCTGTTCGATGGTGTTTAGGGTGTCTTGCGCGCCTTGTTGATCGCCCATGTAATGGACAATGACTTGGAAACCATCTTTGGCTAATTGAACGGCAATGGCTTTACCGATGCCTTTGCTGGCACCTGTAACGAGGACTTGTCGGGTCATTGTTGACTCCTGATTTTCATTTCTTGTAATTTTTCTTCTGATGGAACGTAAACGTTCAATTGGCAAGTCGCTACAACAGTTCCTTGTAGCTCAATACGGGCTGAAAAAACCGCCATACCGTTATCTTCCATAACTTTTTCAGCATACACATCGAGCACCTGTCCGCGAGAAAACGTATCGCATTCAGACGTGTATCGACGGCTACCAAGCAAAAAGCCAATCGGTGGCGCTTGTTCTTTCATTAATGCGTGGTAACCAGACCACGCCGCGACAGATTGCGCCATAAACTCAATGCCAACGTAAGCTGGCACAGTTTGAGAGGCCGAGTCGAAGAACGGGTTGTGTTCTGCGATATCAACCTGGCAGTGAATCGTATCTTGTTGAACATCCAAAGCACGATCGACCAAGATCATTGGTTTGTCGTGTGGCAAAAGTTGTTCGATGGGAGGAAGTTTAGTCATGAGCGTAACCAAAAATAAGACTAATATTATTGCCACCAAAAGCAAAAGAGTTGCTGAGAATCGCTTTGTTACCCAGTCTGGTTGGCGTCTCAACTAACGATATATGGATATCGTCTGCTTTGGTTTCGCAGTGTTGTATTGGCAAATCAAGGTTGTACTTGAGAATATGCCAAGTGATCGCGGCTTCCGTTGCACTTGCTGCGCCTAATGTGTGTCCGGTAAGTGGCTTTGTCGAGCTTACGGGAACGGAGTCTCCAAAGCAGCGATGAATGGCTTTGCTTTCCATCGCATCGTTTAACGGCGTTGCTGTGCCATGCGCGTTGATGTAACCAATGTCTTGCGCTGTAAGTCCTGCATTGGCCAACGCTTTTTTCATCGCTTCTTCTGCGCCTAACCCTTCTGGATGTGGTGCGGAAATATGGTGTGCGTCTGAGCTGTCGCCAGCTCCGAGAAGAGCAACGGGCGCAGGTGTTTTGCTTAGCAACATTAATGCTGCGGCTTCGCCGATATTGATGCCGTTGCGATGTTGATCAAACGGCTTACAAAGGCTATCGGATAGAGCTTCTAGACCGTTAAAGCCGTTTAGTGTTAGCCGACAAATGGTATCTACACCACCCACAATAACCGCATCAACAATGCCAGAGCGAATCAGGCGTTGCGCGGTTAAAAAGACACGACCACTAGAAGAACAGGCGGTTGAAACTGAGTAATGTGGGCCGCTCAAATCAAAGTAGGCGGCAATAAAATCGCTGCAGTTGCCAAGCTCTTGTTTGGTGTAATGGTAGTCGGCAGGAAAATTACCCTTTGCCAGCTTTTCACCAAATGCGATTTCGCCGTCTGAAATGCCAGATGTGCTGGTGCCGATCACGACTGCGATACGGTCACGGCCATATTTAGCAATGGCGTCACGCACGTCGCCTTCGATTTGCTGCAAAGCCGAAAGTGCGAGGCGGTTGTTTCTCGTATCAAACTGGCTGAGTGCGGGTGGTAATTGCGGTAACGTCTGTGCGATTCGACCGATTACTGTTTGGCGGCCTGAATTTAAAATATCTCGGTCAACCACCATGTTGGATGGCTTCGCTCCCGATAAACACTGGTGGATGAGCGCGTCATCTTGCCCCATGGCAGAGTGAAAGCCACAGGCCTGAATATACAAAGGTTGAGAAGAGCGAATAGGCATATTGTTATTCTAAATTTTTCTTAATTAATCTGATGTTGCAGTGTTTGAATAGAAATTGAAAACTGATGTTTGAGGTGATGAAAATCAATCTTACCCTCTAACTTGTTAGAAGAGCTGTATTGAATCTCAATGATCTTTTCACCGTCGCTATCAAAGATGGCGCGAGAATTATTTTTATCAATAATTCGCCACCTTACCTCATTTAACGATCCTTCCCAAGCGGAACTCGGCCAGAGCGTGATCATCAGGTTAAATAATACCTGTTCTGGCTGCGGTAGCGAACCTTGTAAACCGTTGAGCACTTCGGTTTGAATTTGTTCTCCATCGTAAGACAGTGAGAGTACTCTTGTCCCCCAGGATGAGAAGCCTGCCAGCACCACTTCGTTGTTGGTCACTTGCAGTTGTACCGGAAGTTGCTCAGATGTGGTTTTACCATCTATTGCCCAAGAAGCCGTAATTAACTGACTGGCAGACAACTGATAGCCCAAGCTTGCGGGAGTGGGCAAGCTAACTTGGGTGTGCTCGGCAATGTCGACCTGAGGCGTCGATTGGTGAGGGACCAAGCTGCATGCACTTAAAAACAGGCTCAGTGCGAATAACGTCGCGCAGCGAAAGGCGTGATTGAAAATCATGACGTCGTTTCCTCTGTTTTAATTGCAATCGGAGAGAGCAGCCAAGCGACAAAAATACCACTTAACACCGTAATGCCAAAACTGTGAATCGCGTGAGTTTGGCTGAGTGACAGCAATCCAAATGACAACACAGTGGTCATTGCCGAAAGGGTGATCGCCAATAGTGTGCTCACACTGCGGGCTTTCTCGGCAAAGAACAGAGTGTAATCGATCCCTATACCAAGAATGAGCACCAAGCCAAGCAAGTTGAACAGGTTTAATGTTGTTCCCATCGCGACAGCAGTTGCCAGACCGCAGGCGCAAGCAATCAATGATGGCAGTAAAACTCGGCAACTGTGTTGCAGACCGTACCGCTTGATTAATACCAGAAAGATCACAGCACTGGCGGCTGCCAATAGCTCCATGATTTTGATTCGGTATTCACCAAATAGGGTGGATATTTCTTCAGCTTTGTTTAGGTAGACAACATCAGACTGTGATTTGGCAAATGCCTTAACAACAACGGAGTCTTGCAATTGGTTTAACACCACTACCGTTGCCGATTTTCCTTTGATCTTACCCAAATGAAGAAAACGTACAGGCGCTGATACCGGGTTTTGCAAGTACTGTTCAACCGTAACAGGGATAAAGTCGGCGTCCATTTTGGGCTTTTTACTTAAGCCCAGCCCGGAAGTCAGTGGGCTGGATTGTGTCGCGTAAAGATCGCGAATCAATTGATAGTCTTGTTGCTGACGTTCCACTGAGCTCAAGTAGCGGCTCAGGCTCTGGTAGCTTTCGATGGTGCTGTCCGCTTTCCACGCTTCTAAAGTTGGTGTCAAAGACTCCAGCTTTTTCATTAGGTTTTCGTCATCGTCGGCGGTAACGACCAACATTTGCTGCGAAGATTGCATGCCACTGAGCGTCGTAATCAAGGTTTCTTGCTGCTTGAGATCGTTCGGCATCGTTTGCAGCAGACGAATGTCGTCATCGTAGTTCAATTGCAGCAAGAAAAAGCCACTCGCAACCACACATAACATCGGTAATCCGACTTTAATTCGAGGTTGATTCCAAAGCGTTAACCATTTCGCCAACAGTGATTGTCCCGGTAAAGTCGAAATGGAGCGCGATGGGTTACGAGCCAGTATCGGATACCAAGCCACCACGGTGATGTAAGCGGCAATCAGACCAATGGATGAAAACAGCGCAAGCTGCTGCAAACCAGGAAAGGGTGCCACTAACATGCCCAAATAGCCGATCAAACTGGTGATTAAGCCAAGTGTGATCGCTATGAAAATATGCTTTAACCCTTGCTCGCTATCCCATTCATTTCCCGCCGCAAGGCGTTCGGTTAGGTAGTGGAATGCGTAGTCGATAGACACGCCGATTAAACTTGCGCCAAACACTAAGCTGAACAGATGGACTTTTCCAAAAATCCACGTCGTAACGGACAACGCAACGAGCAAACCAATGGTGATGGAAAGCAGTGCGAGAGACAGTG
This sequence comes from Vibrio sp. 661, assembly GCF_033339315.1. Lineage (NCBI taxonomy): Bacteria > Pseudomonadati > Pseudomonadota > Gammaproteobacteria > Vibrionales > Vibrionaceae > Vibrio > Vibrio sp. 661. The sequence continues at coordinate 56,550 of NZ_JAWOUJ010000009.1, read as the reverse complement.
GCATCACACTACGAAAGACCAACACGAACAATGCAATGATACCGAGCAGAGAGAACACACCGATGGTACTGATCTCCGATTTTGCACTTTGCGTACCAAAGTCGGCGTAAAATAGAACGCCTGTATGTGAGACTTCAGCGCCATATTTCTGCGCGACGCTTTGTTCTAGCGCTTGAATATCAGGGACGGCAAGCTGCCCAGTTAGGCTATAAGGCGAGTCTTTTAGTTCGGCAGTAATAAGCAAGTATTGAGCATCGTCTTTTTCGACGGACAGATAGCCGTTATCCAATCGGAAAGAGGACGATTGCTGGGTAACTTGGCTTAAATAATCACGAAATAGCAAGAAAGGATCATTTTGTAACTCTTGCCCAGTCACCCCAGAAAACGGGTTGTACAGAGACTGAATCACATGCTGCACTTGCTGTTCTGGATTTTGGCTTAAACGCTCTCGTTGTTCAGGCGTCAGCAATTGGAAGCGGTGCTTAAAGTAGTAACTCGCCCAAGCTTGCTGTTCTTGAGGTGAGATTTTTCCTACCACATCGCGAAAATGATTACTTTGGCGTAACCCCTTATCAAATTCAGCGGCCGCTGCAAAAAGGGCATTTTTGTCCGGCGCTGTGATCACGAAAATGACTTTGTCGCTCATACTTGCCGAGACCGACTCAAAGGCTTGCTCAGCCACCGGGTTTTGTTGGTTCTTCGGCAGCAGTTTTAAAATGTTGGTCTCAATCGGAGATTCTGCACTCCAAACCCATTGTTTGAGTAGCAACGCGCCCGCTAAAACAACGAGATTGAGCCAAACCAGAGCAAAGGTATGAGTGCCGAGACTGAGTTTAGAAACGGAATTGAGCGTCTTCGGCATCCGTGAGTTCCTGAGGTAGAGAGGTCTGGTTTGTAAACGTGATTTCGGTCTTATCGCCACGCAGCTCTTGTAGGGTTAGGCGATCAATGTGCGTTTTACCGGAAAGAGTGATGGATTGAAACACCGCATTTAATGGCGACTGTTTTGGCACTAAAACGAGCTGCCATTGATTGTTCTCAACTGAAAAATCGAGTGTGAATTGTTCTTGCAGTGCAGAAGTATCCCCGTGGAACACGGATAAAAACACATGACTAAAGTAGAACGCCATTGGGTTTTCTTGTGCAGAGATCGTTTTCGGTGCTTGGTCGGCAAAAGTCTGACGAAGTTTGTTTTCCGTCAATACCAAATTGACTGCGAAAGGTTCTGTTTGTTGCCACAACAAGCCATGTGTTTTGCTCAGTGTGAACTGACCTTTAGAGGTTAAAGGTTGACTAAACATTTCCAGATGACGCTGCTGCGTAAAATCTCCGCGTACGATTTCATGCTGAGACAACTGCTGTTGAAGCGATGCCAAATCCGTTACATTTACTGTCGGTGTGGCCAGTGCTGGAACAGAAAATATCAGCAAAAAAGAGAGTAACCACTTTTGCATTAGTCCAGACTCCCATGGTTGTGCCATTGCTCTACTTTATCTAAAAAGATTGCTGGAGAAACAAAGCACATCTCTTGCTTTTCAATGGATACGGCGACTTGCGTTGTATGCGCTTTGCACATACGTTGATTCGTTTCGGCGTCGTAAATCACGTAATCCACACGTAAGCGGTTTTCCCACTCAGTGAGTTGCGCGGTAATGCGAATGGTGTGATTAAACGGAATCGCCTTCACGTATTTAACGCGCGTGTCGATGATCGGCCACATGTACCCAGAGTCTTGCATATCGCGATAGCTGTATTGGATCTTTTCCATCAGCACACGACGCGCTTCTTCAAAATATCGAAAGAAGTTGCCGTGATAAATCACGCCCATCGGGTCAGCATCTTGGAATGAGGTGACCATAGTCACCTCCGCTTTTAATGGGTAGAGAACCTGCTCTTGCATTATACCTCCGCGTAGAGTGGCCAATGACGTTGCTGAATGCGTTCAATGAAATGGCGCAAATCTTGTTCCAATGGGCGATCTTCAATCACAAATTCAAACTCGTTCAGTACTGCGTCACGAATTACTCGCAAACTCTGACTCATGTGGTGTTCGTCCAATTCGTTATGACGGCGACGAATCTCAACCGCTTGAACGCTTGCTAGGAGTGAAGCCGCAGCAACTTGCTCTGTTAACTCAAGTACGCGTAAGCAATCACGAGCCGCAATGGTGCCCATGCTCACTTTGTCTTGGTTGTGACATTCGGTTGAGCGAGAAAAAACGCTCGCTGGCATAGTGTTTTTCAACGCTTCTGCCGTCCAAGCTGAGATACCAATCTGAACCGCTTTAAAGCCGTGGTTGATCGGTTTACGCTCGCCTTCTGCACCGGTTAAGTTAAACGGCAGGCCGTTATTGAACTTGTAATCCATCAGTTGCGCCATCTGACGGTCCAGCAAATCAGCTAAGTTGGCAATGTTCACTTTCAACGTATCCATCGCCATTGCGATATGACCACCGTAGAAGTGACCGCCGTGCAGAACGCGCTCGTTGTCGCCATCGATAATTGGATTGTCGTTGGCACTATTTAGTTCATTCTCAATCAATTGACGTAGCCAAGGCAGTGAGTCTTGCACCATGCCAATTACGTGTGGCGCACAACGCAGCGAGTAGCGATCTTGCAGTCGGTCGCTATTGCGTGGCGGACGCTCAGCATTGAGATCATCACGCAGCCAAGCCGCAACTTGCTGTTGACCAGGGTGAGGCTTTACCGCAAACAACGCTTCATCAAAGTGGAAGTCATTACCTTGCATACCCACAGAGACCATCGCGGTAATCTTGGTGCAAAGCTGAGCTAGGTATTCTGCGCGTTTGTAGGCAAGACAGGCGAGGGCAGTCATCACGGATGTACCGTTCATTAACGCCAAACCTTCTTTTGGTTTTAGGCGAATTGGCTCAATGCCCAGCTCTGCAAACACTTCTTGTGTTGGTCGCACATCGCCTTTGTAAAGCACTTCACGCTCGCCAATTAAGGTCGCCGCTAGGTAAGACAGAGGCGTTAAATCGCCACTTGCGCCCACCGAGCCTTCTTGTGGAATACGCGGCGCAATGTCGTGGTTGATAAGCGTAACGATTTGGTTCAACAGATCGTGAGACACGCCAGATACGCCTTGCGACAATGAACATAAACGGGTTGCCAGCACCGCGCGAGCTTGCTCATGAGAAAGGATTTGACCTAAGCCACAACCATGGAAGCGTGTAAGGTGCAACGGAAGTTCATCCACAAGAGCGGGTGGAATCGCCACAGTACATGAATCGCCGTAACCGGTAGTCACGCCGTAAATAACGCCTTCTTCTTTCAGTAATCGTTCCAGAAACGCCACGCCACGATCAATTTTCGCGGTAAATTCTGGCGAGGTGTTCATGTTTGCCTTTGCACCTTGAGCAATGGCAACGACATCTTCGATGGTTAAAGATTGGGCACCAAAAGTGATGTTGTGATTATTGTTGTTTGTCATGTGGCTGATTACTTAAAGTCCAGAAGTTAAAAAAGTTGTACCACTGTAACGGCGCTTGCAGTGTGTGGTGTTCTAATCTGTGGGCGTACTGTTGAACAACGTGTTCTAGTGCCTGCTGACGCTCCTTGCGCGGTAGCGTGATTTGGTCACTAAAGTGTTCAAAGTACACATTAAAATGCGGAGTGTTTGCTTCATCGTCGCGTAGGCCGAAGAGTAGATAAACCGGCGCTTTTAATACCGAGGCCAGCATGAATGGGCCTTGCGGAAATGGCGCTGGTTTACCAAGAAAATCTGCCCAAACGACACGATTTTCTTTGCTGGTAGAAGTGCGATCGCCAACGATCACCACCCATTCGCCTTGCTCGATTTTTTGTTGAAGCAGAATCGCGGTGTCTGGTCCCATTGAGCTGACTTGAATCAAATTCAGTTCCGAGTTTGGGTTTACCGCCTTCATTACCGCATTAAATTGTTCAGCGTGTTGGGTAAATACCAAGGCGTTGATTTTGACATGAGAGTGTCGACGACCAAGCGCGCGGCAGAGTTCGATATTGCCAAGGTGCGAGCCTAAAATGAGCACGCCTTGTTTTTTCTGCGCCATCTCTTCGAAATGATGCTGGCCGTGAATGGTTAGGTTATCGACGTTAAAGTCACCTTGCCAGGCAGCCAGTTTGTCGAGCATGGTTCGCCCAAAAGAAAGCAGATGATGATAGCTGTCCAACTGTTTTGGTAGTGCGATGCTCTGCTGCGTTGCGTAGTACTGCAAGTTTTGCAGGTAAACCTCAGACGCTTCACGGGCAGATTTACCCGTGAAGTGGTAGTAGCGCATGACTAATTTTAAAATCAGGTCAAACGCTTTTCTGCCGAACAAGCGGTAAACCGCGAGTAAGGTTTTGATGCCTAAAATCGTGCCTTGTTCTTTTCGTTTCGACCAGTGGGCATTACTGTCATCTGTGTTTTGGCGCTTTCTGGCGAGTAGCGAAGGAATGCGCGGCAACATGCCAAAAAATAGGCGAGTGTGCATCCAGCTTATCTTGACGTTGTCCCACAATGCGTCGAAGTGGGAAATGCCACCTTCAGGGTAGATCACGCGCGTTGGAACAAAATCAATGTCGACGCCTTCCCAATACATTCGCACTAGAATTTCGATATCAAAATCCATGCGTTTGCCGATGCTGTACTTGTTCAACACGGCGACCGTTTTCGCCACTGGGTAGGCGCGAAAACCGCACATGCTGTCTTTGATAGATAGTGACAAGGTTTCTATCCACACCCACACGTGCGTAGCGTAGCGACCATACAAACGGGATTTAGGTACGCTCTCGTCGTATATCGGTTGGCCCGAAATCAGGTTATCTGGTTTTGTTTCGCTGGCGCTGAGCAATTTCGGCAATGCTTCTAGGTCGTGTTGACCGTCTGCGTCGATTTGAATGGCGTGCGTAAAACCAAGTTGGTGAGCTTGATGTAGGCCTGCCATCACAGCGCCACCTTTGCCTTGGTTTTCTCTCAAACTAATCAGTTTTATCAGTCCTTGCTTGCTCAAAGCAGAAAGCGCTTGTTTGGTGTCTTCATTGCTGCCGTCGTCAACGGCCAGCACTGGCAAAGCGAAAGAGGATAACGACGCAACCACGTCTGCAATTGTGCTGCCGTGGTTGTAGCAAGGAATTAAAAAGCAGGGGCGATAATCACTCACGTGACTCACCCAGTTTCATTTTTCCTGACGAGTGAGTCACCAAGGTTTCACCGTTTGTCGATGTGTACTTAAAGGTCAATTTCTCGCGCTCATTGTCCCAAGATAGTGAGAGGCAAACGTCGGCGTTTGGCAGAATCGGCTCTTGAAATTTGATGACTTCCATTCCTTTAAATACCTTGGGAGTATTCAAATATTGAACGGCGTAGAACAGCGCCCAATCAATTTGAGTGACGCCGGGTAAAAGAGGGAAGTGATTGAAATGACCTTGGAAATCTAAGATGTCAGCATCCACTCGCAGCGACAGCTCCGCGGTATGGTCACTCACTTCAATATTCTGAATAGTTGGTTTTCTTTTTTCCATGTTACTAGCTTTATTGGAATAGTTTTTCAATTTCAGCAACTTGGCGTTTGCCTTGGCTGTTCAATGGAATTTCGTCGACCACTCGGAATTTTCTCGGGATAGCGATCGGTTCTAGCCAATTGCGCAGTGCCTTGCGAAGCTCAAGCCAAAATTTGCCTTTACCAAGTTCATTAAGCACATCGCTGCCTTGATCGTTAAGTACGATGATCGAGACTAACGTGAGGCGACCAGATTCTTCCATTGGGATCACCACGCTTTCTTGAACCCACGGCAATTGCTCTAAACGTTTTTCCACTTCGACAAGGGAAATACGCTTTTCTTCGACTTTGACGATTCGGTCAGTGCGTCCACGCAATTCAAAAGAAATACTATCATGGAAATAGCATTCATCCGCAGTTTGGTACCAAGTGTTTTCATCAATGTGTGGCGAGCGGAGCTTTAAACAATTTTCATGGTTAAGCTCGGCTTCAATACCAGGGAATAACGTCCAGGGAGTACTGGCTTCGTGCTGCTGACGGTAAGCGATGCCGCCGGTTTCTGTGCTGCCAAAAACTTCAATAGGAAGTGACCCAAACAACAACTGGCTGTGCTGCGCGGCTTGGTTTGGCAAGGGACCACCAGAAGAAAATACGCACCGAATCGCAACCGGATTGTGCTCTTCACTGAGTCGTTTTAGTAACGCAGGGCTGCTTACTAGCGTGGTGTCAGCATCAGCGTGATGGACAATTTGCTCTGGGAACTCAAGGTTGTGTGCTGAAAATGGACGTGCGGAGCACAAAGGCCACAATACGCGGAACAGCAAGCCGTAAATGTGTTGATGAGAAACGGTGCTTTCAACGTGTGTGCTGGCAACCGTGTCGCCCCACAGGTTATCTAGAATAGCAACTTCGATATCGAGCTGTTTCAGCGTTTTTGCAATGGCTTTTGGTGTGCCGCTTGAACCCGAAGTAAATAGCGTTACTGGTATTTCTGCCAGGTTTAATTCACGCCAAAAATAAGGTTGTTTGGCCTCTGGCTCGTTAATCATGGTGGTTTCTAGCAATGATTGACCTTCGATCAAAAGCGAGCTCACCAATTCTGGAACCGAGACATCGGCATCATGCAGCAACAAATCGTAGTACTCACTGAGCTCTTTGAGTGCTTCTGGTTGGTAATTACCAGGTAATACAATGGATTTTCCTGCATAACAACAAGCAAAAAAGCCAACGGCAAACAGGTAGCTGTTGCCAAAACACAACGCAATGTTTTGCGTTGGTTGGGTTTCTAGCTGCTGAGTAAGTGTTGCGACGTGCTGCTGGAAATCACCCCACGTGATAACCGTGTCGCGATCGTAAGAGACTGGGGATTGCTCAGACCTCTCCGCGATGAACAAGGTCGCAAGGGAGGTAAAGCTCGAATACGTTGTATTCATACGATTAGTGTTCCTTTCGAACAAATTGACGCACGATCCATTCTCCAGCGAACAAGCCACCAGCAAGTAAGTAGCTGATGAGGCCGTTATAAAGCGTCCATATTTTTACTGGTAGGAAACAGGTATAGAGTGCAACGGCAGCGTTGAGCGTAAAAAAGGCGCACCAAACCATCGTCACTTTGCGAGTGTAAGCCACGCCACTAGCCGGAAGGTCGGGCTCTTGCAAGCGAGCAAGCCTCTCTATGAACGATTGCGGCTGTTTTAAGCTCAGTCCAAATACACACAGCATACATAAATTGACAACGACAGGGTAAAACTGAAGCCACCCATGTTGTTTAAACACCATGCCAAGCGTAATTAGGACAATGCCAACAGCGCCCGTAACGAGCGCCAAGAACTTAAACTCTTTTAGTGGGGTCTTATTTGCGACGAAAACACGCAAAAGTAACGCAGCAATTAACAAGCCCCCAACTAAGTTCAAGCCAAATTTATCTATACCGAAATAGACGGCGAAGGGGTAGGCAAACAGTACAATTGCAGACAGACCAGTCAGCAATTGGCGCATTAACTTTCCTTCAATAACTCAGTGACAGCGTTAACCACATCGTCAACGGTTCTTACTGCACTAAACTCTGCTGGCTTGATTTTTTTGCCAGTGACATTCTGTAGGTGTACGACCAAATCAACGGCGTCAATGCTATCAAGATCGAGATCTTGGTATAAGTGCGCATCTGATTGAATGTCGGCTGCGTCAATTTCGAACAGCTCAACAAGCGCATCTTTAACTTGTTCAAATACTTGATCTTTATTTACATCAGTCATGAATATACCTACAACTTATTCATTAGTTTGAGAAGAAACGTATTTCGCTAGATTTGCTACAGACGCAAAGTGTTCGCGCGTATTTGAGTCGTCGGCATCAATAACGATGTTGTATTGTTTTTTTATTGCGAGTCCAAGCTCAAGCGCGTCGATAGAATCTAAGCCAAGTCCATCACCAAAAAGTGGTGCATCCGTTTCAATATCATCTACGGTTAAATCTTCAAGGTTTAAAGCATCAATAATAAGTTGCTTAATGTCGTTGTGTAACTGTTCCACTGGGACCTGCTTATTAATAAAAGTTTTCTGGAAAAATGTTTTCAGCTAGGTGCTGTTGTAAGCGTCGCGCCGCTATTGTCGGCGACGTAGTTTGCTTTATAAAGGGGGTAATCTCAACTTTATCCTTAACTTCAACCCTGAAAAAGGGCTTTGTTGCCGGTACTTGATACCATTTTTTCTCTTTTGTGAGGAAACTTGGCGTTACCGTAATATGGACAACTCTTAAATCTCGTTCTGTTCTTACCGCAATTTGTGCTGCACCGCGTTGTAATTTCGGCTCTACACCTGGTGTTGTTCTTGTTCCTTCAGGAAATATAAGCAACACGTTGCCTTTGTTAAATCGTTCATCACAAAGTGCTAATAAATCATCCGGTGCTTCATTGGGAATATATCCGGCTGCTTTTACGATGTGCTTCATAAAAGGATTCGACCATATTGCCGATTTTACTAAACAGTCGCAGCGATTTAATTGTGAAGCAATGAGAACGTAATCGATTAAACTAGGGTGGTTGGCAACAATTAAACAATTACGATCTTGTTGAAGAATATCGGCACCAATAATTTGATAATCGATTGCGCCACTCAACTTCATCAATTTACAAAATGTGTTGAATGAATATCGAATCGCACCCTGAACTTTATATTCGCGTTCCGTTTGGTCTGAAACAAAAATACGAATGGTCGGAATAACAATGAAGCTCAGTACTAAACCACCTAACCCAAATACTGAAAAACAAAAGCCTGTTGCTAGCACACGCCAATACTGATTTAAGTGAATCATTTTTTGTGCCATTCCCAAGCTTGATGCGGAGCGAAAATAGTCCACTGGCTTTTATCTAACAAGTATTGTTGCAAAAATACTAAACCTTGAGGAAGAGGATGACCGGAACGTTCTGCGTTTATGGAGCTTTGTATCGCGAAATTGTCTCCATGAGAAAGTATTAAGCCAAGTCCAAACCCTTGGTATTGTTGGTTTTCATATTCTAAATAAGAGTCAGGCATAGGCTCATCAAAATCAACAAGCAGTACTTTTTTGTCAGGATTGTCGGACAAAAACAGCCATGCTTCTAATATTGCGCTTTGGAATGTGTTTTCTGCCGCAGCGATAGAAGTTAGGGGAATGGGTTGTTTAGTTGCGATAGTGGCAAGCCCTGCGGCGGTATTGTGCACCGATTGAGAAAAAGCCATCGGAGACGCCTCTTCTCCATTAATTATATCTTCAACTAGTGCGACGCTGCGATGCAGTTCACCATGACGGCTTGAAAATACAAGGTAATCAACTTGATGTTGATTAAGCATTTCGATTGCAGTTTGTACCGCCAGTTTACTGAGTGGGCTCATTCTTCTGCGCATCATCGCAGGAATATTTGCAACATTGATTTTGCCATCTTCTGGCCATTTTATCTCTGTTGCCCATTGTTTCCATTCATTGGATTCGGATAAACCGAATGAATTCGCTGTCCACGCATCAATATTGAACGAAATGTTGATCTTCGAGTTTGGCATATTGGGTTAAATTGTTTATTTTACAGCTCGATACAAATTGGGGTTGACCCAAATTCACAATAAAAAGGAAATTATCATGTCGCGTTTTAAGCTGTATGTCTCGTTATTATTAACTTTGCTTCTTGTTGGTTGTGGACGAGTACAACCTGTAATGAATGTGGAGGATACTCCAGTTGCTTATGATCTTCAAAATAAACAAGTAAAAATGGCCATAGTGCAATCAGCAACTAACCGAGGCTGGACGATCGAAGAAGTAAGCCCTGGTGTTCTTATTGCAAAAATCCACGTTCGTAAACACTCTGCAGAAGTAAAAATCCCATACAATAATAAATATTACTCAATTATTTATCTCAACTCAGTAAATCTCAAAGCAAGTGATGGCAAAATCCACCGCAATTACAATCGTTGGGTAAACAACTTGAATGTTGATATTCAGCGAGCTATTGCATTGTTGGGCAATCAATCTCAACAATAAAACTATTAATTGCAGTTAGGTTTTTCCGTGTTAAATCAAAATAATGACCCTTTTAATGCTTTTGAAGCGAAGACAGAAGCTCAGAAGTTATCTTTTGCACCAATCGTGTTCCAGACCGCCAAAACGCTTCGAGATTTAGGTATTTTAGCCGCTTTAGACAGCGCTGGCGCACAAGGCATGAGTGCCACAGATATTGCCGAGAAAACGGGAGTATCAGAATATGGTGTTAAAGTACTGTTGGATATGGCGATTAGTGCGCATATTGTTTTATGGGAACGACCTAACTATTCGCTTGCAAACCTTGGTTTTTACCTTCTTCATGATGGTATGACGAATGCAAATATGGATTTTACGGCAGATGTTTGTTACGCCGCGATGATGCATTTGACGGAAGCAATTCAAGAAGGTAAACCGTCAGGTTTGAAAGAGTTGGGCAATTGGGAGACCATCTATCAAGGTCTATCGACGTTACCAGAACAAGCCAAACAGAGCTGGTTTAAGTTCGATCATTTCTATTCGGATCGCTCGTTCCCACTTCTGCTTAAAGAGGTATTTGCAAGCAAGCCAAAGCATCTTGTGGATATTGGCGGAAATACGGGAAAATGGGCGATTCAGTGTTGTAAACATGACCCTGACGTTCAAGTGACGATTGTTGATTTACCGCAGCAATTAGAAGTAGCGATGAAGAATGTTTCAGAAAACCAGTTCGTCGAGCGTGTACGTCCATACCCTGCAAACATGCTTGATAAAGCACAAACATTGCCGGAGCATGCTGACGTTTGGTGGATGAGCCAGTTCTTGGATTGCTTTTCCCCAATTGAGATCCTCAATATCCTTAAAAAAGTTAAAGCCCAGTTAACGAAGGGAGATACTATTTACGTATTGGAGCTGTTTTGGGATGCTCAAAAATACGCGGGAGCTTCCTATAGCCTTAATGCCACTTCTCTTTATTTTACCTGTTTAGCTAACGGTAATAGTCGCTTTTATCGCAGTGATGATTTCTTAGAAATTGTCGAAGCGGCAGGTTTATCTGTCGTTGAAAGAACCGACAATATTGGCCTTGGTCATACCTTATTAAAACTACAAGCAAACTAAATTCAGAATGAAAACAGAGCTCAAGCAAGTTGTTGTCGTAGGAGCGGGGCCATCAGGTTCAACCGTTTCTGCCTTATTAAAATCGCGTGGCATAGATGTTGTTGTCTTAGAAAAAGCGACTTTTCCACGTTTTTCCATAGGAGAAAGCCTACTCCCTGCATGTATGGAAGTTGTTGAACAAGCAGGAATGACTCATGCAGTAAAGCAGTTTGGTTTCCAGTATAAAGATGGTGCTGCATTTCGTCGTAATGGCGTATACACCCAGTTCGACTTTACAAACAAATACACACCAGGACCGGGCACGACGTTTCAGGTTCAACGTGCCAACTTTGATAAAGTATTGGCAGATAGCGCTGAAGAGCAAGGCGTAGAGATTCGTTATCAGCATGAGCTGCTCAACCTAGTGTTTGAAGGGAAAAAGTCTCGATTAGAAGTGCTCGACTCAAATAAGAAGGCTTATCAAATCGAAGCAGATTTTGTGCTGGATGCAAGTGGCTTTGGGCGTGTTTTGCCACGCTTGTTGGAGCTAGAAGAACCTTCTTGTCTTCCGCCTAGAAAAGCGATCTTTACCCATATCGAAGATCATATCTCTCCCCAAGAGCCGGAATACGATCGCAACAAAATTTTAATTTCAGTTCATCCTGAAAATCACGACGTATGGTACTGGTTAATCCCATTCTCTAATGGTACCTGTTCGTTTGGTGTGGTGGGTGAGCCAGAATTTTTCGAACAATACCCAGAAGATAAGATTGCAGCGTTGCAGCAGTTAGCCAATGAAGAGCCGGGTTTGGCTGCTTTATTGCGAAACGCGAATTACCCGAATCCAGCAGGCGAGTTGGGTGGCTATTCTGCTAACGTCAAACGTTTAGCGACAGAGCACTACGCGTTGCTTGGTAATGCTGGTGAGTTTCTTGATCCTGTATTTTCATCGGGTGTCACTATCGCCATGAAATCGGCAGAGTTTGCAGCGGACTGCGTGGTTCGTCACCTGAATGGTGAAAAGGTTGATTGGCAAGAAGAGTACTCGCAACGCTTAATGGTGGGAGTGAACACATTCCGCACTTATGTGGAAGGCTGGTACAACGGCACGTTGCAAGATGTGATTTTCTATCAAAACCCGAACCCACGTATTAAACAGATGATTAGTGCGATTTTGGCTGGATATGCTTGGGATACGAATAATCCTTACGTAAAACAAAGTGAGCAGCGTTTGTCGACGCTTGCAGAACTGGTTCGGGAAGCTGAACTGTAAGAATATACATTCGCTTATCCGAGAATCAGTAAGCCCAGGTCTTACCAAAAAATTGGTAAGACCTTTTTAATGCCTCTTTACTTTTACTTCTAGCGTGTTGGAGACACATTGACCACTTACATCGGTGTGTATCGAATTTGAGAATTTTTATGGTGACATTGATCACATCTAGAATTCCTGTTGCTGATATTTATATTAAATTTGTAGGAAATGGATTACATTCTGGGAGTGTTCCCTACATCCGGCTTCGTTGTGAAAACGGTTTATAAGCAACTGTATAAGTTAGTAAAGTTCCAAAAACTACATCAAAAAAAAGACAAGTTTCTTACCAAATCAATTCGCTTGGTGAGTTCGAGCCATCGACTACGCCAAACGCTTCCTCTACTTTCTAAAATTGTCGAAGAACATGACGCATCAACGGTCTCTTCGATTGCAGATCCCGAGAACGCGGTCGCGTGGGGAGGTAAAGTTTCTCCAGAGTTCAAATCTAAAGTCATCCGTATTAGTAAAGAGCTAAAGATCAATCCTAATCATCTTATGGCGTGCATGGCATTTGAAACTGCTGAAACTTTCAGTCCAAGCATCAAAAATGGTTCCGGAAGCGGGGCTACAGGGTTAATTCAATTTATGCCCTCTACCGCAGAATCATTAGGAGTGAACACAAAGACTCTTGCGAGAATGAGCGCGCTTGAACAACTTGACTATGTGAAAGCGTACTATTGGCCCTATCGAAATAAAATTAATAGCTTAGAAGATGCTTACATGGCCATTCTCTACCCTGCTGCGATTGGTAAACCGCCGTCTTTCGTTTTGTTCAGACAAGGCTCAATTGCCTATCGACAGAATGCAGGTATCGACCGCCACAAAACGGGGAAAATCACGCTTAATGATGTTTCCTACAAAGTGAGGAAAAAATTAGAAAAAGGTTTGCAGCCCAATTTCATGGGCTAAGATTGTGTCATGTTCCTAGTTTTTCGCGCATGAATCCTTCTGTTACTTCACGGGGATTCTGATACACTACGCGCCCATTTCCTCTGTTGAGACCTTTCTATGCCATTTTCTAAGCTTGGTTTAAGCGCATCGATTGCTGATGCAGTAAAAGCGCTAGGTTATGAAAAACCCACTTCTATCCAACAAAAAGCCATTCCAATCGTATTGCGTGGCCGCAATTTAATTGCAGCAGCGCAAACGGGCACAGGTAAAACGGCCAGTTTTGTTCTGCCAATCTTAGAAAAGCTTAGTCGAGGCGAAACGCAACGTAAAAAACGCGCTCGTGCGATTATCCTAACGCCAACACGCGAACTTGCGCTTCAGGTTCATCAAAGTATTGAAGCTTATGGTAAAAACTTACCATTACGCTCAATGGCGATGTTTGGTGGTGTGGATTATGCACCACAAAAACAAGCCTTGATCGAGGGGGTCGATATTGTGGTAAGCACGCCTGGGCGCTTGATTGATCTGTACGGTCAACGCGCGATTCACTTTGATGAAGTGGAAATGCTAGTGCTTGATGAAGCCGACAAAATGTTGGATATGGGATTCATCGATGCGATCGACAAAATCGTCGACTGTATGCCAGAACATGTGCAAAGTTTGCTGTTCTCAGCGACGTTATCTAACCCTGTTCGTGACTTGGCGAAAAATGCGATTATTGATCCTGAAGAGATCACGATTGCAAAGCACAGTGCCTCAAAATCAAATATTAAACAGTGGATCACGACCGTCGATAAAGACATGAAGTCGTCGCTGTTAAGTCACTTGCTTAAAGAAAATGACTGGTCGCAAGTACTGGTATTTATTGAAACTAAACACGGCGCAGCCAAACTGGTAAGCCAACTTGAGAAACGTGGCATTGTGGCAGAAGCATTCCACAGTGGCCGTAATCAGCGTGTTCGCCAGGAATTAATAGAAAAGTTTAAAGCGGGTGAAATCCAGTACTTAGTCGCAACCGGCGTTGCTGCGCGCGGTATTGATATTGATAATCTGCCAGTTGTCATCAACTACGATTTACCTTACCCAGCGGATGAGTATGTACATCGTATTGGTCGTACAGGTCGTGCTGGCGCGAAAGGTGAGGCGATATCACTGGTTTCAAAAGACGACTTTAAGAACCTCTGCATGATTGAAAGTCGTTTAGGGCACTTGCTAGAGCGAGTGGAAATTGAAGGTTTTGCGCCAAGAAAGCCAGTACCAATTTCAATTTTAAATTACGTGCCTAAGAATAAACGTAAACCGCACGATAAGCGCGAATCAAAATAGCCAGTTTATCCCATGATCTAAAAGCCGCATTCTTGCGGCTTTTTGCGTTTTAAGGCATCCAATTATGTAGCCATCGCGACGGTTTCTATTCGGTAATGAGGAAAAAAGTTAATCAGTGTCATACGCTTAACACGTAAAGTGAATCAAGGTGCGTTAAGCTTTTGTCAATTATCTGTCCGCAGGTTTGCACAAGGTAAGGAATGGGCGCAAACTTTTTTGCTTGCTAATGAATGCATAATAAGATGGGGCACAAATGAAAACAGGTGATAAGCAATTCGCCGTTATTGGTCTTGGCCGATTTGGTTTGGCAGTGTGTAAAGAGTTACAAGATTCAGGCGCTCAAGTTTTAGCCGTTGACATCAACGAAGACAGAGTTAAAGAAGCCGCCAGTTTTGTTAGTCAGGCGGTTGTGGCTAACTGTACTCACGAAGAGACGGTTGCTGAGCTCAAACTTGATGATTACGACATGGTGATGATTGCCATCGGAGCGGATGTCAATGCCAGTATTCTTGCGACATTGATTGCTAAAGAGGCGGGAGTAAAGTCAGTATGGGTTAAAGCCAACGACCGCTTCCAAGCTCGTGTTCTGCAAAAAATTGGCGCAGACCACATTATCATGCCTGAGCGTGACATGGGGATACGTGTCGCGCGTAAAATGCTCGATAAACGGGTTCTTGAGTTCCACCCATTAGGCAGTGGCTTAGCTATGACGGAGTTTGTGATTGGCTCTCGTTGGATGGGTAAGACACTAAGTGATTTGGCTCTGTGCAAAGTCGATGGCGTGCAAGTGCTAGGGTTTAAACGGGGCCCAGAAATTACCAAGGCACCTGACCTTAATACCACACTAGAAATTGGTGACCTAATTATTGTGGTCGGCCCTCAAGATGCGCTCGCAAATAAATTAAAATCGCTATGACGTATTTTCATCAGAAAGGTGTTTTTTACGCACCAGATGGTAAACAAGAGAAAGCGAAAGGCAATGAACCGCGAATTATATTGCTCAGTTTTCTCGGTGTTTTACTGCCTTCTGCGGTATTGCTAACCTTGCCAGTATTTTCTGTTACGGGCCTGTCGATAACGGATGCTTTGTTTACCGCAACGTCCGCTATTAGTGTGACAGGGCTTGGTGTTGTCGATACTGGGCAACACTTTACGCTTGCGGGTAAAATCTTGCTGATGTTTTTAATGCAAATCGGTGGGTTGGGGCAGATGACGTTGTCGGCGGTCTTACTCTATATGTTCGGCGTGCGTTTGAGTTTGCGTCAACAAGCGCTGGCGAAAGAAGCATTAGGGCAAGATCGGCAAGTCAATCTAAACCGACTAGTAAAGCGGATTGTTGTTTTCGCGCTTGTTGCAGAAACGGTCGGGTTTATTTTTCTCTCTATCCGCTGGGTCCCTGAAATGGGCTGGCAGACTGGTATGTTTTACGCCTTGTTTCATGCAATTTCTGCATTTAACAACGCTGGGTTCGCGCTGTTTTCTGACAGTATGATGAGCTTTGTGAATGATCCGTTGGTTATCTTTACACTGGCGGGGCTATTCATTTTTGGCGGGCTTGGTTTTACTGTTGTGGGTGACATCTGGCTAAACTGGCGCAAAGGTTTCCACTTTTTGCATCTTCACACCAAAATCATGCTGATTGCGACACCGATATTGCTCTTAGTCGGAACGATGATGTTTTGGTTACTTGAGCGAAGCAACCCAAACACAATGGCGTCTTTACCTGCAACAGGGCAATGGTTGGCGGCATTCTTTCAATCTGCGAGTGCGCGAACGGCAGGGTTTAATAGTGTTGACTTGGCGTTGTTTACCCAGCCGGCCTTACTGGTCATGATTGTTCTGATGTTAATTGGAGCGGGTTCCACCTCAACGGGGGGCGGTATTAAAGTTTCCACATTTGCTGTTGCGTTTATGGCTACGTGGACCTTTTTACGCCAAAAGAAACATGTGGTTATGTTTAAGCGAACCATAAATTGGCAAACTGTGACTAAGTCATTGGCAATTATCGTTGTGAGCGGAGCCATCCTGACAAGCGCAATGTTTTTATTGATGCTTACCGAGAAGGCCAGCTTTGATAAAGTTATGTTTGAAACCATTTCCGCATTTGCCACAGTGGGGCTCACCGCCGGCTTGACTGCGGAACTTTCTGAACCTGGTAAATACATTATGATCGTGGTGATGATCATTGGTCGTATTGGGCCGCTCACGCTTGCCTACATGTTGGCACGTCCTGAACCTACCTTGGTCAAATACCCAGAAGACGCCGTTCTTACAGGTTAATATAGCGTTAAACAATGGCCGCGCGACCATTACGAGCATTGATTAATAGCAGTGCTCGTACATTTATAGAATATGTGGAATGTTGCCCAGTTTTACCTACAAATTCGTAGAAGTTCATTTCTTCTTCCTTTCGTTTCGATAGTATTCATTCACTCAATTTATATTCTCAGAAGCTACGCTCATAACAGCGTTTTGGAATCCGACGCTTTTGTAGTGTGACACCAAACTACGTCGTGTTATCTGAGCGAATTGATACCAGCCTTCGTCAATAGTCACTCAGTCTTACTCTATGCCCATAGGGTTACTTTGTGTTTGTTGTGCTTGGTATTAATTAACGAATCGAAAAGATGGAGTCGTACTTTGAAATTCAACACACTCGCCATGGCTATGCTAACTGCGCTTCTTGCAGGGAAGAGCATGGCAACTACTCCGCCATCACCGGTTTGGCATACTATTGCGTTGAGCGATGGTAGTTCCAGTGAGGCAATTCTACGTGGAACGGCAGATTTCCACTGGTTTGAAGATAAGCAGGGCAATGCCTTACTTCAGGAAGACGGCGTTTGGTTTTTCGCGCGGATTCAGCGCGAGTCAGACACGCCAATATTGATCTCGACAGGTGTGGTGAAAACGCAGTCGAGTGAGCCACCTGAGTCGGCGAGGTTTCGCCCGGATTTACAAGTTAAACCGCAATTATCTTCTCTAAAAACCATTGAGCCGATGGCACGAAAAAACCTACTGCGTTCGGCGCAAGGTTACCAGGCGATGAGCAGTTCAACGGTGAAGCAGCAGCCCCTATTGGTTGTGCAAGTTTCGTTTGATGACCAAGCAATGGTGCATGATTTTGAGCAACGCGTATTTAATACCAATGGTCAAAGCGTTGTGGATTACTTTGATAAAAACTCTCAAGGTAAATTCAAAGTTGTTCCTGCACTTGAGAGTTACGGCACCGCCAATGACGGTGTGATAGATGTGACTGTGGCACAAAGCCACCCTAACTGTCACTCTAGTTCTACTGATAAGACATGCACCGCCAAGTTGAATGCGGTTTTCACCGAGGCTTATCAAAAACTGGATCCATACTTTAATCTTTCGGCCTACGACAGCAATCAAAATGGTACCGTAGAACCGTCAGAACTCTCTGTCATGTTTATTTTTGCGGGGGGCGATCGTTCAACAGGGGTTCTCAACCGTCCTGCTATTTGGCCGCACAAATTCTCTCACGATGATGTCACACTAGATGGTAAAAAGATCACAGACTATTGTGTGTTCGCTGACTATCAAGTTGATCATCAAGCGACCTTGGGCGTGATCGTACACGAGCTTGGCCACTTAATGCTTGGCTTACCGGATTTGTACGCAAGGAACAGTGATGCCTCGATCGGCTCTTGGGGCGTGATGGGTGGCGGTTCATGGGCGCAGAAACCGGGAGATTCATACGCTGGTGACACTCCGGTGAACATGAGTGCATGGAGCAAACACGCTGCTGGTTTTGTTGTACCAACGGTAACTCATGAAAGTCCAGCGCCTATTTCTGTGAACAACGACGATGTCAAGCTGGTGTATCTCGACCCGTACTTGAAAGAGTTTGGCCCACGTGTTTACTTGGAAAATCGCACCTTTAGCGGTTACGACCGAGCATTGGCGGCTGAAGGTATCCTGGCGACGTCGGTCAATGTCCAGAACCGCTTTAATGATGTTGGCGCGATGCAGGTTCAAATCATGCAGGCTGATGGTCTGAATGAGTTAGAAAATGATGGTAGGAGTGACGCTGACGATTTATACCCTAATGGTGGCAATGTCATTTCAGATACATCGACCCCGGGTCTGAGAACGATCACAGGGTTTGATACTGGGGTTCGTATTTCCAACATTGCCAGCAACACCAACGGTGGTAGCTTTTCTCTTGAGCATACAAACGAACCTAATAAATCAGCATGGCTGAACTCTCTTCATCAAGGTTATGTGTACGCGAGTGGGAGTAACACTCTGGCGGTGTCACTGGACTTGAATAGTGATACAGAGCTTGATGGCCTTCAACTTTATGCGCAAAGAGATAGCGCTCAAAGTGACATGACTTATCGAGTTTGGCGATTCCCATTTTCTGGAAACATTGGCTATCGATTAATATTGAATCAAAACAACGCTGAGCTTTTACAGCAAGGTAACTTCCAAAAGTCATCTCGAATTTTATTCCCCCAACCAAGCCAATTGAGTGCGGGTCAGCATTTATTGGTCGTTGAATTGGAAGGCGGTCAATTTGATGCAAACTTTGATTTCGGTCGCTTGCTAAAAACTGAAAAAGCCTCCCTACCTGTAATGTGGACTGGTGATTACAGTGAGATTGGCACGTTTGGTCTAGAAAAAGCCGGGTTCTCTTATATTCCGTTTGCAGCATTATTAAATGTGGATGCGAGCAACTTGGTTGAAGCGAAATCTGATTCGTTACAAACCAATAAAAATACGCCAATCAAACTGAACCTGATGGACAATGATTTCATGGCGGTAGGGTATCAGTTCAATGTGGACATTGTGCAGAAGCCTGAGCACGGCACCATCTCTGGCAACCAGTACCAACCTGAAGCTAACTTCGTTGGTCTGGACACTTTCCAATATCGTTTGTTGTCGGTTGATGGTGCGTACTCATCTTCAATCGTGAATGTGCAGGTGGAAGTGCTTGGCAGCAACGAAGCGCCAGTGGCCGTGATTGATGTTGATAATAAAGACATGACGGTTGGGCAGCGAGTCACGTTGTCTGCGTTAAATAGTACGGATGCTGATGGTGATGTGTTGAGTTATAAATGGGAGCAGTTGGCTGGCACTTCAGTTTCTCTTGGCAATGCAACCAGTGTTAGCACAAGCTTTACGGTGCCTCAAGGTGCAAAAGCGGGTGAGGTTCTGACATTCCGTTTAACCGTGACTGATCCTAGTAATGAAACGTCCAGTGCTACCGTCGATTTAACCATGAAAAACGCAGCGCCACTTACGCTTGCAGATACGGCGACCGTTGCCGTTGGTGAAAGTATTCTGATTGATGCAGCGAGCAATGATTCGGATGTGAACGGCGATAAACTGGTTGTAGAAAGCGTACAGAACGTAACGGGTGTGGGAAGTGCGAGTGTAGAGAATGGCAAAATCCGTTTTCAAGCACCGGATAGCCCTACTGACGGCATCAAGCTGCAATATACGGTTTCAGATGGTCATGGTGCCACTGCTACGGGGGAAGTTATCGTGACGGTTGTTGCTTCTTTGAAGACAACGACATTCAAGAACTCTGAAGGTAGCGGCAGTGTTTCTTATTGGGCTTTGATGTTACTTGCAACATTAGGCTGGCGACGTCGCGTCTAAAACGGTATGGAATTGCTGTATAAGCCACTCACATTGAGTGGCTTATTTTTTATCTGATTTATTTTGGTTTCGTTCTCATTATCTTATGAGATGTGTTTCTCATTATTTTTAAAGCGATTTTTCTACTCTGCGGTTACCCTAGGGGCCGATTTTTATGAACTAAGGATGTTATATGTCTACCGAGGGCTTTTCTGTTTCGGAAATATGCCGAGAAGCGGCAGTTATGGTCAGAAGGAATCTACTCGCAATTGTTATTGCTTGTATTCCGTTGATTATTGTGCACTCAATTTTTGCTTTTATGTATCCTGAAATGACGGGGCAAGATCAAGCGAACGTTCAAGAAGGCAATGTCTCAGGATTTTATTTCGTCACAATTATTTTGTACCCACTTGTTGCCGCTATGGCGGCTGTGCGTGTGCATCGAATTTATTTAGTCGGCGATTACATGCACTCGGCGTTGGATGTATTTCGTTTGTCAGCTCGAGAATTCCGTTTCATAGGCTGGTGGATACTGTTTGGACTGATGATGATGCTCGTTATTGGTATCCCGATCTTTGTGTTGTCGTTTATCTACATTGCAGAAAGTGGTGAAGCCGACTTTGTTGCTATGGCTATTATCACAACGATTGCAAGCATTCCTGGCTATTGGGTAATGGCGCGATGGTCATTTGTGTTGCCAGCGACAGCAATGGATCATCAGCCGCGCAGTTTGCGTCGTTCGTGGAACCAGAGCAGAGCATACAACAAACAAGTATTCATTTTGATGGGACTAATTCCATTGGGTGCGGGCTTGCTCAGTCAGCTGATCTTTAGCCACTTTACGAATCTCTTTATGTTGAGCCTCGTCGGTGTGGCCTATGGTATTTTTGGCGCGTACCAGCTGGCATTGTTATCGTTGAGCTATAAAACGGTAGTGGATATCGAACGCGCTCGTTTTGATACGCCATCACAGCCACCAAAAACGGGTGAAGAATTTTCCGCTTAACCCTTTGATCGTTTTTACATGCTACCTCCGTTTAGGAGACGGTCTGCGGCAGGTTGATACCTTCCTGCGGCTTTCGCGTTAGTCACGCAAAATACCCATGTCCATTTCATGGCTGAATGACAGGGACATTCACACGTATACTCACAACAGTACTTCTTTTTATTAAGGAACCCTACATGTCCATTTGGCAACGGGTCAATTTCACCCATCGCTTTAGTCAATTACCGTCAGCGTTCTATACGTTGGTCGAGCCACAACCCTTGGACAACACTCGCTGGGTCGCTTGGAATGGTGAGTTTGCACAGCAGTTTGGTTTACCAGCAGAGCAAAACGATGAGTTATTGGCGGTTTTTTCTGGGCTAAGTGAATTCGAACAATTTCGTCCTCTTGCGATGAAATATGCAGGCCATCAGTTTGGCGTTTACAACCCAGATTTGGGCGATGGACGTGGATTATTGTTGGCAGAAATTGAGCATCAGAATGGTACTTGGTTTGATCTTCACCTCAAAGGTGCAGGGCTAACGCCTTACTCGCGAATGGGGGATGGGCGAGCGGTATTACGCTCGACTATCCGTGAGTACCTGTGCAGTGAAGCCATGGCGGGCCTTGGGGTTCCCACGACACGTGCTCTCGGTATGATGGTCAGTGATACACCTGTTTATCGAGAAAAAACGGAATCGGGCGCTTTGTTACTTCGAATGGCTGAAACCCATGTTCGATTCGGTCACTTTGAGCATTTCTTTTACACCAACCAGTTAGCAGAGCAGAAGCTGTTGGCGGATAAGGTGATTGAGTGGCACTTTGCTGATTGTGCATCGGCGGAGAAACCATATGCCGCAATGTTTGACGCCATCGTGACTAAAACAGCCGAGATGATCGCATATTGGCAAGCTTTTGGTTTTGCGCACGGTGTGATGAATACCGATAACATGTCAATTCTTGGGCAAACTTTTGACTATGGTCCGTTTGGCTTTCTTGATGATTATGAGCCGGGATACATTTGTAATCATTCAGACTACCAGGGTCGTTACGCATTTGATCAACAGCCTAGAATTGCGCTTTGGAACCTGTCAGCACTGGCGCATGCGTTATCGCCACTCGTTGAACGAGAAGATTTAGAATCGTCGTTGAGTCAATTTGAAGTTCATTTAAGCCAGCAGTTCAGCCGCCTCATGCGTGAGAAGTTGGGCTTAAAAACTAAGATAGCGGAAGACGGGCGTTTGTTTGAAGCTATGTTTGAGCTTCTTCACCAGAATAAAACGGACTACACTCGCTTCTTCAGAACACTTTCAAACCTTGATAATGCGCCTTCCCAAGCCGTAATCGATTTATTTCTCGACCGAGAAGCAGCGCGAGCTTGGCTTGATCTGTATTTAGCTCGGTGTGAACTAGAGGTTGATGAACTAGGGGGCCTGATTTCAACCGAACAGCGTTGCAAACAGATGCGTCAAGCCAATCCCAAATACATCTTGCGTAACTACTTGGCTCAGTTGGCGATTGATAAAGCGGAAGAAGGGGACTTTAGCGAATTACACCGATTGGCCGAACTGTTAAAACGCCCATTTGATGAGCAACCCGAGTTTGATGATTATGCGAAATTGCCGCCGGAATGGGGGAAAAAAATGGAGATAAGCTGTTCTTCATAAGTGGGTCATTTTCCACCCATTTGTATCTTTTTCTTGGGTGGAATTCACTCGTTACACTTCGGATTCATGTTAATGGACTGTGTTAATTTATTGAAATGCATATAAATTTTAACATGGTCCATTAATTGCTCTTTGTTGAACATCCGTACCCATCGCCTAACACCTAGTTACTCATGGACGGGATGGGATGTGATTCAACAAGGAGAATAATAATGTTTAAGCCTCTAACTCTACTATCTGTCTCTGCACTTGCTGTTACCAGTTTTAATGCTGCCGCAAATTGTGACCCGGGTGAAACGGTCATCAAGTTTAGCCATGTAACGAATGCGGACAAACACCCTAAAGGCATCGCGGCTTCGTTACTTGAAAAGCGCGTCAACGAAGAGATGAACGGTAAAGTCTGTATGCAGGTGTTTCCTAACTCAACACTTTATGATGATGACAAAGTGTTGGAAGCGCTACTGAATGGTGATGTTCAACTCGCTGCTCCTTCTCTTTCTAAGTTTGAGAAATTCACCAAGAAGTACCGCCTTTTCGATCTCCCTTTCTTGTTCGATGATGTCGACGCGGTTGACCGTTTCCAAAACTCGGAAGCGGGTGAAAAGCTGAAAAACTCAATGAAACGTCGTGGCCTACAAGGCATTGCGTTTTGGCATAACGGCATGAAGCAAATGTCAGCCAACAAGCCGCTCATTTCTCCAACTGATGCTGAAGGACTTAAGTTCCGTGTTCAAGCCTCTGATGTACTCGTTGCTCAGTTTGAGCAGCTAGGTGCTAACCCACAAAAAATGTCGTTCAAAGAAGTTTACGGCGGCTTGCAAACTAAGGTTATTGATGGTCAAGAAAATACTTGGTCAAACATTTACGGCAAAAAATTCTTCGAAGTTCAAGATGGCATTACGGAAACGAACCACGGAATTCTGGATTACTTAGTTGTGACGTCAAACGACTTCTGGAAAAACCTACCAGATGATCAGCGCGAGCAGTTAAATACCATTATTCAAGAGGTAACTGCGCAGCGTAATGCTGAGTCAACCAAAGTAAACCTTGCGAATAAGAACAATATCATCGAAGCCGGTGGTGTGGTTCGTACTCTAACGCCAGAACAGCGCCAAGAATGGGTCACTGCACTTCAACCAGTATGGAAGAAGTTCGAAAAAGACATTGGTTCTGACCTAATCGAAGCCGCTTTGGCGTCTAACCAAAAATAATAACACCTAGCACATTTAGCCCTCTCAAACTAAGGGGGCTCTTTCCCTCTACAGACGACGTGATGTAATTATGGAACAGACTTTTTTTGCCAAGGCTGGACGAATCACCGATGCCATTGAAGAGACTTTGATTGCTTTCTTCTTGGGTGCCATGACCTTGCTGACCTTTGCCAATGTCATCTTTCGTTATGTCTTTAACGACAATATTCTTTGGGCGCTTGAGCTCACCGTTTTCATGTTCGCATGGATGGTGTTGGTTGGCGCATCTTATGGTGTGAAAAAACACTTTCATATTGGTGTCGATGTCATTATTAACATCGTTCCGGAAGGTAAACGAAAAGCCCTGGCGCTTTTTGCAGCAATGTGTTGCTTAGCCTTCTCTATTTTGCTGTTAATTGGCGCTTGGAACTACTGGTATCCGTTCGCTACTGACCGAGCGTGGTATGAAACGGACGATATTCCGATGCCTGAAATACTCCAGTTCATGGCCGACTGGCTAAATGAGGGAGAGCGTTATGAAAAGCTGCCACGTTTTATTCCTTACTTCGCTTTGCCACTTGGAATGGCGCTACTAACGTTTAGATTTGTTCAAGTCACGTGGCAAATCGCTACTGGTAAGCTCGATCGCTTGATTGCAGGACATGAAGCGGAGGAAGAGCTCGAATCTCTTAAAGCTGAGATGAGTGACGCTGAAGACGTAATGGCTCCAAAGGCCTCGCAAGACGCTAAAAACAAGGAGCAATAAGCCATGGATATCTTATTTCTATTTTTGATGGTAATTGGCTTTATGCTGGTTGGCGTGCCAATTGCTATTTCGCTGGGCCTTTCCAGTGTTCTTTTCCTTTTAATGCATTCGGATGCCTCTTTAGCGTCAGTTGCTCAAACGCTGTTTAATGCATTCGCGGGCCACTACACGCTATTGGCTATTCCATTCTTTATATTGGCTTCAAGCTTTATGTCGACGGGTGGCGTAGCAAAGCGGATCATTCGTTTCGCCATTGCCATTGTAGGCTGGTTCCGCGGCGGTTTGGCGATGGCTTCGGTTGTCGCGTGTATGATGTTTGCCGCGTTGTCAGGTTCCTCACCTGCAACGGTTGTTGCCATAGGTAGTATTGTTATCGCAGGTATGATCAAAAACGGTTACTCAAAAGAGTTTGCCTCTGGGGTAATTTGTAACGCAGGTACGCTAGGGATTTTGATCCCACCTTCGATTGTGATGGTGGTGTATGCAGCCGCAACGGATGTGTCAGTTGGACGTATGTTCCTTGGTGGTGTGATTCCCGGTTTGCTGGCGGGTGTCATGTTGATGATCGCGATTTACATTGCCGCGAGAATCAAGAACCTTCCAAAACAACCTTTTGTTGGTTGGAAAGAAACCTTCGATGCCGCCAAGGATGCAAGCTGGGGCTTGTTGTTGGTCGTCATCATTCTTGGTGGTATCTATGGCGGTATCTTTACGCCGACAGAAGCCGCTGCGGTTGCTGCTGTGTACTCATTCTTTATTGCTAACTTTGTATACAAAGACATGGGGCCATTTGCAGACAAGAAAAACACTAAACCTGCGCTCGTTAAAATCTTCCAAACCTTTGTTCATAAAGACACCAAACACACCCTGTATGAAGCGGGTAAACTCACCATCATGCTTCTGTTCATCATTGCTAATGCCTTAATTTTGAAGCATGTTTTAACGGAAGAACGCATCCCGCAAATGATCACCGAGTCGATGCTCTCGGCTGGTCTCGGACCAATCACTTTTTTGATTGTGGTGAACGTCTTGTTGTTGATTGGTGGTCAGTTCATGGAGCCATCAGGCTTGTTGATCATTGTTGCGCCGCTCGTGTTCCCAATTGCGATTGCATTAGGCATAGACCCAATTCATTTGGGCATAATGATGGTGGTGAATATGGAGATAGGAATGATAACGCCGCCCGTGGGTCTTAACTTATTTGTGACCGCTGGTGTTGCCAAAATGTCGATGATGAATGTAGTGAAGGCAGCATTACCCTGGGTTGGAGTGATGTTCTTATTCCTAATTATCGTCACATATGTACCATGGGTTTCGACTTGGTTGCCTACTACCTTGATGGGGCCGGAGATCATTACCAAGTAATGGAAGCCAGAAAGTAGAAAGAGGTGTGAGAATTCACACCTCTTCGTCTATTGACTTGTAACAAGTTTTGCGCGGGTCTGAATTAATTCGACGTTCATAGTGTCGCCACCTCTTTTTATTTTTGCGACGCTCTTCACCGAATCTTCTCTCTTCTTGATAGCAACCGTCTACGAGCACGGTATCTGTAACAATCGGTATTCTCACTTTTTCGTTCATATCTATAACAACCATGATAAACCCGTTGTTAAAAATTATGATTCAAGTTGAATATAATGCCAGCTATTTGAACGTGTTTTATTTGTAAAGGTCTTTATTTATTTGGTAGCGCTGCATCTTGTCGTAAAGAGTTTTTCTTGGCACATTCAATTGGCACATTGTCTGTTTAATACTACCGTTGTTTTCTAATAAAGCGCCTTCAATGGCTGCTCTCTCAAACTCCGCCACTTGCTCTGCAAGGCTTGAGGAAGACTTAGCGACTGGGTTTGATTCTCCCAACTGAATTAACTTACCCAATAGCACAAAACGCTCTGCAGCATTTCTGAGTTCTCGAACATTGCCAGGCCAGTCATGGCTCATCAGTTGCGCTAGATCTTGGGGTGACAAGCTAGGTGAGCTTTTGCCATAACGTGAAGCTGCTACCAACAGAAAGTGGTGAAAGAGGGCTGGAATGTCTTCTTTTCGTTCGCGTAGTGGCGGGAGATCCAAGGTCACGACATTGAGCCGATAATAGAGATCCTGACGGAAAGTACCTTCTTCAGCTGCGTGTTTTAAATCGACCTTTGTTGCGGCAATCACTCGAATATCTAAAGGCAATAATTCATTTGAACCGACACGCTCAATCACGCGCTCTTGTAATACCCTCAATAAACGAATTTGGGCTTGGATAGGCATCGACTCGATCTCATCCAAGAAAAGTGTGCCGCCTTGTGCAAACTCAAATTTACCGATACGACGGCTTTCGGCGCCAGTGAATGCGCCTTTTTCATGGCCGTAGAGTTCACTCTCAATTAAGTTCTCTGGAACCGCTCCACAATTTACGGCGACAAAGTTTTGGTTCCGGCGAGAGCTTTGCTCATGTAAAGAACGAGCGATTAACTCTTTCCCTGTACCGGTTTCACCAAACAATAAAATATCGGCGTCGGTATCGGCGATTTGGGTGATGGTCTCTCGTAATATTTGGATGCTAGAGGTTTCACCAATAACTCGTGGACCAAGGGTTTTACTGGCTTTAAGTGACAGGCGCAGTTTTTCATTTTCATTGGTTAGTTTGCGCTTCTCAATCGCCCGCTTAACCGTTTCAACCAAATGTTCTGGCGCAAAAGGTTTCTCAATAAAGTCGTAAGCGCCTTGATGAAGGGCTTGCACAGCCATGGAAATATCACCGTGTCCAGTGATCATGATGACGGGTAAGTTTGCATCGCGTTGAGTCAAAGTTGTCAGCATATCCATACCAGAAATGCCCGGCAAACAGATATCAGTGACCACGACGCCAGCTTCTTCTCCTTGCTGCATCGCTATTAAAGCCGATTCTGCATCCACAAAAAACTTGGCGTCGATATCCGCCAGTTCAAAGGTCTGTTCTATAGCGATTCTGAGATCGGCCTCATCATCAATAAAAAACACCTGACACATGATCTTATCCTTTTGATGGTTCAGTGTTGTAAGAAGTGATAGGTAAACACAATGAGAATCGAGCGCCGCCTTGTTCTCGATTATGGGCACATAATTTTCCATTCATACTGGCTAAGATTTGTTGCGAGATAGAGAGGCCCAAACCTAAACCGTTCAGTTTAGTGGTTAGAAACGGTTCACATAAATCAGAAAGTGAGAAAGAGCCAAGCCCTGGGCCATTATCATCAACATGAATCCAAACCAAATCAGTGTGCTCATCGTGTTCTACAGATAATTCTACCTGTTTGTCTTGTTGCTCTTTGAGTGCTTCTATCGCATTAGTCAGTAAATTGACCAACACTTGCTCCAGTTGAATAATATTGATCTGCACTTCAACATCATGCTCTGGCAAATTTGTTTCTAACGTGACGCGCCCTGATTTAAATGCGGGCTTCATCAGTTCTTTTACAGAGGCAATAACAGGGAACAGTCGAGATTGAGCCAACTCGTCACCACTGGTTTTTTTGGCGAAAGAGCGAAGTTGCTGACTGATATTTGCCATACGGTCAGTGAGAGCAGAAATGCGAGTGAGATTATCTTCCACTCGCTCATATTTTTCTTTTTTTAGAAACAGCTTGCCGTTCTCCGCAAAGCTACGAATTGCCGCAAGTGGATTATTCAGTTCATGGCTGATACTGGCTGACATTTGTCCTAACACCGCGAGTTTCGCTGCTTGCACCAATTCATCTTGAGTAACGCGTAAAGTTTGCTCGGTATCGATACGCTGTGCGATCTCAGCTTGCAACTCGGCAGTCCGTGCCATGACTTGATATTCCAACTTTTGATTGGCTTCTTGTTGAATTCGTTCAATTTGCAAGTGACGCTGTTGACGGTGATAGATAAGCTGACCAATTAAAAACAAAACCATGAATGCTAGAGTGAGTACAAAGATGTAACCCATGGTGAACCAAACGATCGACTGTTTAGGAGACAGCACACGAATTGTCAGTTTGAGTTCGGGAAGGGGCAGCGAAGAGACCACCAAGGTTCCTTTATTGTATGGGTAACCCTGTTTAAGCTCAGAATGCACCTCGTCCAAACTACCTACTAATCCAAGCGTTTCAATTGGCGCATCAAGATATTGTTGGCTTGCCCAAACTTGCTTTTTCTCTTTTTTTGTCAGTGGTTGTAAGCTTTTGAGTAGCCATTCACTTCGGCTACTCATGAAAACAATTCCGTATGGGTCGCTGGCGACAAAAACACTGTTAGGTTGCTGCCAGTTGTCCTCTATCTTACTTAGGTCCATCTTCACCACGACGACACCAAGTACACCGCCAGCGTATACGATGGGATAAGAATAGTAGTAGCCACGTTTACCAGATGTTGAGCCCAGTGCGTAGTATTGGCTTCTTTTGCCTACAATGGCTTGTTTGAAATAAGGGCGAAATGCAAAATTCCGCCCGATAAAGGAGCGCTGTTTACGCCAGTTGCTGGCCGCGATCGTTGTACCCCATTGATCGATTAAGTACGTATCCGCTGCTTCAATCACGCCATTAACGGATTCTAAATACCGATTAGTGATTTCCAGTTGCGCACTGTTGTTGGGGTGCAGAAGCGCTTGATAAAGTGGATCATCTTTAGCGAGAAGATTTGGGATATGGGCGTACTTATCGAGTTTATTTTTTATATGGCCAGAAAATTGCTCAAGCTGTGATTGGTGTTTATCAAGTAGAGATTGATAACTGGTCTGCCAAACCCAATGGCCACCGATAATTGCGCACAGGAAATAGAAAGCAAAAAATGTCAGCAGAATCCGTTTTTTTTGCGACATCCTTACACTCCTTACAACTTCCTTTGGTCACGTAAGAAAATGTTAATAGTTTGTAGGAAGGATTAGGGATTTAGTTTTCAACTCTGTGGAGTAAAACAAGAGCAAGATCTCTTTTTAGGCTTTTCGATAAAAAAACCGGTCGATTCTCTTGAAAAAGTCGCTATTGTCCCCATTCTAGATATGCTGGCGATGCTTAGACGGTGTCTGAATCGCATTTTTGAAGAAAAAATGGGTCAGCATTCGAGAATTTAGCGCAGACAATGTCCACATAGTGGCTATTGGCTCGACAGGGTTGCGACAGATCGCTAGAATGTCGCGTCTAAAAATTCTGTCCTGAGGCTAATAGGAGATACCTTTGGTTATTTTATCGAAGATATCACTGATTAGTCCGGTACTGACAACCAGTATCGATACTCGATTTTAAATTAGGTGTTCGGACAGAACACTACACAAGGATGAAGCGTAAGCTCCTCTGAGTTTCGCTCATACGCTCGGAAAACCGAGCCACTTTAGAGGTTTATATATAATGCAAGTTACTGTTGAAACGCTAGAGGGCCTAGAGCGCCGTCTAAACATTACTGTTCCAGCTGCAAACATCGAAGACGCTGTAACAGCTGAACTACGCAACATCGCTAAAAACCGTCGTTTCGATGGTTTCCGTAAGGGTAAAGTGCCTCTAAAAATGGTTGCTAAGATGTACGGCAAAGCAGTACGTCAAGACGTTCTTGGTGAAGTAATGCAACGCCACTTCATCGAAGCTATCGTTAAAGAGAAAATCAACCCAGCTGGCGCTCCAACTTTCGCTCCTGTAGAGAACAAAGAAGGTTCAGACCTAGTTTTCACTGCAACTTTTGAAGTTTACCCAGAAGTTGAGCTTAAAGGCCTAGAGAGCATCACTGTTGAAAAACCACTAACAGAAGTTAAAGATGCAGACGTAGAAGAGATGATCGATACTTTACGTAAGCAACAAGCAACTTGGGTTGAAGTTGAAGAAGCAGCAGAAGATGGCAAACGCGTAAGCATTGACTTCGTTGGCTCTATCGACGGTGAAGAGTTCGAAGGTGGTAAAGCTGAGAACTTCCCTCTAGAAATGGGTGCTGGTCGCATGATCCCTGGTTTCGAAGACGGTATCGCAGGTAAAACTGCTGGTATGGAATTCGACATCGACGTGACTTTCCCAGAAGATTACCACGCTGAAAACCTAAAAGGTAAAGCAGCTAAGTTCGCAATCAAAGTGAACAAAGTTGAAGCTCGTGAACTACCAGAACTAAACGACGAGTTCGTTGCTAAGTTCGGTGTTGTTGAAGGTGGTGTTGAAGCACTTAAAGCTGAAGTTCGTAAGAACATGGAACGCGAACTTAAGCAAGCTGTTAAGAACCGCATCAAAGAGCAAGCGATTGACGGTCTAGTTGAGCAAAACGACATCAACGTACCATCAGCGCTTATCGAGCAAGAAATCCAAGTTCTACGTCAACAAGCTGCACAACGCTTCGGTGGTAACCCAGAAGCTGCTGCTCAGCTTCCACGTGAACTGTTCGAAGAACAAGCTAAACGTCGCGTAGTTGTTGGTCTTCTACTAGGTGAAGTAATCAAATCTGAAGAGCTAAAAGCGGACGACGAGAAAGTTAAAGCGCTAATCGAAGAAATGGCTACTGCATACGAAGATCCATCAGAAGTTATTGCTTACTACGAGCAAAACGAAGAAATGATGAACAACATGCGCAACGTAGCTCTAGAAGAGCAAGCAATCGACGCGATCATCGCTAAAGCACAGGTTTCTGAGAAAGAAGTAGGCTTCAACGAGCTACTTAACCAACAACAACCTGCTGCTTAATAAGCAATATCTTGCGTAGAAGGTTGACTTAACGTTAACTATTCTGCTAACAATGGTCCGTATGATAGTCATCATCCGGGCCATTTATTTTAGGGACATAAGAATATGAGCTACCAAGAAAAAAATGCAATGTCGCCAATTATGGACGCGCTAGTACCAATGGTGGTTGAACAAACTTCCCGAGGCGAACGTTCTTACGACATCTACTCACGTCTGCTGAAAGAGCGCGTGATTTTTTTAACGGGTCAAGTGGAAGACCACATGGCAAACCTTGTCGTGGCTCAGCTACTTTTCCTAGAATCTGAAAATCCAGATAAAGATATTTTCCTATACATCAACTCACCAGGCGGCAGCGTAACAGCAGGTATGTCTATTTACGACACCATGCAGTTCATTAAGCCAAATGTGAGCACAGTATGTATGGGTCAAGCATGTTCAATGGGTGCCTTCCTGCTTGCAGGTGGTGCGCCAGGTAAGCGTTACGTACTGCCTAACTCTCGTGTAATGATCCACCAACCATTGGGTGGTTTCCAGGGTCAAGCTTCTGATATCCAAATCCATGCTCAGGAAATCCTGACGATTAAACAGAAGCTAAACAAGTTGTTAGCAGAACATACAGGCCAACCTCTTGAAGTCATTGAGCGCGATACTGATCGTGATAACTTCATGTCATCAGAGCAGGCTGTGGAATACGGTATCGTGGATGCAGTGTTAAGCCACCGTGGCGAGTAATTTGCCAGCGCATTTTGGCAAAAATTGATATACACTCATTCATGAAGAGTAAAGGCTAAGAGGTTAGCGAATGACAGATAAAAGCAAAGAAAGTGGCAGCGGTAAATTGCTGTACTGTTCTTTCTGCGGCAAAAGTCAGCACGAAGTTCGCAAGCTAATCGCAGGTCCGTCAGTGTACATTTGCGACGAGTGTGTCGACTTATGTAACGATATTATTCGCGAAGAAATCAAGGATGTTCTCCCTAAGAAAGAATCTGAAGCGTTACCAACGCCAAAACAGATCCGTGAACACCTTGATGACTATGTGATCGGGCAAGATTACGCGAAAAAAGTGCTCGCAGTTGCGGTATATAACCACTACAAGCGTTTACGCAATGGTGATACAACGAGCGAAGGTGTGGAGCTTGGTAAGAGTAACATCCTTCTAATTGGTCCTACAGGTAGCGGTAAAACACTACTTGCGGAGACATTAGCTCGATTCTTGGATGTGCCATTTACAATGGCAGACGCGACGACACTAACCGAAGCCGGTTACGTAGGTGAAGACGTTGAAAACATCATCCAAAAGCTTCTGCAAAAATGTGATTACGATGTAGCTAAAGCGGAACGCGGCATCGTTTACATTGATGAAATTGATAAGATTTCACGCAAAGCTGAAAACCCATCTATTACGCGTGACGTATCTGGTGAAGGTGTTCAGCAGGCGCTACTAAAACTTATCGAAGGTACGGTTGCATCGGTTCCACCTCAAGGTGGTCGTAAGCATCCTCAGCAAGAATTCCTACAAGTGGACACATCTAAGATCCTGTTCATTTGTGGTGGTGCTTTTGCTGGCTTAGACAAGGTGATTGAGCAGCGTGTTGCAACAGGTACAGGTATTGGCTTTGGTGCTGAAGTTCGTTCGAAGAATGAATCGAAGACGGTAGGTGAGCTATTTACTCAAGTTGAACCTGAAGACTTAGTGAAGTACGGCCTCATTCCAGAATTCATTGGTCGTCTACCTGTAACAACAACACTGACTGAGCTTGATGAAGAAGCGTTGATTCAGATCCTATGTGAACCGAAGAACGCACTGACCAAGCAATATGCAGCATTGTTTGAGCTAGAAAACGCCGAACTTGAATTCCGTGAAGATGCGCTGCGCGCTATCGCGAAAAAAGCAATGGAGCGTAAAACAGGTGCTCGTGGCTTACGCTCGATTCTTGAAGGCGTGCTACTTGAAACCATGTACGAATTACCATCTGCAACAGACGTTAGTAAAGTCGTGATTGATGAGTCCGTCATTAATGGCGAGTCAGAGCCACTGCTTATTTACAGTAACGCAGACAATCAGGCAGCGGGAGCAGAGTAAATTCAGCCATAATGAAAAAGGAGGTAAGTAATTACCTCCTTTTTTTATTTCTCTTATTGAATCCAAACAATTAGCCCCCATATACTGCCTTAAGTAATACGTTAAACGTGAAAGCGGAAGAGAGAATTATATGAACTTGGAACGTTCCGAGCGTATCGAGATCCCGGTACTACCTCTACGTGACGTAGTGGTCTACCCACACATGGTTATTCCATTGTTTGTTGGTCGTGAGAAATCGATTAGCTGTCTAGAAACGGCGATGGAAACCAACAAACAAGTTCTTCTTGTGGCACAAAAGCAAGCGGATACTGACGAGCCTACGGTTGACGACCTATTTGACGTAGGTACGGTAGCCACCATTCTCCAGCTCTTGAAGCTTCCGGATGGCACAGTAAAAGTATTGGTCGAAGGCCAGCAGCGAGCAAAAATCAATCACTTTAAAGAGAGTGACTTTTTCCTAGCGGAAGCTGAATTTGTTGTTACGCCAGAATTGGATGAGCGTGAGCAAGAAGTGATTGTTCGCAGCGCGATTAATCAGTTTGAAGGGTTCATTAAGCTAAACAAGAAGATTCCACCAGAAGTGCTAACGTCACTTAATGGTATCGACGAAGCCGCACGCTTAGCGGATACCATTGCGGCTCATATGCCGTTAAAGTTGGTGGATAAGCAGCAAGTGCTTGAAATTGTTGACGTCACTGAGCGTCTGGAATTCCTGATGGGCCAGATGGAATCAGAGATCGACTTGCTGCAAGTTGAAAAACGAATTCGTGGTCGCGTTAAAAAGCAAATGGAAAAATCTCAGCGTGAGTATTATCTGAATGAGCAAATGAAAGCGATTCAGAAAGAACTTGGTGAGATGGAAGACGCACCAGACGAGTTCGAAACGCTACAGAAGAAGATTGACGAATCAAAAATGCCTCAAGAGGCACGTGAAAAGACAGAGCAAGAGCTGCAAAAGCTTAAGATGATGTCTCCAATGTCTGCTGAAGCAACAGTGGTTCGTAGCTACATCGATTGGATGGTCAGCGTTCCTTGGGCTAAGCGCTCAAAAGTTAAGAAAAACTTAGCGAAAGCAGAAGAGGTTCTTAATGAAGATCACTACGGTCTAGAACGCGTCAAAGAACGTATCCTTGAATACTTGGCGGTTCAAAACCGTATCAACAAGCTAAAAGGTCCTATCCTTTGTCTTGTTGGTCCTCCTGGTGTAGGTAAAACGTCTCTTGGTCGTTCAATTGCTTCAGCTACAGGCCGTAAGTATGTTCGTATGGCGTTGGGTGGTGTGCGTGATGAAGCGGAAATTCGTGGTCACCGTCGTACTTATATCGGCTCATTACCAGGCAAATTGATCCAGAAGATGTCGAAGGTTGGTGTGAAGAACCCGCTGTTCTTATTGGACGAAATCGACAAAATGTCTTCCGATATGCGTGGTGATCCGGCATCGGCTCTACTAGAAGTACTTGATCCTGAACAGAATAACTCGTTCAACGATCACTACCTAGAAGTGGATTACGATCTCTCTGACGTTATGTTTGTTGCGACATCGAACTCGATGAACATCCCGGGTCCATTGTTAGACCGTATGGAAGTTATTCGTTTATCTGGTTACACCGAAGACGAGAAGCTGAACATTGCAAAACGTCACCTTGTTGATAAACAAGTGAAGCGTAATGGCTTGAAAGCGGATGAGATCGTCATTGAAGATTCTGCGATTATTGGCATCATTCGTTACTACACGCGTGAAGCGGGTGTCCGTAACTTAGAGCGTGAGATTTCTAAGATCTGCCGTAAAGCGGTGAAGAACATCTTGCTGGATAAGGACATCAAGTCAGTAACGGTAACGATGGACAACCTAAAAGAGTACTTAGGTGTTCAACGTTTCGATTACGGTAAAGCGGATGAAAGTAACCGAATTGGTCAAGTAACTGGCCTAGCTTGGACCGAAGTGGGTGGCGATCTATTAACGATTGAAACTCAATCAATGCCAGGTAAAGGTAAGCTGACACAAACGGGTTCTCTTGGTGATGTGATGCAAGAGTCTATCCAAGCAGCAATGACAGTGGTTCGCTCTCGTGCAGAAAAGCTAGGTATCAATACTGACTTCTACGAGAAGAAAGATATTCACGTACACGTCCCGGAAGGCGCGACACCAAAAGATGGCCCAAGTGCGGGTACAGCAATGTGTACAGCATTGGTTTCTTCTCTGACAGGCAACCCTGTGAAAGCAGAAGTAGCGATGACGGGTGAAATCACACTGCGTGGTGAGGTTTTACCTATCGGCGGCCTAAAAGAGAAGTTACTTGCGGCACACCGTGGTGGCATTAAGACAGTGCTAATTCCAAAAGATAACGAGCGTGATTTGGAAGAGATTCCTGATAATGTTATCGCGGATCTGGAAGTTATCCCTGTACAGTGGATTGATGAAGTACTGAAAGTCGCACTAGAGCGAGACCCGACGGGCGTTGAGTTTGAGTCTCAAAAATAGTGATGTGTAGCAAAAATAAGTAAAAGTTTACGCTGATAAGCCCAAAAAGGCTTGTCAGCGTTTTTTTTGGGCGCTAAGTTAGTTTCGATAGCTGCCAGCCCTTGATGAATAAGGGGTGGAGCATATTTTCTTAACAATGGAACGAAAGTCATCACAAAAATAATCACAGATGACACAAAGGGGAAATTACAGTGAATAAAACTCAGTTAGTAGAACAAATCGCAGAAAATGCAGATATTTCTAAAGCGTCAGCGGGTCGTGCTCTAGATGCATTCATCGAAGCAGTAAGCGGAACTCTTCAATCTGGTGATCAAGTCGCTCTAGTTGGCTTTGGTACATTCAGCGTTCGTACTCGTGCTGCACGTACTGGTCGTAACCCAAAAACTGGTGAAGAAATCCAAATCGCAGAAGCAAAAGTACCAGCTTTCAAAGCTGGTAAAGCACTGAAAGACGCTTGTAACTAATCACGGCGTTATTTCTGTAACCGGCCATTTGCTTAACTTTTGCTCAAACAATAAGTTTCGAACAAAAATTTACAAACTTCGAGCCGAACTTTCTTAAATTATGCGCATCATACTGATGCGCATTTCTTTTTCTGATATTATTGCGCCATTATTTCTATTAGATAGAAGCAGTAGGCTTCAATTGTGGAGAGCAGTTAAATTATGATGGATCGACTACGCGAAGGCGTGAATAGCATCGCGGTCAAAATTATCCTTGGACTTATCATCCTGTCTTTCGTATTTGCAGGTGTAGGTAGCTACATCGTTGGTGGTAGCAACAACTCTGCAGCGAAAGTCGGTAACACTGAGATTCCTCGTGGTGAGTTCGAGATGGCATACCAAAATGAGCGTAACCGTATGCAAGCTCAGTTGGGTGACTACTTCTCTCAAATGCTGGCTGACCCTGCATATGTTGAATCTTTCCGCAAATCCGTTTTAGATCGAATGATCAATGACGTGTTGCTTGACCAACAAGCTGAAGCTTTGGGTCTGCGAATCAGCGACACTCAAGTGCGTAGCATGATTCTAGACATGCCTCAGTTCCAATCTAATGGTCAGTTTGATCAAGAGATCTATCAAGCTTCTTTGCGTCGTGCAGGCTTTTCGCCAGACTCTTTTGCTGAGTACATGCGTCGTGAATTGGTTCGTGAGCAACTGCTGAATGCGCTACAAAACAGTGAATTTATTCTGCCGGGTGAAGTACAAGCAGAAGGCAAGCTGTTCACTCAAACTCGTGATATTCGCACGATTCAGATCGACTTAGCGGAGTTTGCGAAAAATATTGAATTGACCGACGAAGAAATTCAAGAGTACTACAAAGCAAACCCAGACAACTTTACACGCCCAGAGCAGGTTAAAGTCTCTTACATCGAACTGTCAGCTGAAGCGCTAAAGGAACAAGTTAATGTTTCTGATGCTGAGGTGAAAAAGTACTACGACGAGCACTTAAACAAATACTCTTCAGAAGAGCAACGACGTGTCGCTCACATTCTTGTAGAAGGGGACGATGAAGCAAAAGCGCAAGCTATCCTAGATGAGCTAAACGCGGGTGCAGATTTTGCGACGCTTGCTCAAGAGAAATCTGACGATTTTGGCAGCGCTGAAAACGGTGGTGACCTAGGTTGGATTGAGCGTGATGTGATGGACCCTGCTTTTGAAGAAGCGGCATTCGCACTGAAGAATCCTGGCGATACGTCGGGTCTAGTAAAGTCGGACTTTGGCTATCACATTATCAAGCTTGAAGAGCTAAAAGATTCTGTGGCGAAGCCATTTGAAGAAGTCGCTGCTGAAATCAAACAAGAGATGGTCGACCAACAAGCGATCGATCAATTCTACGAGTTGCAAAATGAGCTTGAGCGCGTAGCGTTTGAATACCCAGACTCATTGTATGATGCTTCTCAAGCGGTTAACCAAGAAGTGAAGACAACGGACTTTATTTCTCAGGTTGATGCACCTGAAGTGCTTCGTAGCCCTGCGGTAATGCAAGCTATCCTAAGCCCTGAAGTTAAAGAAGATGGCCTAAACTCTGAAGCTATCGAAGTTGCGCCTGAGCATATTATCGTTGTTCGTGTTGAAGATGCGCGTGACGAGACAGTTCTTCCACTAGAAGAAGTGAAAGATCAGGTTGTTGCAGAGCTATCTCGTGTTAAAGGTGAGCAAGAAGCGATGGAACTTGGAACACAAGTCGTTGCGGCATTGAAAGAAGGTAAGACGAACGAGCTTGCTGAAAACAATCTTGCCTTTGGTGAACAAGAGACAGTAGATCGTCGTTCTCCGTTGGCAACAACGGTATTCGCGATGGCAAAACCAGTCGATGGTAAACCAGTATACGGTCAGTCTAAAGATCTTGAAGGTAACATCATTATCATCGAGCTTGATGCTGTAAACGCAGAGCTAGATAGTGAGTTAGAAGATCAAGTTGCGATGCAAATGCAGCGTGCATCTTCTCAGCAAGATTTATCATCTGTACTAGCCGTACTGCGTGCAAATACTGACATTGAGTACTTTGTTGTGAGCAACTAAGCACAATTAGTGTAATTTGTATGTTGAATAAAACGGACCGCATAAGCGGTCCGTTTTATTTTTGTCTTTATGAACTTCAATCATCAATAGGCATTACTTAAATTAGTGCGCGTTTAAGTGATAGCGGCCGTTGTGAATTCCGGGTCATCTCAGTTTGTTAAATGCATAACCATATTGCTTTCCATTGCAAACTTGATAGTGACTCGCTCTCGACGACTGTTTTTAGCCTACTATTTTGGAGATTGTATGTTCAATATGAAATGGATTTTGACATTGTGCTTATTTGTTTTTGCACCTTTTAGCATGGCTGCGGATTCAGCCACTGACAAATATGAAGGAATTGAAATTACTGTAAATATCAACACGGCCACTGCTGAAGAAATAGCGACCATGTTGAAAGGTATAGGTGAGAAGAAAGCGCAGAGTATAGTGGACTACCGCGAGGAACATGGCCCTTTTAAAACGGCAGCAGATTTGAAGAGCGTAAAAGGCATAGGTGAAGCGACAGTTAAGAAAAACGAAGACCGCATTTTACTGTAGCTTGATGTATTGCAGATATTGAGTCTGAATTCAGAACAATATCTGTTTCCCTATTACTGCTTTCCCGAACCAGCCCCTCTTTCGTGGTTCGGGATTTTTTATCCGAATAAACGACGGCGAAGGCCTTTTTCCAGTAAAGCCATTACTAACCCACCGAGTGCGCCAAACATATGAGCATCAATAGCAACGTTTGCACCGATAAGCTCAGCAGTACTGCTGGATGGGCCATAGACCTGCTCCCATGCTACTTTGGCGATTAGTCCTCCAACTAACAACACACTGCTTCTTCTGCTTTCAAAGACTTCTCTGAGCGCCCAAAATCCAAACAATCCGTGTAATACGCCGGATAAACCCACGTATACCGACATGTTGGTAAACAAATTCAGCGCACCAACACATGCACATAAGATTGAAAAAACGATAAGGAAGTTACGAGTGCTTGGGCGAAAAATAAAAGTAATGATCCACAATCCGGCGAGGTTCATTCCTAAGTGCGCAAAGTTGGTATGTGTGAGATTTCCTGTTACGATTCGCCACCATTCACCATGGCGTATATTGTAGCTGTGCCACTCGGTTAGGCTTGCCATTGGTTCAAATTGAAGTATCAAACAGATCACGCTGATAATACTCAGCAAGGTATAAAGGTTCACTCTATGTCTCGTTATTGTTCTCGTTGTGGAAAATCGCAAAAAGCGTGTATTTGCCAATGGATTGTACCGCTGGCAAGCGAGGTAGAACTTATCATTCTTCAGCACACGAGTGAAGAACATCGTCCGCTTGGTACGGCACGGATTCTCAATTTGAGTTTAGATAACTGTATTTGTTTGATAGGAGAGGACTTTTCTTGTGATGATGCCTTAAATCACTTATTAGCGGATGAGTCATATCAACATTTTGTTCTTTACCCATCAGAAGAGTCACGATGCATTTCTGAAATCACTCAAGCGAGTCATAGTGTATCTAAGAAAATACGTTTGATTTTGCTCGATGGTACGTGGAAAAAAGCGTACAAAATGTGGCGACTCTCAAGCAACTTACATCCACTCCCAACCGTGCAGTTGCCTAAGCAACTACAAGGGCACTACACCATTCGTAAGGCGCCCTCTGAGAATAGCTTATCGACAGTCGAGGCTGGTTATCATTCGCTTCGCTTGCTTGAACCCGAGCGAGACTTTACACCGCTGATGCGTGCGTTTGAAAAGATGATCGAATTCCAAATCGCCCAGATGCCTCCGGGCGTTTTTGAAAAGAATTACTTGAAAGGTTGAGTGTTACTAAAGAACGATGGAAGAGAAAAGTTGGCGGTGTAGCTTTTGCGCGTGACCATCGGTCATTGCAGAAATATAATCGGCGATGACCCTCATTTTATTGCTCTCGCTCTTCGCCTGACACCACAGATCTCTTGTATGAACGGGTAGTAATCGCTCTGGGTCTGCTGTTAACGCTTCAAAAATATCCATAATAATTTGCTGACCCTTATACTCAACGATCTGGACCTGCGGGACTTGGATAACGAAGGTGCTGACAAAGTGCTTGAGTACGTCAAGTGCACGTGCCATCTGTGGTTCTAAACACGCATTCCAAGACAGTAACGGGTTATTAAACGGCTCATCCACCGTTTTGATTGAAATGCTGGTCAGTAGCGCGTTAACCATACCACCGATAGCATCTTTCCGCTCATGGTGCTTACCGCTAAATAGCATCTGTCCGATGGAATCGATATGAGCTTCAAACCACGGGTCGCCACAGTCCGCTAATTGACTTGCTGCGCCTTCTTGCCATTGCTGACGTGTCACCATACCAAGTACGATTGCATCTTCTAAATCATGAACACCGTAGGCGATATCATCTGCTAGCTCCATGATTGAGCAATCGAGTGATTTAAAACGCGTTTTACTGTGCTCAAACTCCGATTCTGGCGTTGAACGCATCAGACTAAGCAATGCCTTGTCGTTGTCAGAAAGCGGTGCAATTACCCAATCAAATAAGTCTTTATCACAATCATAAATGCCTTTAGCTGGGCTCCAATCTTTTGCTTTTAGTTTACGTTGATGCTCGGCTGGTTGAGGCAACTTGACGGAGCGTGTTTGACTAATGAGGGCAGGGTACTTAATCAAACCAAGCAGTGTGCGGCGTGATAAATTCATTCCGAAATGCTCAG
The DNA here is from genome assembly GCF_033339315.1 of Vibrio sp. 661. Classification (NCBI taxonomy): domain Bacteria; kingdom Pseudomonadati; phylum Pseudomonadota; class Gammaproteobacteria; order Vibrionales; family Vibrionaceae; genus Vibrio; species Vibrio sp. 661. Next base: position 15,306 of record NZ_JAWOUJ010000009.1, on the reverse strand, counting down.
TATAAGGCTCTAACTTAGTGACGATACGAAAGGTTTGGGCGTTCCCCTCGAAGCCGCCATGTTCGCGCATTACGTAGTTTAGAGCGACTTCTCCCCCATGACCGTATGGAGGATGCCCGATGTCGTGAGCCAAACATAATGAATCAATTAAGCTGTCTGATGGTAATAGATCGCGGAACTCTGGCTGTTTTTTCTTTAACTGGGCGACGATACCGGTCCCTAGTTGCGACGCTTCTAAGGAGTGTGTTAACCGACTGCGGTGAAAGTCTTCCAAGCTATTGCCGTGTACTTGGGTTTTTGCTTGTAGGCGTCGAAATGCAGCCGAGTGAAGAATACGCGCTCGGTCTCGTTGGTACGGGCTCCGATGGTCGTCTCGACGGATTTTATGCTCATCATCATGGCGCTCTTGCCATTGCGGGTGTAATTCAAACGACACGATTATCTCCGTAAGCTAACTGATTTCATCTAACGATAATTCGAAACTTGGGGCAAAGGTATTGAGAAAGTAATCCATTTCAGGCGTTCTGCGTTCTTGCAAAGTGACGTCTAAGCGTTTTTTTGCCAGAGCGAACTCATGGTTGCCGGCGCTCAGTTCTTCAAGACATTTTAAATAGGCACAGATGGAATCGGCTTGCTTAACGATTTTTGCGTCCTCTTCGTGTGCAGAGTGAGAAAGAAGATAGGGGGCAAAATCATCGTGGAACTCTTCCGGTAACATTGAGAGTAATTTTTGTTCCGCTGCCGATTCTATCTTCTTATATTCTTTGGCAATTTCAGGGTTGTAATACTTCACTGGAGTTGGAAGATCACCCGTTAATACTTCACTGGAATCATGGTACATGGCAAGAATAGCGATGCGTTCTGGATTAAGGTTGCCGCCGAACTTTTTGTTTTTAATTAGGGCAAGGGCATGAGCGACAAAAGCAACTTGTAAGCTATGCTCTGAAACGTTTTCTGGTGAGACGGACCGCATTAAAGGCCAGCGTTGGATCAGCTTCATTCGAGCCAGGTGGGCGAAAAAATGGCTTTCTTTCATGGCTTTCTCCGTTTCTGGTGTAAAAAAGGAACTCACTAGGAGTTCCTCTAAGCATATGAGAGATCAGCACTAATTACTACCAGTGATTCATTACTGGCTGTAGGTTGATAGGAATCTTTCAAAACGTCCAATGGCGATTTCTAGATCTTCAACGTGCGGTAGTGTCACGATGCGGAAGTGGTCTGGTTTTGGCCAGTTAAAACCGGAACCTTGCACCAGTAAGACCTTCTCTTGTTTTAAGAAATCTAAAACCATCTGCTGATCGTTCTTGATGTTGTACATTTTAGTGTCGATTTTCGGGAAGAGGTACATCGCACCCTTAGGTTTGACACAAGAAACACCAGGAATCTGATTGATCAGTTCATACGCTCGGTTGCGCTGCTCTAATAAGCGTCCGCCTGGTAAAATCAGTTCATTGATACTCTGGTATCCACCTAACGCGGTTTGAATGGCATGTTGCATTGGTACGTTTGCACATAAACGCATCGATGAAAGCAGCTCCAAGCCATTCACGTACCCTTGAGCCAGATGTTTAGGCCCCGTTAGGAACATCCAGCCACCACGGAAACCACAAACACGGTAGGCTTTTGAAAGGCCATTGAATGTCATGACTAGCACGTCTTCAGTGAGTGTGGCGACTGAGGTATGTGTTGCACCGTCGTACAACACTTTGTCGTAGATCTCATCTGCGAAAATGATCAGTTTGTGCTGGCGTGCTATCTCAATCACTTCAAGTAGGAAGTCACGGCTGTATACCGCACCTGTCGGGTTGTTCGGGTTGATCAGAACAATGCCACGTGTCTTTGGTGTGATTTTCTTTTTGATGTCTTCAAGGTCTGGGTACCAGTCAGTTTCTTCATCACATAGATAATGAACCGGCTTACCACCAGATAGTGCAACTGAAGCTGTCCATAACGGATAGTCTGGTGCTGGGATCAGCATTTCGTCGCCATTGTTTAATAGCGCTTGCATAGCCATTACGATCAACTCAGACACGCCGTTACCTACATACACATCTTCGACATCTAGCGAGCGTATACCTTTACGCTGATAGTGTTGGACCACAGCTTTACGAGCAGAGTAAATGCCTTTGGAATCACAATAGCCTTGAGAAGTCGGCAGATTACGAATCACGTCGACTAAAATCTCATCAGGGGCGTCAAAACCAAATGGGGCAGGGTTACCAATGTTTAGCTTTAGGATTTTATGCCCTTCTTCCTCCATGCGCTTAGCATGTTTGAGTACAGGACCCCTAATGTCGTAGCAGACATTGTCGAGTTTTGACGACATCCCGATATTTTGCATTGTTTAATTCCTAAAAATTCGTTAATTTCTTTATTAAAATACAATAATTTGTTTTTTATTAGAATATATATCTGTAAATAATCTGTCTGCTGGTTAAGTTTTGCTCGCTTGCTATCACAGGATTTTGCAAAAGATCGCATACGACCTTGATTTGCTTTGGGTCTAAACTTAGAGTAGCCGTCAGTTACCATTTATCCTCACATACAACGAGGTTGATTTGTCACAGTTCCATCAAGCCGTAAAGAGAATTATCGAGCGAGTTCAGCAATCGGAAGGCAATCAAACACGTCTGGTCGAGCCCCTTAGCGAGAAACCTAATTTCTCATTTATTGATTGGCTTGATGCGCAACCACTTTTCCCTAAGTTTTATTGGCAGTCCCGCGATACACGTGAAGAGGTCGTTGCACTAGGGCAATTGCACGCTTTTGTTGAGCCAGGTCCTGCTTATACCATTCTAGGTGAAGGGCAAAGAGTCTGGGGCGGGCGCTCTTTTGATGGACAGCATGAGAAGAATCGTCGCTGTATGCCCTCTTTTTTCTTTTTGCCTCAAATTGAGTTAATTCGTTTTGACCAACAGTGGTCTCTCGCAGTTAATATTTCAGAAGACAAAGCGCGAACTCTAGCTGGGTTGAATAAACTGGTTTGTGAGGTCGCGACCTTAGCTCCAATTTCGTCTCACATCCGCTCTATTGTTCACACGCCAAGTCAGCCTCAATGGAATGAGTTAGTTCATAAGGTTCTGACTGGTATAGAGAATGATGATTTTAAGAAAGTGGTTTTAGCGCGTCGCTCTACCGTGCAGCTTGATAACACATTAAGTGCTGCACAGCTACTTAAAGCAAGTTACTTAAATAACCATCATAGCTTCCATTTCATGCTGAGCTTAGACAGTAAGCACAGTTTTATGGGGTCTACGCCAGAACGTTTGTATTCTCGCGTAGGGCATGAGCTACATACCGAAGCGTTAGCAGGTACGATTGGTCGGGGAGACAATGCCACTCAAGATATGGAGTTGGCGAATTGGTTATCCCAAGACCAAAAGAACCTCAACGAAAACCAGTATGTGGTGGACGACATCATTGACCGTCTATCACCACATTCTGAAGTGGTTGAAGTGGAAGCTGAACCGAGTTTGGTCAGACTACGAAAAGTGCAGCACCTTAAGCGAAATATTCACGCTAGTCTAAGAGCGGGGATAAATGGTGTTCAGTTGTTATCGGCGCTTCAACCAACAGCGGCGGTTGCTGGCTTACCCCGACAAGAGTCGATGCAATTTATATTGGATAATGAGCCGTTTGCACGCGGCTGGTACGCGGGGTCAATGGGTTACATAAGCCATGAACGAGCAGAGTTTTGTGTCGCAATCAGAAGTGCGCTTGTGCTCGGTGAGCAAGTACAACTGTTTGCGGGCGCAGGGATTGTTCCAGGCTCCATTGCAGAACATGAGTGGGCAGAACTTGATAAGAAAATGTCGACGTTACTTACGCTGATTTCTGATCATCCGCCATTGGGAGTCGCATCATGAGTCATGACCAAGCGGTGCTCAATCGAGTTTGGTCAGAAACCATATTGATTGAGCTTCAGCGATTTGGCGTTAAGCATGTTTGTATCGCTCCCGGATCTCGTTCTACGCCTTTAACTTTAGAAGCGGCAGAACAGTCCGACTTTTCCATTCATACTCATTTTGATGAGCGTGGATTGGGCTTTATGGCTCTTGGTTTAGCGAAAGCTACTCAGGAACCCGTGGCAATTATCGTTACCTCTGGTACGGCAGTGGCGAACTTATTACCGTCGGTTGCCGAAGCCAAACTTACTGGTGAAAAACTGGTGCTGCTGACAGCAGATCGTCCAGTAGAACTTGTCGGCTGTGGTGCAAACCAAGCGATAAATCAATTGGGTATTTTTTCACATCATGTTTCGGCCAGTTTGAATTTACCAAGCCCAAATTTAGCAACGTCGCTTAACTGGTTGCTGACCTCTGTTGACGAAGTGATGTTTACTCAGCAATTGCAGGGTAGTGCCGTTCATATTAATTGTGCATTTCCAGAGCCTTTGTATTCCAACGGCGCAAAATCGGATTATCAAACCTACTTAGATTCGGTCGCCGGATGGCGAAAAGGAAGCGGCACTTATACTCAGCGTTTTAGCCATTTGTCACAGGCAAACATCCCGCCTTTTTCGGACAAAAAAGGCTTGGTTGTGATTGGCAGCTTACCGCTTGAACAAGCGAAGTCGGCGCAGGCATTTGCACAAAAGATGGGATGGCCAGTACTTGCAGACCCGCAAAGTGGTCTCAGTTCGGATTGGGCGTATTACGATGTATGGCTTCAACTTCCCGAGTTCGCAAACGAGCTTGAATCTTGTGAACTTATTATCCAATTTGGTAGCCGAATCATCTCCAAACGTTTGAACCAATGGATTGATAAACAAGTATCGAAAAATCAACAAAGTAAAGACGTTCAGTATTGGTATGTCTCACCTTGTATGGACCGGAATAACCAAAATCATCTGGCGCAAATGCACTGGGTTGAGCCTCCTAAAACGTGGGTTTCTCGCATTAGTTTTGAGAAGTCAATATTTGCTGGGTGGGCTGATAGGTTAGCGAATGACGTTAAGCGAGTTCATCAACGTATCGAAGAAGCCTTCCTATCTGATTCAGCGTCTGCCATTGACGAAATTGCGTTGGCAGCAGACATCAACGAGCGCACAAAAAACGTAGATGTTTTCTTGGGTAATAGCTTGTTTGTTCGGCTTGTTGATATGTACGGAAAATTGGATGGTGTAGAGGTTTTCACTAATCGAGGCGCGTCAGGGATTGACGGTTTGTTTGCTGCGGCATCAGGCGTGCAACGGGCAAGAGGTAATCCGTTACTAATGTATATCGGTGACACAGCAGCACTTTATGATCTCAATTCTCTGGCGCTATTTTCTCACAATAAACTGCCGGCGATACTTGTTGTTACTAATAATGACGGCGGTGCGATTTTTGATATGTTGCCAGTACCACCAGAGCGCAGAACGACATATTATCAAATGCCTCATGGTTATCAGTTTGAACACGCGGCAAAGCAGTTTGGTTTGGCGTATTTGCATGTTTCTACACTGGAGCAATTCCAATCATCTGTAAAAGAGCATTTATGTCACGGCCAAGGAACGTTGCTGGTCGAGGTTCAAACCCCATCTAACCAAGCTGCTGAGACACTCAAGGCATTTAATAAGAGTCTGAATGCTTTACTTTGAACGTTTCCCTGTATTAGAAAAACACCAAAGTAGAACGTTGCCCACTTTGGTGTTTTTGCATGGCTTACTCGGTAGCGGTGCCGATTGGCTCGCGTGTTTAAATGCATTACCCGAATATGAACGTGTTACGGTTGACCTCCCTGGTCATGGGCATAGCCAATCTATTTCTTGCAGCGATCTGAATGATTGCTGCAAACTTCTTGGTTCCACACTATCTTTATTATTTCCCTCACAACAACCACTTATTTTGATTGGTTACTCTATGGGCGGCCGCATTGCGATGCATGGTATTGCCCATCAATGCTTTCCAGATCTCAATATTGCAGGCGCGATTATTGAAGGGGGAAACTTCGGGCTTCAAACTGAGTCAGAGAAACAGGTGAGATTAGAGAATGATGCTCGCTGGGCAATGCGTTTCAAAACTGAACCACTTGAACGTGTTTTGAACGATTGGTACCAACAAGCGGTGTTTTCTTCACTAAACCATGAGCAAAGACAAACATTCATTGCGAAGCGAAGTGATAATCTTGGCTCAGCGGTGGCGAATATGTTGATGACGACATCGTTAGCCAAACAGGCATATTTGTTGCCCTCACTGCAAAAGCAGAACATACCAGTGTATTACTTGTGTGGTGAGAAAGACCAAAAATTTAGCCAACTGGCACAACGTAGCGGGTTGGCGTATCGACAAGTTGAAGGCGCTGGTCATAACGTCCATCAAGAGCAGCCCAAACAGTTTGCGATACATACCAAGCAAATAATTCAGTCTCACTTTGGTGAGAGTAACGAGAACAATGGGAATCACCATGGCTAAAACAGTAGGCATTTCTGAAGAAGAACTTTACGCTCCGGTTCAATGGAAAGATTGCGGCGAGAAATACGAGGACATTCATTACCATAAGTCTGAAGATGGTATCGCGAAAATCACCATTGCGCGTCCTCAAGTGCGTAATGCGTTTCGTCCTCAAACGGTAAAAGAGATGATTGATGCGTTGGCAGATGCGCGTTACGACTCTGGTGTTGGCGTGATCATTCTGACAGGTCTAGGTGAAGACGCATTCTGTTCTGGCGGTGACCAGAAGATCCGTGGCGACTACGGCGGCTACAAAGATGACCAAGGTACGCACCACCTAAACGTATTGGACTTCCAACGTGATATTCGTACTTGTCCAAAACCAGTGATCGCATCGGTAGCTGGTTGGGCTGTGGGCGGTGGTCATGTTCTGCACATGATGTGTGACCTCACGATTGCAGCTGACAACGCTCAATTTGGTCAAACAGGCCCTAAAGTGGGTTCATTTGATGGCGGTTGGGGTGCATCTTACATGGCTCGCATCGTAGGCCAAAAGAAAGCTCGCGAAATTTGGTTCCTATGTCGTTTCTACAATGCTCAAGAAGCGGTAGACATGGGCCTAGTAAACACAGTTGTACCACTAGCGGATCTAGAGAAAGAAACCGTTCGTTGGTGTCGTGAAGTTCTGCAACACAGCCCAATGGCATTGCGTTGCTTGAAAGCTGCGTTGAACGCGGACTGTGATGGCCAAGCGGGTCTGCAAGAACTGGCGGGTAACGCGACTATGATGTTCTACATGACAGATGAAGGCCAAGAAGGTCGTAACGCATTCAACGAGAAACGTCGTCCAGACTTCGATAAATTCCCTCGCAACCCATAATCCGTCTAAATGAGGAGCGTGTTAGCTCCTCTGTTCCTTTTTTCCTGAGCGCCTCGCTCTCTGGGAGGCTGGTGGGATTGCTCGTCAGAACGCTCAAATATAAGGCATTACATAGGACTTGAATTATGCGTGAAGCGAAAATTTATCGTTATAGCTTGCCCATGGATAGTGGTGTCATCCTACGTGACAATAAGCTAACTGAACGTGTTGGTTATGTTGTTGCGCTTTCCGAAGATGGTAAAACAGGGCTTGGAGAAGTCGCTCCTCTTCCTGGTTTTAGCTTAGAGAGCACCGAAGATGCGGGTGTTCAACTACAAGAACAGGCGGAACGTTGGGTAGCAGAGTTGGATGTGGATTATGCCAATATGTACCCGTCGGTTGCGTTTGGTTTATCGATGGCACAGCTTGAATTAGCTGGTGGCTTACCACAACAAGGTAAATACCAAACAGCGCCACTATGCACTGGCGACCCAGATGAGCTCATTCCAAAGCTGAACGAAATGGAAGGTGAGAAAGTCGCTAAGGTGAAAGTTGGACTTTATGAGCCAATTCGCGATGGCATGCTTGTGAACCTTTTTCTTGAATCAATCCCTCAATTAACGCTTCGACTCGATGCCAATCGCGCTTGGACACCAGAAAAAGCGCAGCAGTTCGCTAAGTACATTGCTCCGTCTCTGCGTCAACGAATCACGTTTCTAGAAGAGCCGTGCCGCTCTCCTGGCGATAGTCTCTCTTTTGCGATTAATACTGGTATTGCTATCGCTTGGGATGAAACATTGCAAGATGCGGTTCGTCGTGAAGATTTCCGTCTTGAAGATCTAACTGGTGTGAAAACGATCATCATCAAACCCACACTCATTGGTTCGGTGGATTTTTGTATTACACTGATAGAGAAAGCGAAGTCACTGGGGATGAAAGCAGTGATTAGCTCGAGCATTGAATCCAGTCTCGGTTTAACTCAATTAGCGCGCTTTGCCCAATGGCAGCTGCCTGATGAAGTTCCAGGTTTGGATACGATTGGCTTATTCAAAGCTCAGCTAGAGCAGGGCTGGCCTAAGTGTGAACTTCCCGTTCTTCCTCTAAAAGACCAGGAGATTGTGTGGCATTCTGCGTAGACAATATTGCGAAGGCACCATGGAAATATTGGGCTCAAACGAGCCCTTTTTCTATTGCACTCAAGACATCAACAGAAGTATTAAACTGGCAACAACTCTCGAAGCGTATTGACCAATACACTCACTATTTGAATGACTTGGGTGTAACTCGGGGGGATGTGCTGACTTTGGTTGGCAAGAACCAAGTAGAAACACTGTTGTTTTATCTTGCCTCCAAACAGTTAGGCGCGCTCGCTGCGCTGACCATGGAACAACCACTAGATAAGTTGCAGAGTAAGCTTGCTACACTTTACAGGCCTGATCAAACTCGGTTTATCTGGTTTTCTCAGGAGTGCGCTTCGATCTTTTCTGAACATGATATACAAAAACTCAAGGCAACATTGCTTTCACCGCCTGTAGTATCACAGCAAGAGAGTGATTCGTTGACTGAAGATAGCTATCATCATGACCGGCTCGCTTCAGTAGTATTTACTTCTGGCTCTACAGGGGAGCCTAAAGCTGTGGTTCATACACATCGACAGCATCTTGCGTCTGCAGAGGGCTTGTTGCAGGAGTTCATTTTCACTCAGCAAGATGCTTGGCTGTTATCGCTTCCGCTGTATCACGTCTCTGGATTAGCGATTGTCTATCGTTGGCTATATGTCGGAGCAACACTAAAAGTCGGTTCAGGGAAACTTGTTGATGATGTTCAGGGCGTATCACACGCTTCTTTGGTTGCGACTCAGCTCAAACGGTTATTGGATGATGATGCACATTTGTCATTGACACATGTGCTACTGGGCGGCAGCCACGTTGATCACGAGTTGGCACTACGAGCAACAGGGCAAGGCATTGAGACATGGTTAGGTTATGGGATGACGGAGGCGGCCTCTACCGTTACCGCAAAGAGAATTGACAGCACCAGTAATGCTGGACATGTATTGAAGCACCGTAAGATAAAATTAGTTGACCAACGCATTTTTGTTGGCGGTAAGACATTAGCGGCAGGGTATTTCCATCAAGGACATGTTACCCCATTTCTGGATGAGAAAGGCTGGTTTGACAGCAAAGATCTTGGCGAGTGGCAAGGTGATGAATTAAAGATAATCGGCCGTGCCGACAATCAGTTTATCTCTGGTGGTGAGAATATCCATTGTGAAGAGATTGAAGCCGCTTTGAACCAAATTGATGGTGTAGTGCAGAGTATAGTGGTTCCAGTCGAAGACGCGGAGTTTGGTCATAGACCAGTAGCTGTGATTCAGACCAATGGATTGCGCAGCAAGTCGGAGTATGACCAGCACTTGCAATCAAAGTTAGAGAAGTTTAAATGGCCAGTGGAATACCATGTAATGCCACAAACTCTACTAGAAGGTGGGATCAAAATTTCACGTAAGGCCGTGAAAGAGTGGCTGCTGTCATCAATTCAGCATTAGTCAATTTTGCTATGTATTAGTCATAAAGAGAATTTCGTATCCTTATAACTCTGAATCATAATTATGCTTCTTAGTGGAGAGAAAATGCATAAGGTTCAGGATGGCAAAGCTAGTTTTAATTGCGGCAGTAGCACTACAAATTGGTATCGCGATAAGTAGTGAAGGGCTAGCCCGCTCTCTTGCAGAGCTAACGGCATTTTTGATCGCTATAGCGTTGGTCGTTATATACAAAAATAGCAAACGGGAAATACCGTCCCCTCAACGCGATAAGCAGACCACCAATATCTAAAACAGTAACCAACTTAGAGAAGTGGTAGAAATTAGCACCCACAGAGTCACACCAAACAACAGCGGCTTAGCTCCAGCTGACTTTAGTTTTGAAATTGAAATGCTGCAACCTATCAAAAACAGACATACAACCAACGCTTGCTTTGCTCCAATGAAAATGCCGTGATAGACCATTTCAAATTGAGGAAAGAAGTCGCTAAACGCGATAGCTGCACAGTACCAAAAAATGAAATAAGGGATAGCTAGTTTTTTCTTTCCATTCTCTTTTGGGCCTCTTGAAAAGATGACGGCACTGATCAAAGCAACAGGAATGATCCATAAAGCGCGCGCGAGTTTCAATGTTGTTGCCGTAGTTAGCGCTTCTTCCCCATAGGCCGAGGCAGCCCCGACAACAGAAGATGTGTCATGAATGGCAATCGCAGCCCATGTGCCAAACGTGTGTTGATCTAGCCCTAAAGCATGTCCAATCACAGGAAACACAAAGAGTGCAATGGAGTTCAGGACAAATACCGTTGCCAGTGCTAATCCAATCTGCTCGTCTTTCGCTTTAATCGCCGGTGCCACAGCAGCAATTGCGCTACCACCACAAATTGCAGTACCTGATGAGATTAAGTAAGCGGTTACTCGCTCCAATTTAATTACCCTGGCAATGAGAGTGCCCATGATCAGTGTGCCTGTAATAGTGGCGATGATCAGGCCGATACCATCCGATGTGACTGCAAGTGCTTGCTCAAAGTTGATGCCAAAGCCTAAGCCAATAATCGAGTAAGACAGCAGCTTTTTAGTAAAAGAAGCGATGGGCAGCTCGGAAGGCACAAAACCAAAACTTGCGAGTAGAAAACCGATAACTAGAGCAATGGGAGAGGAGGCAAGAGGGGTTAGACAAAAAAGTAACGCCAATCCAAACAGGAGGTAGTTTCTATTCAAGGTTTTTATTCGCTGTTGTGAATGAAAGGGAGAGTATATCGCACTGGGTGTGGTCAGTTTGTCTTAATGATTTGAACACATGTTCAGTTATCCTAAACATGTGTTCAAGTGTATTTATCGCCAGTCGCCTCTAAGTTGATGCACTTTATCGAACATTGTTTTTGCCGTTGCTTCATTTGGTGGCACCGGTTGTCCTGCCTCAATTTCTAGCTTTGACCAAAATCGAGTCGGTAAGCCACAGCATGCGCGACCTTTTGCGCGGCTGAAATAGCTTCCCCATAAGCCTTTAAGTGCAACAGGTATGACGGGTACTGGGCTACGACGTAGAATGATATCAATACCGCGCATGAATTCATTCATTTCACCATCTGAAGTTAATCTTCCTTCAGGGAAAATACAGACGATATGACCTTCGCTTAGCGCAGCTTCCACATCGTTAAATGCACGTCTGATAGAGCTTCTGTTACTCGCTGAAATTGGAATTACCCCAGTTCGACGTAAAAAGCGCCTTAATGGAGGTAGGTTGGCGTAATCTTCCTCCATCACAAAACGAATCAACCTTGGGCATACGGCACTAAGTAGCAATGCATCCATGTAGCTTACATGATTACATACAATCAATGCCCCACCATGCTCGGGTAGGTTGTGTAGATTCTTATGCTTAACTCGATAGATGGTGTGCGTAAGCATCCACATGACAAAGCGAACTACAAAAATAGGAATTTGCAAAAAGATGTAAGCGGCGACTAAGAAATTTAAAACGGCTAACAATGCAAACAGCTGAGGAATTGTCATCTTGATTACACTTAGGCACACAATACCTAAGACAGCGCTGCCGACCATAAACAGAGAGTTAAAAATGTTGAGCCCTGCGATGACTTGAGCACGTTCGGTTTCCTTTGCTCGATGCTGCATTAATGCGTAAAGAGGCACGATAAACAAACCGCCCGAAGCGCCAATCATCAATAGGTAGAAAAATAATGGCCAAAAAGGCTCATATCTAAAGAAGTCTACAAAGTTATGGAAAGTAGGTAGATCATTGGGAATGGAAGTGGCCATTAGGTACCCAAATACCGTAATGCCAAAGGCACCAATTGGCACAATACCGACTTCGATACGATGGTTTGAGATCCAATTGCAAAGTAGCGACCCTAGCGCGATACCAATGGAAAATAGAGCGAGCAAGAAAGACACCGCACTCTCGGTGCCATTTAGGTAAATCTTAGTGAAATTCGGAAATTGTGTTAGATATGCGGCGCCTAAAAACCAAAACCAGCTTATTGCCATTATGCATTGAAAAACAACTCGATCGGATTTGGCGATAGAGAGCGTGTGTTTGGTTTGCTTGTATGGTTGCCAACGAAAAGAGAGATTGGGCGCGCTGGCTGCAGCAAAGGGGATTGAGCGGCTCGACAAGTAGCCTAACAATGCGAAGATCACGACACAAAATGCGGCAAGGTATTTTGCGTTGTCTGCAGAGGCTATAATCCCAGCGCCTAAGGTGCCAATAAGGATGGCGATAAAGGTACCTGCTTCAACAAGAGCGTTGCCGGGCACTAACTCTTTAGCATTTAACTTTTGAGGCAAAAGGGCATATTTAACTGGGCCAAAAAATGCTGACTGTGTGCCCATTAAAAACAGTAGCAATAAAAGCACACCATAACTTTCGGTTATGAATCCGATGGCACCCAAGAGCATGATGGCTATTTCAAATAGTTTAACCTTACGAATAAACCATGACTTTTCATATTTGTCGGCTAATACGCCAGCGGAAGCAGAGAACAGAAAGAACGGTAGAATGAACAAGCCTGCCGCAAGGTTGATGAACAAATTGCTCGAAATAGGTAGTGCACTGGAGCCAGCGAATGCGACAAACAACAGCAAAACGTTTTTAAAAATATTGTCGTTGAAAGCGCCAAAAAACTGAGTAATGAAATAGGGCAGGAACTTTCTCTGCGTAAGTAAGGACGGCTGTCTGTCGGATGACATGGATAATCCTTTGTTACCAGTTCGTGAGGTAGTTGGAAAGAAGATTACTGATCAATTCTTTGCCATCAATTGGTTCACTAGAGAAAAACTTATCATCAACACTGAGTAAAGTAATGCCATGTACGCCAGACCAAAGGACTCGACTCGCTTGAATCACTTCGGATTCAGTACGATGTGGTGCGATTTGAGCCAATAGTGACTCTAGCATTCCCGTCATACCATCGATACGTTTGGCATGCCATTCCGGAAGTTCTGCTCCATTCATGTTGTGTTCGAACACTAACTGCCAACGGTATGGGTGTTTTTGAGCAAAATCGTGGTAGCAATAAGCGAGTTCAAAAAGCGCTTGATGGGAGTCTTTGCTGTCATTAGTTGCTTTGCGTGCTTCTTGAGATAACTCATCTAAAGTTTGAGCGACAACATGAAGCAACAACAAATTATAATTACCAAAAACATTTACCAATGTGCTTGGCACGTAACCAATCATGTTAGCGATTTTACGAAGACTGAGTTCGTGGTAAGAATTCTCATCTAAAAAGTTTTTGACCGTTGTTAACGTCAAATTCACTAACTCTTCTCGGGTGTGATCGTTTCTGCGTGCCATATTCTCAAACTACTTTATTGAACATCGTTCAATATGATAGTCAGCTACGTATTAACCGTCAACAAGGCAATGTGTCCAAGTGCCCTCAAGGTGTAGGATTCTGAGCTGTGTCACTGATTCTAATTCAAGTAAAACAATCTGGAGTATTAGTGAACTTATTCCATACTTTTTTTACATTGATCAAGCGCCTTCAGCTGAATTGTAAGCAGTGTGAGCAGTCTGCATTTTTGGCAATATTCTGATACATGTCAGCTTCTATAAGCTATTTTCATCAATCGGTATACAGAGTATGATGACTTAAAAATCATCTTTGGCGTGCTACTGTTTGAAACAACGATTGTTTCGTCTTGAAAATGGGGCACTATCTTAGATAGCTAACTTTAAGGATAACGATGAAACGTTTATTTTCTATTGTTGCTTTGTTGATGTTTACTGTTGCTGTAACGCCTATCGCGGAAGCGAAGAAGTTTGGTGGCAGTAAGTCTTTCGGTAAGAGCTACAAAACCGCACCAGCACCGAAACAACAGCAACAAAACACCAATACGGTCGGCAAAGATCAGACGACAAAGTCTTCAAGTAAGAAAGGCCTTATGGGTGGTCTGCTAGGCGGACTTCTTGCTGGTGGTCTACTTGCTGCATTCTTTGGCGGTGCTTTTGAAGGTATCCAGTTTATGGATATCCTAATTATTGGTTTGATTGCCTTTGTCATCTTTAAACTAATGCGCGGTATGCTAGGTGCGAAGCAGGGCAGTATGAACCAGCATCGTCAACAGCCTGCATTTGGTGGCAACGCATCTAAGTTTGAGCAACCAAACATGCAAAACTTTGAGCAACAACCAAACACAAATAATGGTGGCTTTGGTGGTTTTGGCGCTCAAACAGACGTACCACATAACTACCCACCGGGTTTTGACCAAGCAGCGTTCATTAATGGTTCTCGTGAACACTATCGAATCCTGCAAGGTGCGTGGAATCACAACCAGCTAGAAACTATTGAAGAATATGTTTCTCCAAGCTTGTTTGAAGACCTAAAAGCAGAGCGCGCGAAGCTCGACGGTGAGCAGCATACTGACGTAATGTACGTTGATGCGGAGATCGTCCGTGCTGATTACGATGCAAATAAAGCACAGCTTAGTCTGCAGTTTAGCGGTCGTTACCGTGACACAGTAGAAGGTGTTGAAGAAGAAATCGAAGATATCTGGCACCTAGAGCGTGACTTGACTGCGCCTAATGCGCCATGGTTAATCGTTGGCATTCAAGGCTAGTCACCTTTAAACCAATTTAGTCACTAGTAAAAATCCCGCATCCCCTGCGGGATTTTTTGTATCTATCATTTATATTTCTTGTACGTGTTTTTATACAAACATCACTAATTGAGTCCGTTTGGTAATTTTGCGAGCCCACTTTTTCTAGTAAGTACTCAAGTGTTTTCCTAGTTATATTGAACATTTATATTAAGGCCATACGAACTAACAAAATCAAAATAGCTAGTACATTGTTTGTAGGGTAAAGATCTGCTCCTCAGCCTTTTGTTTGTGGAGTTTCACATGGGGTTGGTTGCTTTAGTGAGATTGAGTATAGGTTATACCAATCGTAGTAAATAACTGGTCATTCTAGCTTGTTAAAATACTCGATAACTACGTTGCAATTTTTGATTGTAGAATAACTACTTATCGAAAAATTGCGCCTTGTTCTCAAGCATTTTCCCTACGCTATT
>NZ_JAWOUJ010000008.1:0-178696 GCF_033339315.1 Vibrio sp. 661 | reverse complement strand
GAATTGGTAGACGCACCAGATTTAGGTTCTGGCGCCGCAAGGTGTGAGAGTTCAAGTCTCTCCTTCCGCACCATTATCGGAAAACCCAGCATGACTTTGCTGGGTTTTTTCTTTTTTTGGTTCTGGACTCGGGAAATCATTAGATTTGCCGAATTAAAAAAGCGAGCTCATGGCTCGCTTTTTTTCTATCTGTGATTTGAGTAGCTTACTACATACCTAACGCGTATTTCAGTACTTGAGCCTTAATTGGCCCTGAGTTTTCAGCAAGCTTCAATGCAGCATTACGTACGAACTTCAATGGCCCTAGATCGTTGCTAAAACCTTTATAGAAAAAGTCCATGCCCGTCTGCATGAGTAAGTTGTCAGGTCGACGTGCGCGTTCGTATTTCGCGAGTAAGGTATCTTCCAGCTTTTCTTGTTGTTCTGTTACCGAAAGGAGAACGTCTACATCTTTGAAGCCTAAGTTTACCCCTTGCCCTGCAAGCGGGTTGATCGTATGGGCAGAGTCACCCACTAACACGCAATTTTTGCTTGAGTAGCTTTGCGCATGACGACGAGTGAGTGGGAATGAGCCAAACTGTAAAACTTCAATATCGCCTAATTCAGCAGGGAAATGACGTAAAATTTCTTCTCTTAGTTGAGGTTTACTCATCGCACACAGTTGTTTAATACGTTTAGGCGAGTCATACCAAACCAAAGAACCTTGGCCTACTACTTGACCATCGTCGTTACTCAAAGAGCACAGAGGTAAAAATGAACGTGGGCCTGAAGGTGTAAATTGTTGCCAAGTAATATCTTGCTGAGGCAATTCTGTTTTCACGTTAATCAACATGCAGTGTTGTCGGTAATCCCACGCAGTTACACCAATTCCAGCCAATTGACGAACTTTAGAGTTTGCACCATCAGCACCAATCACCCAGTTAGCTTCAAACTGCTCCCCACTTTCTAGTGTCACAAGATTTATATCTGCAAACTCAATGGCTTTTAATCGCTCAGGACACATCACGGTTAGATTTTCATGCTGAGAGAAGACTTGCCAAAGACCTAATTGGATTAGGCGGTTTTCAACGATGTAACCTAGCTGATCCAATGACAATTCATCAGAGTGAAAACGAGTACGGCACTCTGGGTGCTCCCAAGTTTCTAAGCGCCGATAAGGACAAACTCGCATGCTCTTGATCTCTGACCATGCTCCGAGTGAATCAAGTAACTCCACCGACTGGTGCGAGATTGCAGATACACGAATATCCATCGCCTGAGCGGCATCAAAAACTTTAGGTTTTGTACCTTCAACCAAGACAACGCTTCTGCCCTGCTTGGCAAATCCAACAGCGACGGCTGCCCCGACCATACCGCCACCGATCACGGCGATGTCATACTTGTTCATTTTTCACTCTTCATCGTGCTGATTAATTGGCGTTTTTTATTGTACTTTCCATGGCTATTTTTACAAAATTGTTTAACAAAAAACCTTGTTCTGCATAGGGCGAAAAACTAGATTTCATCAGGCTTTGCAGAGAATTAGCTAGATCACTAGTCAGGTGCTTTTTAAAGCAGTACAATACGCCGCTTACCGCCGTGATGGCGGCTATAATTTGAGCAATAGCTCTCCGATTTAAGTACAACTGAACGAGCGAAAGTGAGATGAGTAAGAAACTGCTAATTAAAACCTGGGGCTGCCAGATGAACGAATACGATTCATCAAAAATGGCCGACCTGCTTAATGCTGCAAACGGCTACGAGCTGACGGAAGAGCCAGAGGAAGCAGACGTACTTCTACTTAACACCTGTTCGATCCGTGAAAAAGCGCAAGAGAAAGTTTTCCACCAGCTAGGCCGCTGGAAAACACTAAAAGATAAAAAACCTGGCGTAGTTATCGGTGTAGGTGGTTGTGTAGCAACGCAAGAAGGTGACCATATTCGTGAACGTGCGCCATACGTTGACGTTATTTTTGGCCCACAAACTTTGCACCGCCTACCTGAGATGATCAAACAATCTCAGTCCGATGATGCACCAGTTATGGACATTTCGTTCCCAGAGATCGAAAAATTCGACCGCCTACCTGAACCTCGCGCTGAAGGTGCGACAGCATTCGTTTCTATTATGGAAGGCTGCTCTAAGTACTGTACTTACTGTGTCGTACCGTACACTCGTGGTGAAGAAGTAAGCCGTCCAATGGATGACGTACTGTTCGAAATCGCCCAACTTGCTGAACAAGGCGTACGTGAAGTAAACCTTCTGGGTCAAAACGTAAACGCGTACCGTGGTCCTATGCACGATGGTGAGATCTGTTCATTTGCAGAACTGCTTCGTTTGGTTGCGTCTATCGATGGTATCGACCGTATTCGTTTCACGACGAGCCACCCGTTAGAATTCACAGACGACATCATCGCAGTATACGAAGATACGCCAGAACTTGTGAGCTTCCTGCACTTACCTGTGCAAAGTGGTAGTGACCGTATCCTAACGATGATGAAACGCCCTCACACCGCTATCGAATACAAATCGATCATCCGTAAACTGCGTAAAGCTCGTCCTGATATCCAAATCAGTTCAGACTTTATTGTTGGTTTCCCTGGTGAGACAGACAAAGACTTCCAAGACACCATGAAGCTAATCAAAGATGTAGACTTTGACATGAGCTTCAGCTTTATTTTCTCTCCACGTCCAGGTACGCCAGCAGCGGATTACCCTTGTGATGTGTCAGAACAAGTGAAGAAAGAGCGCCTTTACGAACTACAGCAAACTATCAATGCTCAAGCGATGCGTTACTCTCGCTTAATGCTTGGCACAGAACAACGTGTTCTAGTTGAAGGTCCTTCGAAGAAAAACCTAATGGAACTACGCGCTCGTACAGAAAACAACCGTGTAGTAAACTTTGAAGGTAGTGCAGACCTAATTGGTCAGTTCGTTGATGTGAAGATCGTAGACGTATTTGCAAACTCACTGCGTGGTGAGCTAGTACGTACTGAAAAAGACATGGATCTTCGTAGTGTGATTTCCCCAACGCAGATGATGGCGAAAACACGTCGCGAAGATGAGCTGGGTGTAGCTACTTTTACGCCGTAAGCTCGTATAAATAGCCATAGAGAGCCTGGTCGTTATCAGGCTCTCACTAAGTGGCAAAAAATGAGAGGCAACATTGAGCAATAAAATCGTAACTCTAGAAATTAACCTAGAACCTTCAGACAACCGCCGACTAGCTAGCCTGTGCGGTCCATTCGATGACAACATCAAGCATTTAGAACGTCGTCTAGGCGTTGAAATTAACCACCGTAGTGACCACTTTACGATTGTCGGTAAACCTCATACCGCATCAGCTGCGCTGGATATCCTGAAAACTCTATATGTTGATACCGCACCTGTACGAGGTGAGATCCCAGATATTGAGCCTGAGCAAATCCATCTAGCGATCAAAGAGTCTGGTGTTCTTGAGCAGAATACTGAGTCTAACATCGAGCATGGTAAAGAAGTCTTCGTCAAAACCAAGAAAGGTGTGATCAAACCACGTACGCCAAACCAAGCGCAGTACTTGGTTAACATGGTCACGCATGATATTTCTTTTGGTATTGGCCCGGCTGGTACAGGTAAAACCTACCTTGCTGTAGCAGCAGCTGTTGACGCACTAGAGCGCCAAGAGATCCGCCGTATTCTACTTACTCGTCCAGCGGTTGAAGCTGGTGAGAAATTGGGCTTCCTGCCTGGTGATTTAAGCCAGAAAGTCGACCCATACCTACGTCCGCTATACGACGCCCTATTTGAAATGCTGGGCTTTGAGCGCGTAGAGAAGCTGATTGAACGTAACGTGATTGAGGTTGCTCCTCTTGCTTACATGCGTGGTCGTACTCTAAACGACGCCTTCATCATTCTTGATGAGAGTCAGAACACCACTGTTGAGCAGATGAAGATGTTCCTAACGCGTATTGGTTTTAACTCTCGCGCGGTTATCACTGGTGATGTCACGCAGATTGACTTACCTCGTGGTGCGAAATCGGGTCTTCGTCATGCTATTGAAGTACTAAGCGAAGTTGACGACATCAGCTTTAACTTCTTCTTAGCCGACGACGTTGTACGTCACCCTGTGGTTGCTCGTATCGTTAACGCGTACGAGAAGTGGGAAGCACAAGACCAGAAAGAGCGTAAAGAGTTCGAGAAACGCCGTCGTGAAGAACGCGATGCGAAGTTACTAGAAGCAGCAAAAGCCGAACTGAATGCACAAGTTGCTTCAACTAAGGAATAATCATGGCGATTGAACTTGATCTGCAACTGGCAGTCGAAAATGAAGAAGGTCTGCCTTCGCAGCAAGATTTCCAATTGTGGCTAGATAAGACAATTCCTCTCTTCCAGCCACAAGCCGAAGTCACCATTCGTATTGTTGATGAACAAGAAAGTCATACGCTCAACCATGAGTATCGCGGCAAAGATAAACCAACTAATGTGTTGTCGTTTCCATTTGAAGCACCTCCTGGTATGGAAATAGATTTACTTGGTGATTTGATTATTTGCCGCCAAGTTGTTGAAAAAGAGGCGGTTGAACAGAGCAAGCCTCTGCTAGCACATTGGGCGCATATGGTTGTACATGGCAGCTTGCATCTGCTAGGTTATGATCATATAGAGGATGACGAAGCCGAAGAGATGGAGTCCCTCGAAACCGAAATCATGCAAGGTATGGGTTATGAAGATCCTTACATTGCTGAAAAAGAGTAGCTATTGGCCACTCGACAGGGAAAGGCGAACCACCTAAATGACTCTCGTGTTCGCCTCTCTATGTGTGCTATCACACTTCTGATAGCGTTACTTAATTGAGAAACAATGAACGAAGATAATTCTCCCTCTTCTAACGAAGATAAGAAAGAAAAGGCAGAAGGTCCGAGTAGAAAGTCCTTCTTTGAACGTCTAGGTCAACTATTTCAGGGCGAACCAAAAGATCGCCAAGAGCTTGTGGATGTTATCCGCGACTCTGAAGTTAACGACCTGATTGACCATGACACTCGCGATATGCTCGAAGGTGTTATGGAAATCTCCGAAATGCGTGTGCGTGACATTATGATCCCGCGTTCGCAAATGGTTACCGTTGAGCGTACTCACGACCTTGATACCTTGGTTGCTTTGATTACCGATGCTCAGCACTCTCGCTACCCTGTGATCAGCGAAGATAAAGACCATGTGGAAGGCATACTTCTAGCGAAGGACTTACTTAAATACTTAGGCTCAGGCAGTAATCCATTTGATATCGAAGAAGTCATTCGACCAGCGGTTGTAGTACCGGAAAGTAAACGCGTTGATCGACTGCTGAAAGAATTCCGTGAAGAACGTTATCATATGGCCATTGTTGTCGATGAATTCGGTGGTGTTTCTGGTCTTGTGACCATTGAAGATATCCTTGAGGAAATCGTCGGGGATATTGAAGATGAATTCGATGAAAGTGAAGAGACGGACATTCGTAAGCTGAGCAAGCATACGTTTGCTGTCAGAGCGCTGACAACCATCGAAGAGTTTAATGAGACATTCGGAACCAACTTCAGCGATGAGGAAGTTGATACCGTTGGTGGTATGGTCATGACTGCCTTTGGTCACTTACCTTCTCGTGGTGAACTGGTTGAAATTGAAGGCTACAACTTCAAAGTCACCGCTGCCGATAACCGTCGTGTCATTCAACTCCAAGTGACGATCCCAGACGAAGAAACCCTGGTTGAAGCCACTCAAGAGTAACGCGATACCCATTGGGAATCTCAGAAATTACAATGATGAATGAACTCTTTCATCGCCTTAAGCGGCCCTTAGTGGCCGCTTTTGTTGGCGCCTCTACTACACTCGCTTTCGCTCCTTACCAGCTGTGGCCTATTGCCATTCTTAGCCCTGCAATTCTACTGATTCTTCTTGCTAACCAAACTCCGAAACGCGCACTATGGATTGGTTATGCTTGGGGGTTAGGTCAATTTGCAACTGGCGTTAGCTGGGTTTACGTCAGTATCTCCGGTTTTGGCGGTATGCCGCTCATTGCCAATTTATTTTTAATGGGCTTACTTGTTGCCTACTTGGCTGTTTATTCAGGCTTATTTGCTTGGCTCAACAACAAGCTGTTTCCTCAATTTACGCTCACAAAAGCACTTCTCGCTGCACCTGCTTTATGGCTGATAAGTGATTGGTTGCGTGGTTGGGTGATGACCGGCTTCCCTTGGTTATGGCTAGGCTATAGCCAGATAGATGCTCCACTCGCAAGCTTTGCACCAATTGGCGGCGTAGAACTGCTTACTCTATTTATCCTTATCAGCGCAGGGGCGTTAGCCTATGCATGGATTCATAAGCAGTGGCTGATGGTGATTATCCCTGCGGTATTACTCAGTACTGGCTTTGGGATTCGCAACTACGATTGGGTAACACCCCGACCAGAAGACACGACTAAGCTCGCACTGATTCAAGGTAACGTAGACCAAAACCTAAAGTGGCTACCAAGTCAACGCTGGCCAACCATCATGAAATATGCTGACTTAACTCGTGAAAACTGGGACGCTGACATTATCGTTTGGCCAGAAGCAGCAATTCCCGCTTTTGAAATTGAAGTGCCTTCATTTTTGAGCAATATCGACAGCGCTGCAAAAATGAATAACAGCGCAATCATCACCGGTGTCGTCAACCAAGCTGAAGATCGACAGTTCTACAACAGTATTCTGTCCCTCGGCATCACACCATACGGTGACTACAGCTTCGATTTAAGCGAACGTTACCATAAGCATCACCTACTACCGTTTGGTGAGTTTGTACCATTTGAAGATATTTTGCGCCCATTAGCGCCATTCTTTAACCTACCGATGTCATCGTTTAGCCGTGGGGCTTTTGTGCAGCCAAACATCGTTGCGAATGGCATGCACATGGCACCAGCGCTTTGCTATGAGATCATCTTTAATGAGCAAGTGCGTCAAAATGTGACTGACGAAACAGACTTCATTCTAACGCTTTCAAACGATGCATGGTTTGGTCACTCTATCGGCCCTCTTCAGCATATGGAGATCGCCCGTATGCGTGCCTTAGAGTTAGGTAAACCGCTCATCCGCTCGACTAACAACGGATTAACAGCGGTAACCGATCACAAAGGTAAAATCGTTGAGCAAGTACCGCAGTTTGAAACTGCAGTACTGCGCGCAGAGCTCACCCCAACCGATGGGAAAACGCCATATCGAATCGTTGGTACTTGGCCATTGTATATTTGGGTAGGGTTAAGTTTAGCTCTGGCTTTCGGTTTAAGAAGAAAACAGAGCTGATAACAGCTTGAAAGTAGAAAAGACAAAAAAGAGGCGACTAAGCCTCTTTTTTATTCATAGCATTATACTGTCGTTACGCGCCATTTATGGCTTTAATGACTGACGAGTAAAGCCTTTGTGACCACATTTAATACACGGAATGATTACAGTTGGGTGGTTATACGTTGTCTTGTGACCACACTCATCACAGACTAAAGTGCCTAAGCCTATCACCTCTCCTGCTTCATATAGCCCTTGATGCTCTAAGTCATCGAACAACTCAACCCACTCAACTTTAGTTCGGTCAGTAATCTCTAACAGCCCTTGCCATATCGAGTCCGCAATCGTTAAGTAAAACGGGCCGCTTTTGCTATCCTCGTAACTCTCTGAAAACTCTTTTAAGTCTGCTTTAAGGTACGCTTTGATTAAAGCCAATTCATCTTTGGTCAAGTCATTAGCAGCATCCACCACTTTGCCCGACGTCTCAATCGCTTTGTTAACTTCTTCCGGACTGTGCTTCAAGGTTTCAATCACATCCTCGAGCATTTCCTCATAACCTGTTTTACGTTTAGGCATAACTGACCTCCATCTTTCTCCTACCTGCGTCACTTAAGGGCGCATGGGTACAGATTGGCTATTGTTGTGATCCCTAGCTTTAGGTATTCTATGACGATCTATTTAAGTCTGTTCTAACCGAACTCACAAATTCCAAGATAACGGATACCATCGATGCAAGAACAATACAACCCACAAGATATTGAACAAAAAGTTCAAAAGCACTGGGATGACAACAAAACCTTTGTTGTAAGTGAAGACCCAAATAAAGAAAAATTCTACTGTCTGTCCATGTTCCCATACCCAAGTGGTCGACTGCACATGGGTCACGTGCGCAACTACACTATCGGTGATGTAGTATCTCGTTTCCAACGCCTACAAGGCAAAAACGTGATGCAACCAATCGGTTGGGACGCATTCGGTCTACCTGCAGAAAACGCAGCAGTAAAAAACAAAACTGCGCCAGCACCTTGGACTTACGAAAACATCGAATACATGAAGAACCAACTTAAGCTTCTAGGCTTTGGTTACGATTGGAACCGTGAATTCGCAACATGTACACCGGAGTACTACCGCTGGGAACAAGAGTTCTTCACTAAACTTTACGAGAAAGGTTTAGTTTACAAAAAGACTTCTTCTGTTAACTGGTGTCCTAACGACCAAACTGTTCTTGCAAACGAGCAGGTTGAAGACGGTTGTTGCTGGCGTTGTGATACGCCTGTAGAGCAAAAAGAAATCCCTCAATGGTTCATCAAAATCACTGAGTACGCTCAAGAGCTACTAGACGACTTAGACAAGCTTGAAGGTTGGCCTGAAATGGTGAAAACCATGCAGCGCAACTGGATTGGTCGTTCTGAAGGTGTTGAACTGAAGTTTGAAGTTAAGGGTCAACAAGACCTAGAAGTTTACACAACACGTCCAGATACGCTAATGGGTGTGACTTACGTGGGTATCGCAGCCGGCCACCCTCTTGCAGCTCTTGCAGCAGAGAACAATCCAGAGCTTGCAGCGTTTATCGACGAATGTAAGAACAACAAGGTTGCAGAAGCTGAGCTAGCGACAATGGAGAAGAAAGGTATGGCAACTGGCCTTACTGCTATTCATCCATTGAACGGCCGCGAAGTACCAGTATACGTAGCAAACTTCGTACTGATGGACTACGGTACAGGCGCGGTAATGGCTGTACCTGCGCACGACCAACGTGACTACGAGTTCGCAACGAAGTACGGTCTAGACATCGTGCCTGTTATCAAGCCTGCTGATGGCAGCGAGCTAGACATCTCTGAAGCAGCATACACAGAGAAAGGCGTACTGTTCGATTCAGGTGAATTCGACGGCCTCGAATTCCAAGCGGCGTTCGATGCAATTGCAGCGAAGCTAGAAGCAGAAGGCAAAGGCACTAAGACTGTAAACTTCCGTCTACGCGACTGGGGTGTATCTCGTCAACGTTACTGGGGCGCACCAATCCCAATGGTAACGACTGAAGACGGTGAAGTTCACCCAGTACCTGCTGACCAACTACCAGTGATTCTTCCAGAAGACGTGGTAATGGACGGCGTAACCAGCCCAATCAAAGCAGACAAAGAGTGGGCGAAGACAACCTTTAACGGCGAACCTGCTCTACGTGAGACAGATACGTTCGATACATTCATGGAATCTTCTTGGTACTACGCGCGTTATTGTTCACCGCAAGCAGACGACATCCTAGATCCAGAAAAAGCAAACTACTGGCTACCAGTAGACCAGTACATCGGCGGTATCGAGCACGCTTGTATGCACCTACTGTACTCACGCTTCTTCCACAAGTTGCTACGTGACGCGGGCTACGTAACGTCTGACGAACCGTTCAAGCAACTACTGTGTCAAGGCATGGTACTGGCTGATGCGTTCTACTTCGAGAACGAGAAAGGTGGTAAAGAGTGGGTAGCTCCAACAGACGTAGCCGTTGAACGTGATGGTAAAGGCCGCATTACTTCTGCTAAAGACACTGAAGGTCGTGATGTAACGCACTCAGGCATGATCAAGATGTCTAAGTCTAAGAACAACGGTATCGACCCTCAAGAAATGGTAGACAAGTACGGCGCTGACACAGTACGTCTATTCATGATGTTCGCGTCTCCAGCGGACATGACACTTGAATGGCAAGAGTCTGGCGTAGAAGGTGCGAACCGCTTCCTAAAACGTGTTTGGAAACTAGTGAAAGAGCACACAGCGAAAGGCGCAGCAGAAGCAGTAGATACCGCAGCGCTTTCTGGTGATCAAAAAGCACTTCGCCGTGACGTTCACAAGACTATCGCGAAAGTGACGGACGATATCGCTCGTCGTCAAACATTCAACACCGCGATCGCAGCGATCATGGAGCTGATGAACAAACTAGCGAAAGCGCCTCAAGAATCTGCGCAAGATCGTGCAATCCTTGACGAAGCACTGAAAGCTATTGTTGTCATGCTTTACCCTATCACTCCGCATATCTCATACGAGCTATGGGCAGCACTAGGTGAAACAGACATTGATAACGCGGCATGGCCGACGTTTGACGAAAAAGCGCTAGTTGAAGACGAAAAAACTATCGTTGTTCAAGTTAACGGTAAGCTACGTGCGAAGCTAACAGTCCCAGCGGATATCTCTAAAGACGATATCGAACAGCTTGGTCTAAACGACGAAAACGTGGTTAAGTTCACTGATGGCCTGACTATTCGTAAAGTCATTTACGTTCCAGGTAAACTGCTGAACATCGTTGCAAACTAATCACAGCTGTCAATTTGTCTCTGTGTAGCGAACTTATTTGTTAACCAAGAGTCATTAAACAGGGTAGTTAGCTACCCTGTTTATTTACCTCAAACCATTCACATGAGTGGTTTAAGGTAAATAACCCCTTCAATTTAGGATGAATACAATCAATGCGCTTTTTCTCTTTGATTAAACTACCAGTGGTATTGGTATTAGCGGGGCTTCTTTCTGCCTGTGGTTTTCACCTTCGCGGCGAGTATTCCGTACCGGAAGAGCTGCACACTATGTCTTTCTCCAGCTACGATGAATACAGTGAATTAACTCGCTATGTTCGCTCTCAACTCGAACTGAACAAAGTTGAACTTGTTCAACCATCATCGACGGTACCCAACCTTCATTTGACGGAAGCGACAATCGATGAGCGTACACTATCGCTTTATCAAAATAGCCGTGCAGCAGAAAAAGAGCTGACATACGTAGTAAAATACCGTGTGACAATTCCTGGCTATGGTTCTAAAAACTTTACGACAACAGTAAACCGCAACTACCTAGACAACCCGTTGACCGCACTTGCAAAATCTGTTGAGCGTGACGTAATTGAAGACGAGATGCGCTTGCAAGCCGCAAAACAGATGATGCGCCAGTTGGGTCGTATTCGTGCCGAATATGAAGCAGGACAAATCTCTGAGCCAGCGAACAAAAACTCTTAGTCACTATGCGAATTTATGCCGATAAGCTAACGGATCATTTAACTAAACAAGTTAAACAGGTTTACTTAATCTTTGGTAATGAGCCGTTACTGATTCAAGAAAGCCGCCAAGCAATCCAAAAGGCAGCGTTTCAGCAAGGTTTTGAGGAAAAACACCGTTTTGCTGTGGATGCTAGCATCGACTGGAACCAAGTTTACGACTGTTTCCAAGCGATGAGTCTGTTTTCACACCGTCAATTGATTGAGCTTGAAATTCCTGAAAGTGGCGTGACAACCGCCGTCAGCAAAGAGCTGCAAACACTGTGTGATATGCTTCATGATGACATCATGCTCGTCATTGTTGGTAGCAAACTGACCAAAGCCCAAGAAAATGCGAAATGGTTCAAAGCATTAAGCTCAAAAGGCGATTGGGTAAGCTGCTTGTCGCCAGACCTTCAACGCCTACCTATGTTCATTCAGACACGTTGCCGCACGTTGGGACTAAAACCCGATCAGCAATCACTGCAAATGTTGGCTCAATGGCATGAAGGTAACCTATTTGCATTGACACAAAGCTTAGAGAAATTGGCCCTACTCTATCCGGATGGTGAGCTGACCATCATACGTTTAGAGGAAGCCCTAAGTCGCCATAATCACTTCACTACCTTTAACTGGATCGACGCCTTACTGGCAGGTAAAGCAAACCGTGCACAACGCATTCTTCGCCAACTTGAGGCGGAAGGGGTTGAGACCGTGATCTTGATTCGAAGTGTACAAAAAGAGTTGAGCCAACTTTTAAATATGCATCAAGACTTAACTCAAATGGGAATGAACCAGGTATTTGAGAAATATCGAGTTTGGCAAAACAAGCGTCCACTCTATAACGCAGCACTGACCCGCTTATCGGCGAGTCGTATTTGTGCATTGCTCTCCTTGTTGGCTCAAGCAGAGATAAAAGCCAAAACTCAATATGACGAGTCTGTATGGCCAACTATTCATCAGTTGAGCTTAGAAACCTGCTCTCCTGATATTAAGCTGGCAATTTAAAAATCAAAGCGTGATATAGTGCGCGACCTGTTTTGCAAGCAAGAATGTAAAACACTGTAGAGATAAGAGACAAACCGAGGAAAACCGAGTGCTTCGCGAAGAACTGAAAGACTTTTTAGCTGATAAAGCCGACGACATGAAAGCGGAAGACATTATCGTCCTAAATGTGGAAGATAAATCAAGCGTGACAGATTACATGATCATCTGTACTGGTACATCCAAACGCCACGTTTCATCCATCGCTGACCATGTTGCAACAGAAGTGAAAAAAGCCGGTCTTGAGCCACTAGGAATGGAAGGTGAAAACGAAGGTGAATGGGTAGTCCTAGATATGGGCGACGCCATGCTTCACGTGATGCAAGAAGAGCACCGCGAACTCTACCAGCTAGAAAAACTCTGGGGTTAATCTTTTGAAAATTCAACTAATTGCTGTTGGCACAAAAATGCCAAAATGGGTTGAGGAAGGCTTTCAAGAATATCGTCGCCGTTTCCCGCATGATATGCCGTTGGAGTTGATTGAAATCTCTGCTGGCAAGCGTGGTAAGAATGCCGATATCGCTCGCATCCTGCAAAAAGAAGGGGAAGCGATGCTCGCGGCGGTACCAAAAGGCAACCGTATCGTCACGTTAGATATCCCTGGTAAAAAATGGGACACTCCTCAACTCGCTGAGCAGTTAGAAGCTTGGAAATTAGATGGCCGTGATGTATCAATATTAATCGGCGGTCCCGAAGGACTCGCTCCTGCATGCAAAGCTGCAGCAGACCAAAGCTGGTCATTGTCTGCCTTAACGCTACCCCACCCTCTAGTGCGTATCGTAATGGCAGAAAGCTTGTACCGAGCGTGGAGCATCACCGCTAACCACCCTTATCATCGCGAATAATCGTTGTTTAACTTTAGAGCCAAGCGTTAATGATTCGTAAACGCCGCAGTCAAATCCGAGATTATCAAGCCGAAGCGCGTCTGTTTGCCAGCCGCGCTATTGTTGCTTTTATCGGCATTGTTGTCTTGATGGGAGCTCTGGTTGCCAACATGTACAACATTCAGGTGAACCAGTTTCAAGACTATCAAACCCGCTCGAACGATAACCGCATCAAAGTAGTGCCTATCGCGCCTAACCGAGGTCTAATTTATGACCGAAATGGCGTTTTACTGGCAGAGAACCGTCCCGTCTTTAACTTAGAACTGACCCCAGAAAAAATTAAAGACATTGATGCAACCATCCAAGAATTACAAACTATTCTGGAAATTACACCAGACCAGATTGAACGTTTCCACCACGAGCGTAAACGGACTCGTCGATTTAAATCGGTCCCACTGCTTACCCAACTGAACGAAAAACAAGTAGCGGTATTCTCCGTCAATCAGTACCGCTTTCCGGGTGTGGAAATAAGTGCGACCTTAAAGCGCTACTACCCTTTCAGCGAAGTCTTAACCCACGTGATTGGTTACGTTTCTCGAATCAATGATCGCGACATGCAGCGCCTGATCCGAGAAGAAAAAGACGCAAACTATCAAGCCACTCGCGACATTGGTAAGCTGGGTATTGAAAAATACTACGAAGACCTCTTACACGGTACAGCCGGATATCAAGAAGTCGAGGTAAACAGCCGCGGCCGAGTAATTCGTACGTTAAAGTACGTTCCACCTGTACCCGGAAAAGACATCGTTTTAAACCTTGATATCAACTTGCAGCTGTACGTACACCAATTATTGGATGGCCGCAGAGGCAGTGCTGTAGTGATCGATCCTAGAGACAACGGCGTACTGGCTATGGTTTCAAGTCCTAGCTACGATCCTAACTCGTTCGTGCACGGAATCTCAGGTAAAGACTATCGTGCCCTTTTGAACGATAAAAACCGCCCTTTGGTCAACCGCACTACACTTGGCATTTACCCTCCGGCCTCTACCATCAAACCATTTATGGCGGTAGCCGCGCTGCAAGAAGGTGTCGTCACACCTAACACCACACGAAATGACCCTGGTTATTGGCGCATACCAAACTCCAACACACGCCCGTTTCGTGACTGGTTGCGTTGGGGGCACGGGCGCGTCGATATCATTAAGTCGATCGAAGAGTCTGTTGATACCTTCTACTATCAAATCGCTTATGACATGGGTATTGACCGTATTTCGAATTGGATGATGATGTTCGGTTTTGGTGATTACACTGGCATTGATATCTACGAAGAAAGTAAGGCGAATATGCCGACTCGTGACTGGAAAATGTCTCGCCATAAAACCCCATGGTATAAAGGTGATACGATCCCTGTGGGTATCGGTCAAGGATATTGGACAGCAACACCAATGCAAATCGCCAAAGCAACCTCCGTATTAGTAAACGAGGGAGAAGTGATCGCACCTCACTTGCTCAAAGCGACGATAGAAAATGGTAACGACTTCGAAGAGCAGCAAACGACAGAATACGTGACTTACCCACCAATCAAGAATGTGCCTAAAAAGTACTGGGATATGGCGAAAGAAGGCATGCGTCGGGTAAACCATGGCACGCGCGGAACAGCTCGTCGCTCATTCTACAAAATGAATTATGAAACAGCGGGTAAATCAGGTACTGCACAGGTCTTCGGTCTGGGTGAAAACGAAGAGTACAACGCCGATGAGATCGCCGAGCACTTACGTGACCATGCGTTATTTACTGGCTTTGCACCATTTGATGATCCTAAAGTGGTCGTCACTGTAGTACTAGAAAATGCCGGTGGTGGTTCTAGTAACGGTGCCCCAGTAGTAAGGAAAATTTTTGACCGAGTCGTTCTTGGTCCAGAAGAAATTGAGCCTGAAAACAATGCGAAGAAAGAGGTAAAACAGTAATGAAGATGGATCCCTCTACAGGTAAAAATCGCGCCCTGTTTGAACGCTTCCATATCGACTTACCACTCCTACTTGGCATACTGGCCCTGATGGGGTTTGGCCTGGTGATCATGTACAGCGCCAGTGGCCAAAGTTTACTGATGATGGATCGCCAAGCCATGCGAATGGTGCTTTCACTCGTTGTGATGCTCGTCCTTGCACAGCTTTCTCCACGAACTTACGAAAGCTTGGCACCTTTGATGTTCGTTGGTGGCGTTATACTGCTTTTCGGCGTGCTGTTTTTCGGTGAAGCATCGAAAGGCGCGCAGCGTTGGCTTAACCTCGGTTTTGTGCGCTTTCAACCGTCAGAGCTATTGAAGCTCGCGGTGCCATTAATGGTAGCTCGCTATGTTGGTAGACAGCCCCTCCCACCAACGCTAAGAACACTCATTGTTGCACTGATTATGGTCTGCTTACCAACCATTCTCATTGCAAAACAGCCTGACTTAGGTACCTCAATCCTGATCGCGGCTTCCGGTATTTTTGTTATCTTCCTCGCAGGCATTAGCTGGAAAATAATTGCTGGTGCTGCGATTGCATTAGGTGGTTTCATTCCAATTCTGTGGTTTTTCTTGATGCGAGAGTATCAAAAAGTGCGAGTTCGTACTCTATTTAACCCGGAGTCTGATCCGCTAGGAGCGGGCTACCACATTATTCAGAGTAAAATTGCGATTGGCTCCGGCGGTATTTCCGGCAAAGGTTGGTTGCAAGGTACGCAGTCACAACTAGAATTTCTTCCTGAACGACACACTGACTTTATCTTTGCAGTAATTGCTGAAGAATGGGGTATGATTGGCTTCCTTTGCCTTTTAGCCATCTATCTATTTATTATTGGACGAGGTTTATATCTCGCCAGCCAAGCGCAAACCGCATTTGGACGAATGATGGCAGGCAGTATTGTACTCAGCTTCTTCGTGTATATTTTTGTAAATATTGGCATGGTAAGTGGCATCCTACCTGTAGTAGGTGTACCGTTGCCACTCATCAGTTATGGCGGCACATCAATGGTAACCTTGATGGCTGGTTTTGGTATTCTGATGTCGATTCATACGCACCGAAAAGCATTCTCTAAGGCGACCTAGACATGCAAAAACGCGCTTTATATTCCTTGGTTTTCTCTGCTCTTATTTTGGCAGGCTGTTCATCAACTAGCCAAAAAGAACAAGAAGGCCGTTACGAACTCGAATCCGATGTTGCACCGGATACACCGCTTTCAGTCGAACACATCGAGGATGCGCATCCTAAATATGAACCGTACAGCCTAGGTGGGAACAAAGATTACCACTTGCGTGGCAAAGACTACAAAATAG
Source organism: Vibrio sp. 661 (assembly GCF_033339315.1). Taxonomy (NCBI): domain Bacteria; kingdom Pseudomonadati; phylum Pseudomonadota; class Gammaproteobacteria; order Vibrionales; family Vibrionaceae; genus Vibrio; species Vibrio sp. 661. Next base: position 162,259 of record NZ_JAWOUJ010000008.1, on the reverse strand, counting down.
TTCGCAATGCGAAAGGCTTTAAAGAAAAAGGCCGCGCATCTTGGTATGGGAAAAAATTCCAAGGTCATTTGACTTCTAATGGCGAAATCTATGACATGTACTCAATGACGGCAGCGCATAAAACGCTACCGTTACCAAGTTACGTAAAAGTTACCAATACTGACAACGGCAAAACCACCATAGTACGAGTTAATGACCGAGGTCCTTTTCACGATGGCCGTATCATTGATTTAAGCTATGCCGCCGCGCACAAGTTAGATGTCATAAAAACAGGCACCGCGAACGTGGAAATTGAAGTGATCAGTATCAATCAGCCCACGGACAAAAAGTCATTAGAAGCGCACCCTAGGTACGTTATTCAAGTGGCATCATCAAAAAATGAAGAACGCGCGCGAACTTTAGGTACCGAGCTTGGTCAAAAATTGGATACAGAAACTTTCCTAGAGAGTGCGAAAGAGTCTTATCGCTTGTTGTTAGGGCCATTTACTGACTATTCCCTGACGCAAGCCACATTAGATAAAGTAAAGTTGCTCGGCTATTCGTCTGCATTTATTAAAAAACACAACACTGCCAAATGACCTCGTGTCATGAATTTCTCTTTGATCCCCCTCTTACATAACTAGGGATTCTGATAAGATGTCTGCAGTTAACCCAAAAATTTGAATTACCATGAATAAAAATAAGTTTGTGAAATCTATTCTCGTTTCTTCGGTTGCCCTTTCTGCAACTTTCGCTCAATCTGCTCTTGCATCACCTATCGTTGTTCCAGATGCCCCTCAAATCGCGGCGAAGGGCTACGTGCTGATGGATTACCATTCAGGTAAAGTACTGGCAGAGAAAGAGATGAACACAAAATTGTCTCCAGCTAGTCTGACTAAGATGATGACCAGCTATGTAATCGGCCAAGAGCTAGCGCGTGGTAATATCTCAGAAGATGATGATGTCACCATCAGTAAAAATGCGTGGGCGAAAAACTTCCCTGATTCATCAAAGATGTTCATTGAAGTAGGCACAACAGTTAAAGTACGTGACCTGAACCGAGGTATCATCGTCCAGTCAGGTAACGATGCCTGTGTTGCGATGGCAGAACATATTGCAGGTTCAGAAGATGCATTTGTTGACCTAATGAACGCTTGGGCCAACACATTGGGTATGACTAACTCGCACTTTGCCAACGTTCATGGCTTAGATAACGCAGAATTGTACTCAACACCATACGACATGGCACTGCTAGGTAAAGCACTTATCCGTGACGTACCAAATGAGTACCGAGTGTACTCAGAGAAGAAATTTACTTACAACGGCATCACCCAATACAACCGTAACGGTCTACTTTGGGATAAGAGCATGAACGTTGACGGCATCAAAACGGGTCACACAAGTAATGCGGGTTACAGCCTAGTAAGTTCAGCAACTGAAGGTCAAATGCGCTTGGTTGCGGTCGTTATGGGTACTAAAGATGCCAATGCTCGTAAGTCAGAAAGCAAAAAGCTGCTAAGCTACGGCTTCCGTTTCTTCGAAACAGTGGCACCGCACAAAGCAGGTGAAACGTTCGTAGAAGAAAAAGTGTGGATGGGTAACAAAGACACCGTAGCACTGGGTCTTGACCAAGATACTTACGTAACACTACCGCGTGGTGAAGCGAAAAACCTAAAAGCAAGCTTCGTCCTTGAAAAAGAGCTAGAAGCCCCAATTAATAAAGGTGATGTAGTTGGTAAGCTATACTATCAGATCGATGGTGAAGATATTGCCGAGTACCCACTAATGGCACTAGAAACCGTAGAGCAAGGTAGTCTATTTAGCCGCATGTGGGATTACATCGTATTGTTATTCAAGAGCTTCTTCTAAAAAGAACGTTAGAGTAGCAAACTTATTCGCAAAGCCGCCTGAATGGGCGGCTTTTTAAGTTTGAGCTCCTCGTCTTGAGTTCCCCCTAATTTGACTGTACTATTTCGCACCGCAACGAATATCTACTGGAGTTATCGATATGCTAACCATCAACTCTGATGCAAAATTAAAAGACCTGCTTGAGTTCCCTTGTTCATTTACTTACAAGGTAATGGGTCATGCAAAGCCTGAACTTCCAGAGCTTGTTCTTGAAGTTATTCAGCGCCATGCTCCAGGTGACTACAGCCCGACCGTTAAACCAAGTGCTAAGGGCAACTACCACTCTGTGTCAATCAACATTACTGCAACCTCTATCGAGCAGGTTGAGACACTGTACAAAGAGTTAGGTGAAATTGACATCGTACGCATGGTTCTATAATTTTTTGATATATTAAATTTTTTTTGAAAGCAGCCTTGGCTGCTTTTTTATTACTTATCAAAGAGATAACGAGGCTTTACATCGCTTTCAGTTAAAAATCTGTTACGCAGCGGTAGAGCATCAGGGTTATCCGGTTTATAATCCAAAAACTTTATATATTAGCAACAGGAATTCCCATGCAACACCAACTTGTTGTAAAACGACTTGGCCGCCAAGACTATGAGCCTGTATGGAAGGCGATGCATGAGTTCACCGACCAACGCACAGAAGAAACCCGTGATGAAGTCTGGTTGGTAGAACATAACCCAGTATTTACGCAAGGACAGGCAGGTAAAGCTGAGCACTTGATTAACACTGGCGATATTCCTGTTGTACAAAGTGATCGCGGAGGCCAGGTTACGTATCATGGCCCTGGTCAGTTGGTCGCCTACTTCTTGATCAACCTACGCCGCAAAAAATTAGGTGTACGAGATCTCGTTACCACAATCGAGAACCTCGTGATCAACACGCTAAAAGCATACAATATTGACTCAGCCGCGCGACCTGACGCACCAGGTGTCTACGTTGCCGGTAAGAAAATATGCTCTCTCGGTTTACGCATTCGTAAAGGATGCTCGTTTCATGGTTTAGCCTTGAACGTAAATATGGATTTAACACCGTTTCTGCGTATTAACCCTTGTGGTTATGAAGGTATGGAAATGGTTCAGGTCAGCCAATTTGGCGGCCCAGACAATGTAGAAGCCGTAGAAAAACAATTAATAGAAGAACTCGTTACTTTGCTCGATTATGAGCAAGTAGAATTCAGCACAGAAGCACCTTCTCAAGGTAATAAAGCATGAGCAAACCAATCCAGATGGAAAAAGGCGTTAAATATCGTGACGCCGATAAAATGGCATTGATTCCCGTAAAGAACATGCCTACAGAGCAGAAAGAAGTGCTACGTAAGCCTGATTGGATGAAGATCAAGCTACCAGCCGACAGCCAACGAATTCAAGACATCAAAGCGGCGATGCGTAAGAATAAACTTCACTCCGTATGTGAAGAAGCATCTTGCCCGAACCTAGCGGAATGTTTTAACCACGGTACAGCAACCTTCATGATCTTAGGTGCTATTTGTACTCGTCGTTGTCCTTTCTGTGACGTTGCTCATGGCCGCCCATTACCACCGGAAGCAGAAGAGCCTCAAAAACTGGCGAAAACCATTGCCGATATGAAGCTGAAATACGTAGTAATCACTTCTGTTGACCGTGACGATCTGCGTGACGGCGGTGCACAACACTTTGCCGATTGTAACCGCGAGATCCGTGCGTTAAACCCGCATATTAAGATTGAAACACTGGTTCCTGACTTCCGTGGTCGCATGGATGTAGCGCTTGATCTAATGAAAGACAATCCGCCAGATGTCTTCAACCACAACTTAGAAACAGCGCCACGTCTTTACCGTAAAGCTCGCCCAGGTGCGAACTATAAATGGTCACTTGAGCTTCTTAAGAAGTTCAAAGAGCAGCATCCCGATGTACCGACCAAGTCTGGTTTGATGATGGGCCTTGGTGAAACCAAAGAAGAAATCATCGAAGTACTGAAAGATCTACGCGCACACGGCGTAACGATGCTGACTCTAGGCCAGTACCTAGCGCCAAGCCGTCACCACTTGCCAGTAGAACGTTACGTTCCACCATCAGAGTTTGACGAGCTAAAAGAAGTTGCACTAGAACTTGGCTTCACGCATGCAGCGTGTGGTCCATTTGTGCGCTCTTCTTACCATGCCGATATGCAAGCTCAAGGTATCGAGATTAAATAAGCTCTCGCTTGTTTTGAAAAGCTTGTTTTGAAAAGAAAGGTTGGCTCAGTGCCAACCTTTTTTGTATCTGGAAAATGATGATAAAAAGCCATTCTACCACTGTCATTCTGAACAGCGAGGAACGAGCGTGATTCAGAATCAGTTTTCAGAATACTGATGATTTTTAGGGAAACTCTGAGTAAAAGAGTGTGCCTCAACAAGATTCCTGATCTCGCCTAGGCTCGTCGGAATGACGTGGTTTGGATATATTGAAAAGGGACAGTGTTGGTAGCCATCCCCTTATCACACACTCTCGCTATATCTCATTCCAAACGCCAGACAAACAAAAAGGCCCTCAAATGAGGACCTTTAGTATATCAATGTTCAAAATAGATGAGTCGAGTTCTAGAAGAACACACGGAGTTTGCGCGAGCAAATGAGTATGTTCGACACCGAAATCGACTCACTCTATGAAAAGCAGTTAGGCGTAAACTGGTAGACGCTTACAAATTTCTAGCACTTTCTGTTTTGTCGCTTCGATAACTTCTTCGTTGCCGATGTTATCTAGAACGTCACACATCCAGTTTGCTAGCTCTTTTGCATCTTCTTCAGTGAAGCCACGGCGAGTGATCGCTGGCGTACCTACACGGATACCAGACGTTACGAATGGGCTGCGTGGGTCATTTGGTACTGAGTTCTTGTTTACAGTGATGTTTGCTGCACCTAGTGCCGCGTCTGCGTCTTTACCAGTGATATCTTTGTCGATTAGGTCAACAAGGAACAAGTGGTTTTCTGTACCATTAGATACGATTTTGTAGCCACGCTCTTGGAACTGACCAGCCATTGCTTTTGCGTTTTTCACTACGCGAGCTTGATAAGCTTTGAACTCTGGCTCCATCGCTTCTTTGAACGCTACTGCTTTACCAGCGATAACGTGCATTAGAGGGCCACCTTGACCACCAGGGAACACTGCTGAGTTCAGTTTCTTGTACATATCTTCGCCAGCATTTGACAAGATAAGACCACCGCGAGGACCTGCTAGTGTTTTGTGCGTCGTTGTTGTTACCACGTGAGCATGCGGTACTGGTGTTGGGTATTCACCGGCAGCGATAAGACCAGCTACGTGCGCCATATCAACAAATAAGTAAGCACCTGCTTTGTCAGCGATTTCACGCATGCGTTTCCAATCAACGATTTGCGAGTAAGCAGAGAAACCACCGATGATCATCTTAGGTTTGTGTTCAAGTGCTAGCTGTTCCATCTCGTCGTAGTTGATTTGACCAGCTTCATCGATACCGTAAGGGATAACGTTGTAGTGCTTACCAGAGAAGTTTACTGGTGAACCGTGAGTTAGGTGACCACCGTGCGCTAGGCTCATGCCTAAAACTGTATCGCCTGGGTTAAGAAGCGCCATGTAAACTGCGCTGTTTGCTTGAGAACCTGAGTGAGGCTGTACGTTAGCGTACTCACAACCAAATAGTTGGCATGCACGCTCAATTGCTAGTGCTTCAGCTTTATCTACGTACTCACAACCGCCGTAGTAACGCTTACCTGGGTAGCCTTCAGCGTATTTGTTCGTTAGCTGAGAACCTTGCGCTTCCATTACACGTGGGCTTGTGTAGTTTTCAGAAGCGATAAGTTCAATGTGTTCTTCCTGGCGAAGAGTTTCTTCCTGGATAGCTGCGAACAGTTCCGCATCGTAATCTGCGATGTTCATATCACGCTTAAGCATCTGTATCTCCTGACTCAGATTAGTACTGAAAGTTGCAAAAAAACTGTTGAATGACCCGACGCAAACGTTTTCGTCACCCTAATGGCGCGCATTCTACATAATTTGATTTAGGTCATAAAGAGAAATTTACAATTTTTCTCATGCAGTTTTTTCATGATGACAAGCAATGTTTATCATGCCAGCATTGCAATCGCATAACGACAATCTATTGCCTGTCAAATTTGTGCTTTACACCCTGTAAAACAGCAATTACATAGGTTTACCGTAAATTTTACCCTCTAGCTACCGAAAAGATCATCTTTTTACTACTATGCACGCCTTATTTATCACTAATGACTGCAACATTGATGGAAAAACACTCATTAAAAGAAGACTGGATAGCGATTCTCACGGGTACCTTTTTAGTAGCTCAAGGCGTTTTCTTTCTCCAATCCGCGAACCTTCTAACGGGAGGCACGACTGGATTGGCTCTGCTTGTTAGCCAATTTACACCTTTTACCTTTGGTGTGCTGTACTTTTTAGCAAACAGTCCTTTTTACTTACTAGCATGGAAACGCTTCGGCCGTCATTTCGCCATTAATAGTGCCATTTCTGGCGCGTTGGTTTCTATCTTTGCCGATCATCTTTATTTGCTAATCTCGCTCGAATCGGTAAATGAAGTTTATTGCGCCGTCGCAGGCGGGCTTTTAATGGGGCTCGGTATGCTGATCCTATTCAGACATCGCTCCAGCTTAGGTGGCTTTAACGTGCTGTGTTTGTTTATCCAAGACAAATTTGGCATTTCAGTTGGCAAAAGCCAAATGGCAATCGATGCATGTATCCTGTTTGCTTCATTCTTCTTTGTCACACCAGAAGTGATTGGCCTTTCAATTTTGGGGGCGTTTGCACTCAATGTCGTGTTAGCGATGAACCACAAACCGCACCGCTATTCCGTGACCTACGGTTCATAAATTTTTGATAATGATTGAAGCGCGATTTATAAGATTTCGCGCTCCAATCGCTATATAATACTTCGCGATTTCCAAATAGATCGGTACGGTATGCGCGACTTTCTGCAACAAGCTAAACAGACTCACAGTTGTATTGCGATTGGAGAGCTGATCTATAACCCGAAGACACAGAGCCTTCATCAAGATGCTATCGCGATTGATCTTGAACCTCGCACCGTTGAATTATTAGAACTGCTGTTAACAAGCGTTGGCCACCCACTCTCTGCTGACACCATTATTGAAACCATTTGGCAGAGCAAGTTCATCTCTAAGAATGTGCTCACGAACCGCATTAGCACCTTACGTGCACTGCTACAGCAGTACTTACCCGAATACGATGCCGCTAAGCTTTTAGTCACTTACCCCCGCAAAGGCTACTTTCTTAACCCTGCCAATATTCGTTTAGTGCCACCAGCGAAAAACCATCGGCGCGTTATCTCAACCCAGGTGGCGAGTAATAAGAACTTCAAGCTGATTTTTGCTTACAGCTTATGTGCCATACTTGCGGTATGTAGCATGACACTCGCAAGCTTGTTATGGCAACGCCAAGAAATCTCAACACAACAAACACGTCATCAACTACTGATTCCCAAAGTCGAGCTACTACTCAACCGTGTCGATTCAATCGGCTCTCAGGCGCGAAAATACCGCATACTGGTCAAAGCCATCTTGCTGCAACAACAGGTCGAATATCCATACACCGACATCGCCAACCAAGATGCTCCCAGTTACTTTCTTGATCCTATCGGTCATACGCCATATTTCCCTGGCGCACGAAACATGCAGACCAGCGACTACGAGCTCAATATCGAGTTAAAAGACGGCGCAGAGCAAGGCATCTTGAAAGCGCAGATGAACCTTATTTATCCTGCGACGGGCAAGCTAGCGTTTCGCAATGAGTACACACTGCGTTTATCTGACTTACAATCGGATATTTTCCAAATGCACTCGGATGTCGCGCAATACTTCAATCTGCCTGCACCTTCGGCAAGTACGTGGCAGCTTTCGGATATTCACAAAAAAATGTTATTCGAGAATGCCTTTTCTAGCCAACCTCTCCGACAATCTGATGAGTTTGCGGCTATAACAACGGCAAGACATCTCGCCTTATACGAGCACGAACATCAAAAGCTGGAAGCGTATTTAACTCAAGTACAATCGTCGTTTGATGTTTTGCCAGATGAGCTGAGCCTCTGGTTAGGTCTATTGCATTTCAAATTAGGTAACTTAGACAGGGCAAAAGCTCTGTTAACGACACCAGATGGCGACTCACGCATCCAAAACGCACTGATTTATACCTTTGTGTCTCACATTGCTTACAAGCAGAACAAACTTGAACAGTTCCGTCTCAACTACATGGAATCACTGGTGGCGCTGCTGCGCGTTTTACCTTCCGAAACCTTGTTTGAGCGTCTTTCTCAATCTGAATCCAAAGAGACTTGCCTCCAACCGTGGAAAACGTTGCATGTTAGTGTGACCGATCAAGAAATCATAAGCCGATGGAAAGCGCTCATTAACGAGTATTGCACTAATGTAGCCAACGAAATAAATCCAAATAAAACAAAGACCTAAATATAAAATTAAGCTTTCATTAACCCCTGTTATCTTTTGTTTTTTGCCCTTTTTCTCTCGCTGAACTTAGCATGCTCGCATTCAAGCAACGGCCCAACATGAAGCGGCCTTATCAATCAGGAATGTAAACCATGCTAAACAAAATGACGCTTATCGCAGCAGCAACTCTGGCTCTTTACGGCTGTGGCGGAGGTTCGTCTTCTGGCAGTGCGAATCCAAACAAAGTGCCTCAAGAAAGTTTCGACGTCTCGATTCACAACTCCATTTTCGCTCCTGTACCAAACACACAATTGAGCTATTCGTTTAGCTTGGATGGCCAACCAGAGGGCGACATGAAACTGAGCTTCCAAGCGATGGATAGCGAGCAAATATTGGCAGCATTGGCACAAATCCCAAACAGCGAGGCAATGGTCCAGTTGGTTAATGACTTGATGAACTACGGCGCCGAACAGTTCTACTATTCAGACGAGCAGTACAACGACGACGAAGAGAGCAATACGCTTTACTTTGCAGGATCAGATGGTGCACTCCATGAAATCACTGACGCTTATTTCATTGGTCATCAGTTTATTGCCATGCTTATGCACAGCGGTCCGATTTTCCGCCTAAACGGTGACAACGTAAAAGAGAAAAGCCCGAATATTGACATCGGTGAAGAAACTATGTCTCTGCAAACCACTCTTACAGGCTACTCAGTTCACAACCTACTAGACCGTTTTGAAGAGCATGAGTGGGTACAAAACCTTCCTATGACAGCATCTTGCCAAGTGGTTTGGCAACAGCAAATCCGAGAAACTGGCGTGCGTAAAGCGTTCTCGATCTCAGGCAAGAAAATTGAAGCGGCATACCTGATGGAAGAGAACATCTACAACCTAAACTGTGATGATATGGACTCAATGGAGTTCGCCACTTCGGCAGAACGTTGGTTTAATCCGAGCTTAGGTCTGATAGAACAAATTGAACTGCTGAAAGTACAACAAGTACAAATCAACGAAGAGAAAGTGCAGCTAACAGCGATTGAAACAAAATAAGCTTGCATTTTTTATAGATATCTCAATAAAAGAAGGCTTTGGGGAGCACACCAAAGCCTTCATCTCGAACATCAATCTTAGGGGTGATGACACCCGAGTTTATTCTTCTATCAATAAAATACGAGTTTCGTAAGGTCGTAACACTTGATGGTTTGACGCGACTGCGCTTGCTGAGTTTTGATAGTTAGATAGCAAGTTTTTCGCCTTACTCATATCAAAACGTTCTGGCAGAACGCATTCCACCTCTTCAGCGTAGTAGTTATTGATACACAGCAGCGTTTGCTTATCGTTCTGACGAGCGTAAGCGAAAATACGTTTGTGCTCTGGCAGCAGGTCCTCGTAACGGCCATCGGTGATGACTGGAACCTGTTTACGCAGTTCAATCAGACGCTTGTAAAAGTAGAACACCGAGTTCAAATCGGCAACCGCAGCTTCAGCATTGATTTCAGAGTAATTCTGCGCCACTTCAAGCCACGGCGTTCCCTCAGTAAAGCCCGCGTGTTTTGCACTGTTCCATTGCATTGGTGTACGTGAATTATCACGCGACTTCTGTGCCAAGATCGCCATCATATCGTCATGAGATACACCATCACGGTTGACCATAATGTCGTACATGTTAGTACTTTCAACATCACGATATTGGCTGATTTCGGTATAACCCGGGTTGGTCATGCCGATCTCTTCCCCCTGGTAAACATAAGGTGTGCCTTGCATCATGTGCACTGATGCCGCAAGCATCTTGGCAGATTCAACACGGTATTGCTCGTCGTTACCTAATCGGCTGACAACGCGTGGCTGGTCGTGGTTACACCAGAACAGCGCCCCCCACCCTTTGCCATTTAAGCCCGTTTGCCAATGATTGAAGATCTGTTTTAACTGAATGAAATCAAACGGCGCTTTGGTCCATTTTTCACCATTTGGATAATCGACTTTCAGATGATGGAAGTTGAACACCATGGATAGCTCTTTGCCGTCTAGCGAAGAATATTGCTGGCAGTGCTCTAGCGTAGTGGAAGACATTTCACCCACCGTCACGCTGCCGTATTTTTGAAACACAGATTCGCTAATCTCTTGAAGGTATTCGTGCACACGTGGACCATCCGTGTAGAAACGACGACCATCACCAATATCGTCACTTGGAAAATCTTGCTGCTTGGAAATCAGGTTGATAACGTCGAGACGGAAACCATCGACACCTTTGTCTGCCCAGAAGCTGATGACTTCTTTCACTTCTTCACGCACTACTGGGTTTTCCCAGTTTAAGTCCGCTTGCTCTTTAGCAAAAAGGTGCAAATAGTACTGGCCTGTTTTTTCATCCAGCGCCCAAGCGTTGCCACCAAACTTTGATTGCCAGTTGTTTGGTTCAGCACCATCTACCGGATCTTTCCAGATGTAGTAATCACGGTATGGGCTGTTTTTATCACCCAGTGCGGATTGGAACCACTTGTGTTCTGTCGACGTGTGGTTCACTACAATGTCCATGATGATACGAATACCCAACTGATGCGCTTCTGCTAGCAAAGTATCGAAATCTTCCATAGTGCCGAACTCAGGGTTAATCGAGTAATAATCGGAGATGTCATAACCGTTGTCGATCATTGGCGATTGGTAAACCGGCGTCAGCCAAATCGCATCCACACCAAGGTGCTTAAGATAATCCAGCTTAGAAATGATCCCTTTGATGTCGCCCGTGCCTTTACTGCCACTGTCACAAAAGCTTTTTGGGTAAATTTGATAGATGGTTGCGGTTTTCCACCAGCTCTCATCATGCTTGGTCATAGCCATTTCTAACACTCACTTACCAGTAATCGGAAACTTAAAATTTGAAAAGAAAAATAGGAGGAGGCAGCCAAGTCACTGCCTCAAATAGAATTACGCGTTTGCAGGCTCAAGCTCACCTTTGGCTTGTGCACGCTTATAAAGAATTAACGTTAATGCAGCAGGTACCAGCATTGCGACTAACATAGCCAAAGCAAAAATGCCCCAGAACTGCGGTTGGATAGACAAGATGCCCGGCAAACCGCCCACACCGATACCGTTCGCCATTACGCCCGCACTACCACAAATAGCAGCAGCACACGCACTACCGATCATCGCGCTCAGCATTGGGAACTTGTATTTCAAGTTGATGCCGTACATCGCCGGCTCAGTCACGCCAAGGTAAGCAGAGATAGCCGCAGGCACTGAGATATCACGCTCGCCATGTTTTTTACTGATGATAATGATGCCGACGACCGCAGACGCTTGAGCAATGTTTGAAAGTGCAATCAGAGGCCAAATTGGCGTACCGCCTAGCTCTTGCATCAGTTGAAGGTCTACCGCGTTGGTGGTGTGGTGAATACCAGTAATGACCAATGGCGCGTATAGGAAGCCGAAGATGGTTGAGCCAATCATTGCGAAGTCACCCGTCATGGCTGCTTTTGCTGCGAAAGCAACGCCGTCACCCAACATACGACCGAATGGACCAATGATAGAGTGCGCAAGAATCACAGACACAATGATTGAGACAAACGGCACGACCACTAGGTAAAGGTAAGACGGAATGATGCGTTTTAAGTTGGTTTCAATAAACGCCAGAGCCATACCAGCAAGCATTGCTGGAATCACTTGCGCCTGATAGCCCACTTTCTCGATGGCGAATAAGCCAAAGTCCCACACTTCAGGTACTTGCTTACCAATTAGGTAAGCGTTCATTAACTGCGGCGAAACCAGCGTGACACCCAATGTGATACCCAAAATCGGAGTACCGCCGAGTTTTTTCACTGTCGACCAACACACGCCAACTGGTAGGAAGAAGAAGATTGCTTCACCAATTAGCCATAGGAAAGAGTGTACCGTTGCCCAAAACTGGCTGATTTCCGTTAGCGTTTGACCATCAAACATCTTGATGTCGCCAATCACGTTACGGAAGCCAAGAATCAGACCACCGGTAATGATCGCAGGTAGCAGTGGTACAAAGATTTCTGCAAGGTGGGAAATACCACGCTCAACGATATTCATGTTTTGACGAGCAGCGTTCTTCGCTTCGTCTTTGCTGGCTTCACTTTTACCCGTCAGTCCGATCAGTACCTTGTAAACTTCATCCACTTCAGTACCGATAACCACTTGGAACTGGCCTGCGTTGGTAAAACAGCCCTTCACCATCGGTAATGCTTCTAACTGTTTCGTATCTGCTTTGTCCGTATCATTTAGAACAAAACGCAAGCGAGTTAAACAGTGACTTACACTGGCAATATTGTCCGGCCCCCCGACCAGCTCAATAAGACGCTCCACGTCTTTACGCGCAATCTTACTCATAACTTTGTCCACCCTGTATTGGATACATTCGATTCATCATTTTGTTTTTATAAATGGGAACATTCCCATTTCTTAATTTTAATATTGCCATTCGAAGACAAAAAACAAAATGGGAACAGTCCCATTAATTGAGAATGATCACAGTATAATTTTAGAGCAGATCGTTTTAGTGTGGATTAACAAACGATAGGCTGTTGAGTAAAGTGAACCACTTCCTCATCACCATTTAATTGATTGATCAGCATGTTAGCGGACTTCTCACCTGCAAGGGTATAACCTGGGTCGACACTAAATACTTTAGGGAAAAGGAAAGAGAGCAATTCATTACCACCAACACCTGTCACAACCACGTCTTCACGGCCTAACTCTTGAAGACGCTTAATCACGCCCAACGCGATAGTGTCACTGGCGCACACGATGGCCTGAGTATCAGATTGAAGGACTTTGTCTACCAACTGATAAGCACTTTCATGGCTCAACTTACCCGTTTGGAAACAAGGTGCAATTTGCTTGCGTTGACACCAAGCTTTATAAGCATTTAGACGAGCTAAGCCAGTGGTTTTGTCTTCAGGATCAACACCAATATAAGCAATGCGAGATAAAGATTGCTGCTCAAGGTGAGACAAAGCCATGTCTATCACACCTTGGTTATCGTAGTTGATCGAGGAAACCATTTGCGTGTCCATCGCGATCACGACGATACGATTCCCCCACTCCGCTAATGCTCGCTCATCACATCCAGTAAAACCAAACACGATCACCCCATCGACGTTGCGACGTCTAAGCACATCCAAATGCTCATTGGTTTTATCGCGATCGAATTGGCTCTCCATGATCACCGCATCATAACCAGCGGAATACAAAACATTGAGCATGGTACCAACGGCGCGATTTTCTGATGGTGAGTCTAAACGGGAGATGATAACCCCAATGACTTTTTGGCTGCCACCACGCATCGACTGCGCCGACTTTGATGGGACGTAGCCTGATTCACGAATGATTTGCTCTACCTTCTCTCGCGTTTGGGGTTTCACTTTTGGATCGTTAGTAAGCACACGGCTTACTGTCGATTTGCCCACGCCTGCCAATTTTGCGATATCAAGAATGGTGAGTTTTTTGCTCATAAGTGTTCAGATTAAAAGAAGGAATCAAACAAAAGGGAAGCAGTGGCTTCCCTTATCTCAGTCAGTAATGAATATTACTTGTTTAAGTACGCAGGCACATCTGCAATGCTATCCAATACTACCGTTGCAATGGCTTCGCCCTGTTCCGTTACTGGCTTACCAGTGCGAACCAAAATCTTAGTGCCAACGCCTGCCGCTTCTGCTGCCATCATGTCTTCAGCTTTATCGCCGATCATCACAGATTTCTCCATGTCGATCTTCAAGAAGTCACGCGCAGAAATGAACATACCTGGTTTTGGCTTACGGCACTCACAATCTTGCTTGTACTCGCCAATGCCATGTTCTGGATGATGTGGACAGTAATAGATACCATCGAACTCAACACCATTATCAGCAAAGTTCCAATCCATCCATTGAGTCAGAGACAAGAAACGGTCTTCACTGAATTTACCGCGTGCGATGCCCGATTGATTCGTCACTAACACTAGAAGGTAGCCTTTATCTTTTAGCGCTTTCGTCGCTTCAAATACACCATCAATGTACTCAAAATCATGTTCGTCATGAACGTAGCCGTGGTCAACGTTTATCACGCCATCACGATCGATAAAAACAGCAGGTTTTGCCAAAACGTATTTCTCTATTAACTCGGTTTAATCAGATTATTACATACCTTATAAACTTCAACACTATCTAATTCATTCTAGGCCTCGACAAAACGGTTGATTTGTTGGGCAAGAATCGGTAAATCTGAGGGTGCCCTGCCGTCTACCTCCTCCTTTCTATCTATACATCTCCGTTTCGAAACAGAACATCCATACATTTAGACGTCTAGACGTAAAAATATCTATTGACTTCATTCTGCTTAACCCATAGCATCAACTGAAAATTGAGATAAAGCTCAACATTAAGTTCTGTCAAAGGCCGTTTTTGACAGCGAAGTTCCCCGTATCTTTGGGCAGGTTGAAACATGATAGAAATAAAAAACGTCAATAAAGTGTTCTACCAAGGCAGTAAGGAAATCCTTGCCCTGAAAGACATTAACCTACACATCGACAAAGGCACCATCTTTGGTGTTATCGGTTCATCAGGTGCTGGTAAAAGTACGCTGATTCGCTGCGTAAACATGTTAGAAGCGCCGACCTCTGGTTCCATCATCGTTGATGGTGTGGATCTAACCAAACTCAGCAAAAAACAACTAGTCGAAACACGCCGTAACATTGGCATGATCTTCCAGCACTTTAACCTGCTTTCGTCTCGTACTGTGTTTGATAATGTAGCACTGCCACTAGAACTGGCAGGTAAAGACAAATCGCAAATCACAACAAAAGTAACTGAGTTGCTAAAGCTTGTAGGCTTAGCCGACAAACACGAGAGCTACCCATCTAACTTAAGTGGCGGCCAAAAACAGCGTGTGGCAATTGCTCGTGCATTGGCATCCGATCCTAGCGTGCTGCTTTGTGATGAGGCCACTAGTGCGCTAGACCCGGCAACAACTCAATCTATCCTTGAGTTATTGAAAGAGATCAACCGCAAACTCAACATCACGATTTTACTTATCACTCACGAAATGGAAGTCGTAAAAAGTATCTGTCACGAAGTAGCAATCATCGGTGGTGGTGAGCTGGTGGAAAAAGGCACCGTTGGCGATATTTTTGCGCACCCTAAGACAGAGCTAGCGCACCAATTCATTCGCTCAACGCTGGATCTTTCCATTCCTGAAGATTACCAAGCTCGTCTGCAAGCAGAGCGTGTTGATGGCAGCTACCCGTTGGTTCGCTTAGAGTTTACTGGCGCAACCGTCGATGCACCGTTAATGTCGCAAATTTCTCGTAAATACAATATTGATGTGAGTATTTTGAGTTCCGACCTTGATTACGCTGGTGGCGTGAAATTCGGCATGATGGTCGCAGAGCTATTTGGTAACGAAGAAGATGACAACGCAGCTCTTGAATACCTGCGTAAGCACAACGTAAAAGTAGAGGTACTTGGTTATGTCCTTTAATACGATTTCTGAATGGCTGAGCTTAAACAGCAAACTACTTTTAGGTGCAACGTGGGAAACGCTTTACATGGTTGCGGTTGCCGGATTAGTCGGCTTTGCTGTGGGTATTCCATTAGGCGTAATCCTCCATATTACTAAGAAAGGCGGCCTACTTGAAAACACCAAACTAAATAGCGGCTTAGGCGCTATCGTTAACATTGGTCGTTCTGTGCCATTCCTCGTACTGATGGTTGCGATTATTCCAGTGACAAAAATGCTAGTTGGAACCTTTATCGGTACAACCGCAGCAATCGTCCCACTGACTATTGGCGCCATTCCTTTTGTCGCTCGTCTTATTGAAGGTGCTTTATTAGAAGTACCGACAGGCTTGGTGGAAGCAGCGCAGTCAATGGGGGCGACTCCAACACAGATCATCACAAAAGTTCTACTACCTGAAGCAATGCCGACTATTGTTAACTCAGTAACGATTACCTTGGTCACTCTCGTTAGCTACTCAGCTATGGCGGGTACGGTAGGCGGCGGCGGCCTAGGTGACGTAGCCATTCGTTACGGTTTCCACCGCTACGATGTAACTATCATGGCCGTGACTGTCGTGATGTTGATTGTTCTAGTACAGATTATTCAGTCTATCGGCGACGCAGTGGTGCGCCGTGTAGACCACAGATAAGCATCAAAAATACAAATTATAAGGAGATAAAGATGAAATTTAGCCTTAAAGGTCTTTTGACTGTAGCAACGGCCGCCTCTGCTCTTGCTCTAGCGGGTTGCGGCGACAAAGAAGTAGACGTAAACAAAGTAAAAGTTGGCGTTATTGCTGGTGCTGAAGCACAAGTAGCCGAAGTTGCCGCTAAAGTAGCAAAAGAGAAATACAACCTAGACGTTGAGCTAGTAACATTTACCGATTACGTAACACCAAACGCCGCTCTGGATGATGGTTCAGTAGACGCGAATGCGTTCCAGCACAAACCATACCTAGACCAACAAGTGAAAGACCGCGGCTACAAACTGGCTATCGCGGGTAACTCATTCGTTTACCCTATTGCTGGTTACTCAAAGCAAGTAAAATCAATTGATGAAATTCAAGATGGCGCACGCATCGCAGTACCAAACGACCCAACTAACCTAGGTCGCTCACTACTGCTTCTTGAGCAGCAAGGTTTAATTACGCTACGTGATGGCGTTGGTCTACTCGCTACAGTACGTGACATCGTAGGCAACCCTAAAAATATCGAAATCATTGAACTAGAAGCCCCACAGCTTCCACGTTCACTGGATGACGTAACGCTATCTATCATCAACACCACTTACGCAAGCTCTATCGACCTATCGCCAGAGCGTGACGGCGTGTTCGTTGAAGATAAAGACTCACCATACGTAAACCTAATTGTCGCTCGCGAAGAAAATGTTAATGCGCAAAACGTACAAAACTTCGTAAAAGCTTACCAAACGGAAGAAGTTTACGAAGCGGCAAAAGAACTGTTCAAAGGCGGTGTTGTGAAAGGTTGGTAATCCCACTTTTCAAAACATGACTGAAAACAACGTTCTAAACACAAAAGGGCTGATGTGAAAACATCAGCCCTTTCTATTTGTCTATCTACCCATTTAAGTAGCTTCAATTCGCTACTTAAGATGGTCCCAAGAGATATTCGACACGATTCGGCAGTCATCACACTTAAAATGAAATATGTCATGTAGTGGCTCATCGAGTAGCCACTCGCCATCGCATTTTGGACACTTGCGCGCTTTCTCGCTCTCCAGCGACTGACCACCGACACGATACTGGTAATAGTACGTAGGGATCTTCGTGATGTAATCGATACGGCCACGTAAGTCCCAACCTCGGCGAAACAGCACACTATCCACATCGCAAATTTCGTGCAGCGCCGCATGTTCCGCTCGGCAGCCCCCTGCCATTTGGATTTCATCACACGCTTGCCACTCAGTCTGCCACTTAATGACGGCTTTATGGTCTCCATTAAGTGTTGGCTCATTACGATACAAAGGAATTGGCAACAGGGTTTCACCACTTCGCAAAGGCGAACACGTATGAACATAAGTCGTGTACAACACTTGCCAGCTAGGTGTCTCTTCTTCGGCTGCTTGTTCTGAATTCAAATCACGCCCCAGCATACGCATTTTCGGTGCAAGCAAAGACGCATCCGACAAACGGTTCATGCACACTTTGACGAAATCTGAGTGATAACGTGGATGCAAGCTGTCTTGTTCTGGGCAAACAACACGAACGAAAAATTCACCTTCTCCCATCACTATCGGGAATTCACGACCTAATACTTGGCCGTTGTAACGCAGAGCATCCATCAAGCCATTAATGGCTTTGTCTACCGCGCTGACGGTGGTGTTATCAAAACACTCAAACTGCAACTCAACAACATACATACTTAGACGGCAGCCTCTAACTTATTCAAGAACTCAACCAATGAATCTGCCAATACATCACGTTTAGAGGTGCCCAAACGCTCTAGAATCACATTGCCAGTGAGGTTACAAATAGAAATCACATCCATTTCCTCATCTGTCGCTGCGATAAATACTGTTGGTTTAAGTTTCAAGCGGCGCTGCGTCACCAAATGACCAAGAATATTTTCTTGTAGACGCACGAAATCGTCATCGCTCCAGACTTGCAGCAGCGTCAACGAATTACCTTGCCAAGTTGCCTCCATATCAGCGCAGTATTGAGAACCATAAAAGGCTTTAACATCATCTTGCAGTGACAACTCAATCGCATTTTCCACATTGGTGAAATCGGCCATTTCATCACGTGCGACCGCTTTCCAAAGCACCTTTCCATCACGCTTCTCTTCGACACAAGGAGAAACAAGCTCTGCAAGCTCTTCACTGCTTGGCAACTCATTGTGCTTAGCTTGCCAAGCTTGTTGGTAGCGCAGGCTGAACTCTTGTAGCGCCTGAGTAACGTTTGGGGTCATGAAGGTCTCCTCATTCCTTATTTATCAGATAGCCGTGCTTGCCGGATGGCAATTGACCAGCGGATTCAGTAAAATTCTCGCCATTCTAATCGAAAACGACCACAAAGTATGAGCAAATATTCTGACGCTAAAGAGCTTGCTGGCTTAACACTAGGTAAAACGACCGAGTATGCGAACCAGTATGACCCAAGCTTGCTGCAACCAGTCCCTCGCAGCCTGAACCGAGATGACCTCCAGTTAGGCGATACTCTGCCTTTCATGGGGCACGACATTTGGACGCTGTACGAACTGTCTTGGTTAAATAGTAAAGGTTTACCACAAGTGGCCGTTGGCGAAGTATACATTCCAGCCACCAGCGCAAACTTGATTGAATCGAAGTCTTTCAAACTGTACTTAAACAGCTATAACCAAACCCGCTTTGCAAGCTGGGAAGAAGTGACTGAGCGTTTAACACAAGACCTTTCTGAATGCGCAGGTGAAAAGGTGCTGGTTGAGGTGAATCCAGTGACCCACTATACCAATCAACCTATCGTAACAATGGACGGTGAATGTATTGATGACCAAGACATTAACATCACCAGTTACGATTTCGATGCCGATTTGCTTGAAGGTGCAGCAGGTGAAGTACAAGTTGAAGAGGTGCTACATAGCCACCTATTGAAATCAAACTGTTTGATCACTAACCAACCCGACTGGGGCAGTGTAGAAATTCGCTACCAAGGCGCAAAAATAGCTCGTGAGAAGCTGTTACGTTACTTAGTGTCTTTCCGCGAGCACAATGAGTTCCACGAACAGTGTGTAGAGCGTATTTTTACGGATCTAATGAAATACTGCCAACCAAGCAAACTGACCGTATTTGCCCGCTATACGCGCCGTGGAGGCTTGGATATCAACCCTTACCGCTCAACGGAACAAGATAAGCCAGCTCACAATCACCGTATGGCTCGTCAGTAAGCGCATAGGCAACAGAAATAAGTTCGGCAATCTAAAGGGTTGCCGGACGTTTTTATTGTCCAAGCATGTTACTATATCAAATGGCTTCAACCCGCATTTAAACGGCTAATTGAGGCTTTTCGCCGTTATCGCCATATCTAAAAACAGTTCGAGGGAACGAAAGGATGTTTTGGGACAGTTCGCGTCTATTCAAATTGATTGGCTTTCTTTGCTTGCTGTTTGTACAGCCACTTCATGCAACCATTTTATCGTCCGCGTTACTCAACGAAGCACAACAATTGGCGGAAATAGAACCATCACAAGCAAAACAAGCGGCAACCAACTATTTGTCACAGCGTGAGCTAACAGAACGCAAAGAAAGTGACAGCCCTTCAGCCATGTCTCGCGACGAAACAGATCGTAGCGTTCGCACACCAAGCAGCACCATCGAAGCGCACAAGATTATCGCTCAGGCAGATTACGCCATGGGTAATGTTCGTTCGGCTATCGAGCACCTAAATAAAGCGGAACGCTTAGCGCAAGAATATCAATTGCCGTACATGGACTTAGATCTCCAGCTGATGCGCAACCAAATGATTTGGATGTACGACGAAAACTACTCAAAAGCGGAAGACACGCTTAACCAAATTGAACAACAGCTCGATGAAGCCGATGCCGTATTACAACGCACCGACAGCGTTCGCTACCGACTAGTGATGCAAAGAGCACTCCTCGCTTCACATAGTGGCGATATCATTAAAGCGGAAAACTTGTACTCTGAAGCAAAGACCATGCTTGACGATAGCCGCTCTGAGTTAGCCTTGATCGACTACTACACAGCCGTCGGCGAGTTTTACCTCAATAGCAAGAAATACAATTTGGCTTTGTCAGAGCTGCTATACGGTTATTGGCAATCTATTGAAAGTAACAGTGGTGCAAGATTAGCAAAAGTGAATCGCCTTTTGGCTAGGCTCTTCCAGGAGCGACGAGTGTACGACAAAGCGATCGAATACTTATCTCAAGCCGCAGATTTTTATGACTCTTACCCTAGCTCTCCGATCCTAGCGGACGTCCTAGAGCAAATGGGCGACATCTACTTTTATCAGGGTAAGTTTAACCTTGCGTTAGTGCATTACTTCAACGTGCTTGACCATGAAAGTACCAGTAAGAACATCAATAGAATCATTAAAATTCGCTTAAGCTTGGCGGCTACCTACCTACAACTCTATAACTACGCGCTAGCAGAGCAGTACTTAGACCGCTCTAAAGAGCTTTTAGAATACACCAATATTCCTAAGCTTGAAGCAAAGGCTGCCCTGCTTCAGTCAGGTCTGGCTTATCATCAAAATGACAGTAAAGACGTCATTACTAATGCTAAGCTGGCGTTAGCACTTGCTGAAAAGTCACCTGAAAATAACAACTTCATTAAGCAGCAGTCATACCGTTTACTTGGGTTGGGTTACGAGCAGGCAGGCGAATACAAACTTTCTCTGCAAGCTTATAAAAAATACACCAACCTCGTTCGTCTAGAACAAAAGCAGCTTAACCAAATCAGTGAGGATGCGTTCCGTCAGCAAAAAGAATTTGCCGAACAAACCATCCATTACATCGGTCAATCAGAACGCTTAGAGCAAGTGGAAAGAGAGCATCGTAAATTCCAGAAAATCTCATTTGCATTGTTTATTACTGTCTTGGTCATGTTTTTGTTCATTATGCGCCGTGGTGTCATTATGCAGCGCCAAGCAAGTGAAATCGAAAAACTGCGTAACGACCTCTTCACCCACTCTCGCTCTCGTTTACGTAACTTGCGTATGCTGAATGTTAAGCTTTCTCGCTCATTGAAAAAGTCGAGCGAAACTTTCGAGCAATGGCAAATGGGTGAATTGATCCACGAACCACTTAATGATCGCCTACGCTTTGTTATGATCGATTTGCCATTCTTACGAAGCATGTACGTCCATAACGGCTATAAGGCAGGTCTAGAACTAGAACGGGCATTTGGCGACTTCCTTGCGGAAAAAATAGAAAAACCGTCGCGTCTTTACCATTTCTCAGATGCGAACTTACTCTACATAGAACCGAACGCTGACCGTGATGCTTCTGCCGAAGTCATGTTCGAAAAATTCCAGACTTGGGTGGATGAGTTCGCACAGCAGCACAACGTCAATCGTATTATTCGTATGGGCATCAGCGATTATCCGTTCTTACCCCGAGCCTACACTGCAATTAACGATGAGGAATTACTCGATCTGTTATTGCTTGCTACTCACATCGCACGAGAAGTCAGCTTGAAGGATAAGCAAAGCCACTGGGTGTTCTTAAAAGCCATCGATAATGCGCCTGCTGCTAGCTTTGCAACAGGTAACATAAGAACTGCCTGTCAACATGCCATTAGCCAAGGCCTGATCAAGATCCATTCGTCCTACAAGAATGAGGACGACATCAAGAAAATATTAAAAAATGGATAATTAAACGCCTGTTGAACGTAATAACTAATGACGCTATAAAGTTTTTTGTTATTATCAGATAATTGTCAGTAGTACATGGACTTAACCGTAGTCACTTCATGGGAATCTTGGAATCCGATATTCAGTCGCAGCTGCATCAGCTGAGTTGTCAACTTGACCAACTCAGACTGACTCATCGTGATACTTCACTCAAATTCAAACGTGAACAACAAGTTCTTAAACGCGTTGTGGCATCATTGTCTTCAGCTTGCCAGGGTTCGAATACTCAGGTATCCAACTACCTATTTGAAATCCAACAAGAGCTGCAACATCAAAAAGATATCAGCACTCTTATCCCGCGTTTAGCGGTATTAGAGAGGATGCTCAAACAGCAGTCGAAGACGATGGATAAACAAAACGGTTACCTTGACGAACAAATCAAGCACAGTGGTGAAACACTGCAACGTGTCACGGGCTTACCTGCGCAGTTAAAACGTGAACTACGGAACCTGATGAGTTTCTCTGAAGTTCACGCCAGCAATAAAGCTGATCAAGCCACTAAGCTACTGAGTATTTACGAACGCGCTCTGAAAATCATCACGTCTAATTCACGTCTACATCTTAGTGAATTTGAAAACAATCCCGACAGATCTCAGCTTGAGTGCTTAGCCAGCGACCTCCAACATACTATTACAGAGCTTGATTTCGAGGGAGAATCAGGCGATAGATTGCTGGATATTCGCGCTAAGTTGCTCCTTGGCGTGAGTGCCGAGTCTCTCATTGAGCTTACGCTCTCAACGCTGAAATTGGTTGTCGAAGCAACAAAGTTCGAGCGCGAGGCGTCTAGCCAATTCCTTGATCAGCTGAACACTTCTCTCGCAAGTAACCTAAAAACCGTTCATCAGAACGTCGACCAGCATCATACCTACTTTGAACACCGCCAAGAGCTCAACACAGAAATGAACAGCTTGGTTGAATTAAGCCAAAAGTCACTTAATCAAGCTCAAGATATCGCGGTTGTGAAAAAAGAAATCACGCCTCTTCTCGAAAAAATGGCGTCGCTGACAGAGCGACTGAAAATGACGGAAGAGCGAGAGCAAGCGCTGCAAGAGCGGTTAAGTTACAGTAAGAACCAACTCGAAGCGGTATTTGAAACTACGCAAGATTATCGTCGACGCTTAGATGACCAAGCTCAGCGTATGTTGCTCGACCCGCTGACTAAAGTTTATAACCGCACTGCATTTAACGATCGACTAGAGCTAGAGTATCGCCGTTGGATTCGCTCTCAGCAAAACCTTCGTGTTGTGCTGTTTGATGTAGACAATTTCAAAGCGGTGAATGATAGCTATGGTTATACGGCTGGCGATAAAGCGCTGAAGATCATCGCTCGTACTATTAACAAGCGCGTATCAGAAACGGAAACAGTGGCTCGCTTTGGTGGCGAGGAGTTCATTCTACTCGTCCCGGAACAATCTGAAGAATACACACTGGATCTGATTAAGCATATCCAGCGTGATATTAGCCAATTACCCTTTAAGTTCCGTGAGCAAAATATCATGATTACCTTAGCTGCTGTATCGACGTCTTTCAAAGAGTCCGATACGCCAGAGTATGTGCTCGATCGTCTTGGCAAGATGCTTGCGGACGCTAAAAAACGTGGAACAAACCAGCTTAACTGGAGCTAAGATTCGTACAAAAAGCGAGCAAACAAACCAAATTTGGTGCAATCTTCGCTTTATAACCACCCATTTTCAACGAGTTATCACATTTCTTCCCTTTTAGTCTGCTAAGCTGTAAAAACCCAAGTCACTTCAAGATGATGTATTTATAAAAGGCAAATGTATCATCTTGAGGTTGCTTGGGAGTTGATAACCATAAAACCAAATCGGCCAACTACCTTTCATCAAACCATACGTATAACACCAAAAAGGTAAGTTGGTACTTTCCCTCAAATTAATGCAACACAAGGAGGCGTTATGATTACCCATATAAGCCCCGCTGGTAGCATGGACTTGCTATCTCAACTAGAAGTAGAGCGCTTAAAGAACACAGCCTCGAGTGAACTTTATCAGCTGTACCGTAATTGCACATTAGCGGTGTTGAACTCCGGTAGCCATACCGATAACTCGAAAGAACTGCTCGATAAATACCAATCGTTTGATGTCAACGTCGTGCGTCGTGAGCGTGGTATTAAGCTTGAGCTGACTAATCCGCCAGAGCACGCTTTTGTTGACGGCGAAATAATTAAAGGTATCCAAGAGCATCTGTTCTCCGTATTGCGTGATATCGTTTACGTAAACATGCATTTGGCAGACGCCCAGCGGCTCAACCTTACTAACCCAATTCACATTACGAACCTCGTATTCGGCATTCTTCGTAATGCCAGAGCATTAACTCCAGGTATCGCACCGAATCTTGTCGTATGTTGGGGTGGTCACTCTATCAATGGAGTGGAGTATCAGTACACACGTGAAGTGGGTAACGAACTGGGCCTGCGTGAACTTAACATCTGCACAGGTTGCGGCCCTGGTGCAATGGAAGGGCCGATGAAAGGTGCAGCAATTGGGCACGCAAAGCAACGTTATACTCAGCAACGTTATCTTGGTTTAACCGAACCCTCGATTATTGCTGCCGAGCCACCAAACCCAATAGTAAATGAACTGGTCATCATGCCCGACATCGAAAAGCGCTTGGAAGCTTTCGTCCGTATGGCTCATGGTATCGTTATTTTCCCAGGAGGCCCGGGCACAGCGGAAGAGCTACTGTACATTCTTGGCATCATGATGCACCCGGATAACGCCGATCAGCCAATGCCTATCGTATTAACAGGACCAAAAGAGAGTGAAGAGTACTTCCGCTCTATTGATGAGTTCATTCGCGACACACTTGGTGAGGAAGGGCAAAAGCACTACGAGATCATCATTGACAACCCGGCAGAAGTCGCTCGTATTATGAAACGCTCCATGGACTCGGTACGCCTTCACCGAAAAGAGAAAGGCGATGCGTACAGCTTTAACTGGTCATTGAAAATTGAGCCAAACTTCCAACTACCATTCGAGCCTACTCATGAGTCGATGGAACAATTGGATTTAAGCCTAGATCAAGAACCGCAAGTTTTAGCGGCCAACTTGCGTCAAGCCTTCTCTGGCATAGTGGCAGGTAACGTAAAGGCTGAAGGCATTCGAGAAATAGAACGTAGAGGGCCTTTCACCATTCATGGCGACGCAGTCCTCATGAAAAAACTCGATAAGTTGCTAAAAGACTTTGTCGAACAGCACCGAATGAAATTACCTGGCGGTTCAGACTACGAACCGTGTTATCGAATCGCTCACCCGGAAATTGGTGGTCGATAGTCAGGCTAGCATTCGTTACACTAGGGGCATTACGCCCCTTTTTTATTGCTAAGTCATTATGTCTATTCATCTTGTTATCATTGATGCCCTAAACCTGATCCGCCGAGTGCACTCAGCACAACCAGATCCAACCGACATAGCAAGAACCATAACCACAACGCAAAGAACCCTCACTCGCATTCTGTCAGAGGCCAACCCGACACACATCATCGCAGTTTTTGATCACCACGAACAAGACAGAGGTTGGCGCGCTGAAATTCTCCCTGACTATAAGCAAAACCGAAAGCCAATGCCTCAGCCACTACTGCAAGGGTTAGATGCGATTCAACAAGCGTGGTGGGAGCAAGGTATTGATTCATTGCTTTCTGAAGGCGATGAAGCAGATGATTTGGTTGCTACACTCGCAACGAAAGTGGCCAGCCATGGTGAAAAAGTCACCATCGTTTCCACAGACAAAGGTTACTGCCAGCTACTTTCCCCTACCCTACAAATCCGTGATTATTTCCAACACCGTTGGTTAGATGAACCATTTATCGAAAAAGAGTTCGGCGTAAAACCAAATCAACTAGCGGACTACTGGGGATTGACAGGGATAAGCTCTAGCCAGGTTCCGGGCGTACCTGGAATTGGCCCGAAAGCAGCGAAAGAGATTCTCACTCAGTTTGAGAGTATTGAAGCTGCCTACGCTAGTGAAGACCTCGTACCGAAATACCGTAAAAAATTGGACGAGCACATTGAGTCTGCTCGTTTATGTAAACGCGTCGCCGCTTTAAAGTGCGATATCGAACTAGGCTTTAACTTGCAAGATATTCGCTTTTTAGGGCCAAACAAAGCGAAGTAGTGCCCGATGGAAGTTTCACACCATGAAATCCGGCAGATATTAAAAAAGCGCCATTTGAAGGCGCTTTTTCTATTCTAATCACTATTCCCAAAAGACTCGGGGAATAAAGTTAGTAAGGTGAAATATTCGACAGACATTGGATATGAATCGTGATCTCTTCACGATCATGATACAAATGTTTAGCTTGTAGCTTGAACTTTACCTTATTATCAATGAGGAACTGCTTCAGATTTTCAAGGTCTTGCAGCACTTCGTCATAACGCCCTTTCATTGGCAGCTTAAGGTTAAAGATGGCCTCTTTTGCCCAACCTTTTAACAGCCACTGTCCCATCAGGTGAGCAACACGAGCTGGCTTTTCCACCATGTCACAAACAATCCATGTTACGTTCTTGCGGTCTGGTTCGAACTTAAAACCATCCACCATATGGTGCTTGATCTGGCCAGTTTCCATCAAACTGTCTGCCATCATGCCGTTATCTACGCAGTGAACGAACATTGAGCGCTTCACTAATTGGTACGTCCAACCGCCTGGACATGCACCTAAATCCACACCCCACATACCTGGTGCCAAACGCTCATCCCACTCTTCACGTGGAATAAAGACATGAAATGCTTCTTCCAGTTTAAGTGTTGAACGACTTGGAGCGTCTGCTGGGAATTTAAGGCGAGGGATACCCATGAAGAACTGTGAGTTGTTGTCAGTGTAAGAGTAACCAACGTAACAGTGGCCAGGCTCAACAAAGCAAATGTGCAGTACTGGTTTTTTCGCGTTATCTTTGTTCAGCATTAAGCCTTTGCCGCGCAACGCTTGACGCATTGGGACGGTAAACTTACGGCAGAATTTCAGTAGCTCTTTCGCTTCATTTGTATCTGGCGTTTCAATTCTCAAATCACCACAACGAGGGAATGCTTCAATGTCTGCTAGTTCATTCAAAATTGGACTAATGCGGTCATCACTTGGCAACGATTGAAACTCAGCTGCTACCGCAAACATTTGTCGAGCAAAAATTAAAGACTTAAAGTCTAAACCTCTCGCAAGTTTGTCGGCATCTCCATCTTGGTAACACTCGAAGACAACATAACCTGAGTTTCTCTTCACACGAGGGAAGCCATACACTTCCAACTGTGTCGCTTTGTCCTGAATTTCACCAGCACACTCTTTCTCAAAGCCAGAACGGCAATAGAGCATTAGTTGTTTCACTTGGAGACCTCTTTGATATTGAACGCAGCAAAAAAGAACAGACACCAACCAATCATGAACAGTAATCCTCCCACAGGAGTAATTGGCCCAAACCACTTAATGCCCGTCAGCGCCAGCGCGTAAAGACTGCCGCTAAAACAAAAGATGCCGATAATAAAGCAAATCGCCGCAATGAAAAAATATTTTTGTGCTTTTTGTCCCAAATTGAGCAGAAGCAGAATGGCACAAAACACAATCGCCAACGTGTGAATAAATTGATACAGAACTCCGGTCTCAAATACACCGAGCAAATAAGGGGCCAGTGTCGCTTTTAGCCCATGAGCAGCAAATGCTCCAAGAGCGACCGAAATCAGCCCAGACAGAGCAGAGAATGAGAGTAACCACTTACTTTTCACTGTACACCTCTTTTATAAACGCCGCTAACTGCTCTATCGCGAGTGCAATGTTACCCACTTCAGTATGACCTGAGATCTTGCGCGGTTTGAAGCTGTGGTCACCATCAGGTAAAAAGCTCACCGTTACTTGTGACGAAAGGACGAAATCATCGAATTCCTCACGCTTACCAAAGGTGTCTCGTTCCCCTTGCAGAATCAGCGTAGGTTTCTCAATGGTTGCTAAGTGTTCGCCTTTGTATTTCTCTGGCTTTCCCGGCGGGTGAAATGGAAACCCTAAACAGGCAATGCCCGCCACCAGCTCATTTTCAGCCAACAAGCTCGACATACGACCGCCCATTGACTTACCACCAATAACCACGGGAGAAGAAGTAAAGTGAGCGATCACTTCGCTGTATGCTTCGAGCAACTTTGGCGCGCGATCGGGCGGACGCTTTTTGCCATCTTCCGAACGTTTCACCATGTAAGGGAAATTAAAACGCACTACACGAATACCTTGCTCCACTAATCCTTTGGCGACAGCTGTCATGAAGTCATGCTCCATCCCCGCACCTGCGCCGTGAGCAAAAATAAACAGCGGTCCGTTTTCAGGTCCCTCAGCTATCCAGTGATTCATCCAATACTTCCTCTTGTTCTTTTCTCGCGGTTGCTAACATCCAGTCTCTAAACGTTGCGATTCGGCCCATATCTGCCTGCTGTTCATGACACACCACATAGAATGCATTCTTAGATATCAACACCTCGTCGAATGGTGCAATGAGTCGTCCGGCTTCCATTTCAGGTTTGGCGAGTACGTTGTTACCGAGCGCGACCCCCTGACCGTGCGCAGCAGCCTGTAGCACCATCGTTGAGTGACTAAAAATAGGACCGTGGTTTACGTTGATGCCTTCAATGTTGTAATGACGAGCAAACTGCTTCCAGTCTTTACGCGAAGTATCGTGTAACAAAGTATGTAATTTGAGGTCACTTAAAGATTCTAATGGTTTGTTACCCAAAAGTAATGAAGGTGAACAAAGTGGGATCAAAAACTCTTGGTACAATTTATCTGCTCGCAAACCTGGCCAGTTCCCACGGCCATAGTAGATCGCCACATCAACATCATCAGTCAGTGAGCCTTCATCCATATCTACGGCTTTAATACGAACATCGATATCGGGCTCTTGAGCATTAAAATCGGCCAAACGAGGTACAAGCCATTGGATAGCAAAACTCGGCGGTAGGCTAATCGTCAATGCCCCTTTTTCGCTACGTTCCAACACCTTATCTGTCGCTTCCGCAATCGAGGTGAAAATATCTTTGATATCGAGAAAGTAACTTTGGCCTTCTTCTGTTAACAACAAAGAACGATTACGTCGACGGAAGAGCTTCAATGATAAGAACTCTTCAAGCGCTTTAATCTGGTGACTGACCGCGGCTTGAGTAACAAATAACTCTTCTGCTGCTCGTGTAAAACTGAGATGACGAGCAGCCGCTTCGAAGACTCGAAGCGAATTTAATGGAGGCAATCTGCGAGACATATGGGACCTCTAATAGGATTAGTTTTTTTAATCTGAAACATTATAAAATGTCCGTTGTCGAACAGCCAGATAAATTCTATATTTCACCCCGCAACACGGGCCTGAACGGCTTGATTTCTTTGGAAATCAATTGGCTTCGTTGTTGCGATGTTGTGTTTGCAAACTCGTATTTCGAGTTAGGTAGATTTCTACCATAATGTTTTGTCCACACTCCCTGTGACAAAACATATACTTCCTGTATTTATTTTTGACCTGTCTGTCAAATTTGTTACACCGCCTAAATTAGGCGGTGTTTTTTTATCTATCAAAAATCTCATCCGCATATCTGGCAGCAATATCACTTTATTACTCTTCTTTCGGATTAATTATCGTTATATCAACACAAAGTGTATGGCTTTGCGATAAGCCTCAACATTATGCTAAGTAATGGTTGTCTGTAACGCGATCAAAAACAAAAAAGGCGCAAATTGATGTCTCAATTTGCGCCTTTTAACGTATTTTAACAGTCAGCTATGGACGGTAAACTTTTACGTTGCTGAAGCCTTGCTCTTGCAAGTAAAGCGCTTGCAGACGGCTCATCACACCGCGGTCACAGTAAAGTAGGTATGTCTTAGACTGGTCTAAGTCACCAAACTGTGTACCCAGCTTGTAGAAAGGGATATGTTTCACATCCACACCTTCGATTTCAAGTGGGTTATCGTCTTCCTCTTCAGGACTACGAATATCTAGCACAACCGCGTGCTCTTCTATCGCTTGAACTTGCTCTACTTCTGGTGCGGCTTGCTCAGACTCTTTCGCAATATCACGAATGTCCATCATGCGAGCTTCTTGAACCACTTGCTCAAGGATACTAAAGTCGAATTTCTCTTCTTCAGCTTCTAGCTTGCCTTTCACCGCTTTCACGGTTGGCTTCTTAGAGATAACACCACAGTATTCTGGCATTGTCTTCGCGAAATCTTCTGTGCCGATTTCACGTGCTAGATTGATGATGTCTTCTTTATCCCAGTTGATAAGTGGACGCAGAATCAGCGTGTCAGTTACGTTATCGATGTGGCGTAGATTGGTTAGCGTTTGGCTCGATACTTGACCTAGCGCTTCACCTGTTACCAATGCTTCGATCTTCATCTTCTGAGCGATCATGCCTGCTGCACGCATAAACATACGCTTCAAGATCACGCCCATTTGGCCGTCATCGACTTTCTCTAGGATTTCCGCAACCACAGGCTCGAAATCAACTGAGATAAAACGTACTTTTGCTGAAGAACCGTATTTGTTCCATAGGTAGTGAGAAACCTGCTTAACGCCGATTTCGTGTGCTGGACCACCTAAGTTAAAGAAGCAGTAATGTACTTTTGAACCACGCTTGATATGAAGATAGCTTGAAACACCAGAGTCGAAACCACCCGAGATCAGGCTTAACACGTCTTCTTGCGTACCCAGTGGGAAACCACCTAGGCCTTTATGACGAGACAATACTTGGTTTAGCTTGTCGTTCGAGACTTCTACCTTGATCGTCACGTCTGGGTTTCGTAGCTTAACACTAGCGCTTTCAATCGCTTGATTTAAACCACCGCCTACATAACGCTCTAGTTCAATAGAGGTAAAGTCATGCTTGCCACGACGCTTCGCACGTACAACAAAGGTTTTATTTTCGAGTGCAGCACGGTTGAGTTCTAGTACTTGCTCGAAGATATCGTGCAAGTCTTTAAATTCAGTTTGCTTCACTTCCAGTACGTGGTGAATGCCTGGTGTATGAGTCAAAACCTCAAGAACTTCAGCGTGGAATTCGTTACTCTCAGAGGTCACTTCAATGTGATCACGACGGTTAAATACCGCGACAGACTCCGTGCGGCTCTTAATGATGTTACGAATGTTGCACTCTAAAATCTTTGTGAAGCGCTTACGCACAGATTCACTTTTTACAAAAATTTCTGGATGGGGCTTTACAATAAATTTCATAGTCTAATTCGCAGGTTAGTTTCGCAATCAACAAAGAGTGACACTCAACTTCAATACTTCATACGCAGTAAAACCGCGTTTCAGTCACAAAAAGTAGTCTGAGCTCACTTTTAAGGCGCAAGATTATACACCCAAGCGGATTGGAAAAACAAAAAAAGCGAGCAATCTGCTCGCTTTCTTATCTCTTTACTGACTTAAAACTAAAGCCTAGTTATTGAATTACCGGCACTTCTTCACTGTAGAGAGGCTCGCCTTGCATAATGCTGATTTCAACCCGTCGGTTAAGCGCGCGATTGTCATCAGAATCATTCGGTAACAAGGGTTCCGTATCCGCCATGCCTCGTACTCTTAAACGTTGATGAGAGAAGCCTCTCACTTTCTCCATCTCTTGCGCGACTGATACTGCACGCTGAGAAGAGAGATCCCAGTTAGAACGATAAAGTTCCGAGTCTAGCGGTCGATTGTCTGTATGGCCAGATACTCGCACAATGCCTGGCACGTCTTTTACTAGCTCTGCAATCTGACGAACTAAAGGACGAAACTTAGGCTGCAAGAAGGCCGAACCTTCTGGGAATGCACCTTTTTCACGCATACGTATAACAATCTGCTGACCGAGGTTTTCAACTTCAATGGCGCCTTGTTCAATCTCTCGCTCTAAGGCTTTCTTGATGCTTTCCATCAAGGTTTCCATCTCTTTAGATTGCTGTTGTTGCATGTCCGCTTCGGCAGATTCATTGTTTTGAGTTGACGTTTCTGGCGATTGCCCACCCGTTAACTTGCCTTCATCACGTTTTGTGCCACCAGCTCGATCAGACTCCCCTTCATGAAATTCGAGCGTCTGCTGAGTGATGTCCATGGTTTGCTGCATGATGACATCAATCGGAGTTGGTTCCGGCCGACCCGGTCGAAACTCTTGGGCAATAATGCTAGTGCCTTTGGGAATGTCTTTCACTTCAAGCTGATTTTGCACACCGAAGGCAAATTTCATTGATCCTGCAATTTGTTTGAACTTCAGTACATCCATCTCAGAAAAAGAGAGCAGAAGAACAAAGAAACACATCAGTAGCGACATCAAATCTGCGAATGTCCCCATCCATAACGGGAGGCCAGGTGGCGGACAATCGCATTTGTTATCTTCATCATCCATCACGACTCTCCAAGTTACTCGTCAATCTCAAGGGCACGTTTACCTTCATTGAGGTAGTTCTTCAAGTAACTATCGATCACTCGCGGGTTTTGGCCATCTTGAATCGCTAATACGCCATCCATGATCAAACGGCGATTTAGCGTTTCTTGGTCACGGCGAAGAGAAAGCTTATCCGCAATAGGGAAAAACACCATATTGGACAGGATCGCGCCATACAATGTGGTCAAGAGTGCAACGGCCATTGCTGGTCCAATCGCTTTAGGGTCATCCATGTTTGAAAGCATCGCAACAAGACCAACCAAGGTGCCAATCATTCCCATCGCAGGAGCAACGTCGCCAAAGGCGCGAAATACGCCAGTACCTTGCGTATGTCGTTCATCCGTAAGCGCGATGTCTTTTTTGAGTGCCGCTCTCACAACGTCGGCATCATGGCCATCAACCAGTAGATCAATGCCTTTCTGCATGAATGTGTTGTTTATTTCCATCTCTTCAAGAGCAAGAAAACCACCTTTACGCGCCGCGTCGGCCATTTCCACAATTTTTGCGATCAGGTCTTCGGGTTCATCCGCTTTAAACATGAAGGCTTTGCCAGCAATCTTTGTCGCACCAAAAAACTGTCCCATTGTGAACTTCATCAACACGACGAATATTGAGCCACCAACGACAATAAGGATCGACGTGACATCGACAAACATGCCGATGCTGCCACCAAGCACCATCGCCATAATGACGAATGCAAAACCACCAATCAAACCTAATAGGGTTGCTAAATCCACAAAGCACTCCTCACGCTATACTCAAATACTGCCATTGGGCGGATTATTACCTGTATCGACAACTCGCGCAGAATTTTTAGAAAAATCTTAGCTAATGGATCACAAATTACACTTAACAACCTCAACCAAAATATGGGGTTTCATCGCTTAGACTCGTTGAACGCTAATTTTGTGACAATTATATAAGGTTAAATTTGACCAAGTTACTAGGCTAAGGTAACTTTCGTGCATCTTACCCGAGGCTTGATTAAGGCAGAAAAAAGATGGCGGTCAAGAAACCAGAAAACATGACCTTTGAAGCAACCATTGAAGAGCTTGATAGCTTGGTTGATCAATTAGAAAATGGCGATCTTGCTCTAGATGATGCCCTGCGTAAGTTTGAACGAGGCATTGCCTTAGCTCGTGCAGGCCAAACTAAATTAAGCGACGCCGAACAGCGCGTGAGCATTCTTCTTAGTGAAGATGATGAAGCACCACTGAGTGACTTCAAACCAGATTCAGAATAACAATCAGTAGTGAGCAATGTGATGCAACAGACATTGACGTCTTTTCAACAAAGAAACAATCAGCAATTGAATTTGTGGCTCGATCAGCTTCCATATCAAGAGCAGCCATTGATTCAAGCAATGAAATACGGCCTTTTGCTAGGTGGGAAACGCGTTCGCCCTTTTCTTGTTTACATCACAGGTCAAATGCTCGGCTGTAAACCTGAAGACTTAGACACCCCCGCCGCTGCTATCGAATGTATACATGCCTACTCACTCATTCATGATGATCTGCCAGCCATGGACGATGATGAACTGCGTCGAGGTCAACCAACTTGTCATATTAAGTTTGATGAAGCAACCGCAATACTGACAGGTGATGCACTACAAACCCTTGCCTTCACTATTATTGCTGATGGTCAATTAAGCCCGGCGGCAGAAGCTCAACGCATCAACATGATCAAAGCCTTAGCGCATTCCTCTGGTGCCAGCGGCATGTGTGTAGGGCAAGCCTTAGATTTAGGCGCGGAAAATCGCCAAGTTTCTCTTGAAGAAATGGAAGAGATACACCGTAAAAAAACCGGAGCTCTGATTGATTGTGCGGTAAAATTAGGTGCATTAGCTGCTGGTGAGAAAGGTATCGAGGTTCTACCTCACTTGGAGCGCTACTCAAAAGCAATTGGTTTGGCGTTTCAGGTTCAAGACGATATTCTTGATATCATCAGTGACACAGAAACACTGGGTAAGCCTCAAGGTTCCGACCAAGGTCTGAATAAGAGCACTTATCCTTCCCTGCTGGGTTTAGAGGGAGCCATAGAGAAAGCTCACACTCTGTTACAGGAAGCACTTCAAGCATTGGAAGCTATCCCATACAATACTCAGTTACTCGAAGAGTTCGCCCGATATGTCATCGAGCGCAAAAATTAACACTATAAGCGCGCATTTATATGACTCTTGATATTTCAAAGTACCCAACACTGGCGTTAGCAAATACACCGGAAGAATTACGTCTTCTTCCGAAAGAAACATTACCAAATCTGTGTGATGAACTGCGAACGTATCTGCTAAATTCAGTGAGCCAATCTAGCGGACACTTAGCGTCTGGCTTAGGCACCGTAGAGCTAACTGTCGCTCTGCATTATGTTTACAACACCCCTATCGACAAATTGATCTGGGATGTTGGTCATCAGGCTTACCCGCACAAAATCCTCACCGGACGTCGCGATAAAATGCCAACAATTCGCCAAAAGGATGGTCTACACCCTTTCCCTTGGCGTGAAGAAAGTGAATATGACACCTTATCTGTCGGCCACTCTTCGACATCGATTAGTGCAGGTCTTGGCATGGCCATCAGCGCACAAAAAGAAGGTAAAGGTCGCAAAATCGTCAGTGTGATTGGTGATGGCGCAATTACAGCAGGCATGGCATTCGAAGCCATGAACCACGCTGGCGACGTTCATCCTGATATGTTGGTGATTTTGAACGACAACGAAATGTCGATTTCAGAAAACGTCGGCGCCCTGAATAACCACCTTGCAAAGGTACTTTCTGGTAGCTTATACACTTCTATCCGTGAAGGCGGCAAGAAAGTGCTGTCTGGTGTTCCACCTATTAAAGAGTTGGTTCGCCGTACGGAAGAGCACCTAAAAGGCATGGTAGTGCCTGGTACTCTGTTCGAAGAGTTCGGCTTTAATTACATTGGTCCGATTGATGGGCACGACGTCAACGAACTCGTCAAAACGCTGAAAAATATGCGTGAGCTCAAAGGCCCTCAATTCCTGCACATCATGACCAAGAAAGGCAAAGGTTATGAGCCTGCCGAGAAAGATCCTATCGGCTACCATGGTGTTCCTAAATTCGATCCAACACATAACTGTCTACCGAAAAGCAGTGGCGGTAAGCCAACTTACTCAAAGATCTTTGGTGACTTTTTATGTGACATGGCGGCCCAAGATCCTAAGCTAATGGCAATTACGCCAGCAATGCGCGAAGGATCAGGTATGGTGCGTTTCTCAAAAGAGTACCCAGACCAATACTTTGATGTGGCGATTGCTGAGCAGCACGCAGTGACACTGGCAACAGGCATGGCAATTGCGGGCGATCATCCAATCGTTGCTATCTATTCGACTTTCTTGCAACGTGGTTATGACCAATTGATCCACGACATCGCGATCATGGACTTACCAGTGATGTTTGCGATCGACCGCGCAGGTCTCGTTGGCGCAGATGGTCAAACTCACCAAGGTGCGTTCGATTTGAGCTTTATGCGCTGTATTCCGAACATGGTGATCATGGCGCCAAGTGACGAAAACGAATGTCGACAAATGCTTTACACTGGCCATAAACATACTGGCCCTAGTGCGGTTCGATACCCTCGTGGTAGCGGGATGGGCGTAGAAATCGAAACTGAGTTTACGGCGTTAGAAATCGGTAAAGGACGCATGGTTCGCCAAGGTGAAAAAGTTGCTATTCTGAACTTTGGTACTTTCTTGGGTAACGCGCTAGAAGCGGCAGAATACCTTAACGCCACTGTTGCTGATATGCGCTTTGTGAAGCCGCTCGATGAAGCATTAATTCGTCAATTAGCCGCAGATCATGACGTGCTCGTGACGTTAGAAGAAAATGTTATCGCAGGTGGTGCAGGTGCGGGTGTCGTTGAGTTCATGATGAAAGATAAAATCATTAAGCCAGTCTTAAACCTAGGTTTACCCGATGAGTTTATTCATCAGGGAACACAAGATGAACTGCATGAAGAGCTTGGTCTCGATGCAAAAGGAATTGAAAAATCCATCTTGGATTATTTAGCAAAATAGCATGTAAAAAGGGATGCTCATGGCATCCCTTTTTTACGTCCAGTGTTTAGTTCATGGTTTAATTCATCCAGCCAGCGTATTTTGCGACTAGAAACAGGGCAACACCAGCCATAATTCCCGCCACGATATCATCAACCATAATACCCAGCCCACCGTGAACTCGCTTATCTAGCCACCCAATTGGCCAAGGTTTTACCATATCGAAAAAACGAAATAAGATGAAGCCAGTGATCAACCACTTCCATTCAGTGAGTGGAATATTCAGTGCAGGTACAATGCTCATCGTAATCCAAAAGCCCGCAAACTCATCCCATACGATTGAACCATGATCATGTACTTTCATGTCTGCAGACGTCACTTGGCATATTTGAATGCCGATCACACACGAAATCAGAACAACAATGACATACGCCGTAAATGGTAATTGTGCCAACAGCAAAAAGAAAGGCACGGCCGCCAGTGTGCCCATTGTTCCAGGGATAAACGGGGATAATCCACTGCCAAAACCCGTCGCCAATAGATGCCACGGATTCTTTAATGAAATCAGAGAAAGAGGGTTGGTCATATCCTTAAACCTATACTGCTAGTTTGGTTTCAATCGTCATGCCTGCGAGTTACTCAATAGTAACAGGCTCTTGGCTAGAGCTTAGCTCAGATCATTTAAAGTGGTCGAAGCCACTTAAGTCCCAATCAAGTGGTTGATTGTTATCATGCAGCTCGAAGGTTCCATTTGGTCGGATTTGACCAATACATGTGACCTTACAGCCAGTATGAGATAAAGCGCTTTGTAACGAGCCTCGATTTTGCTCCGGCACGGTAAAACACAACTCGTATTCTTCGCCACTTGCTAAAGCATACTGCTGCGCGCTGATCTTATCATCTAAAAACTGGACTAATTCTGAAGAGATCGGTAGCTGAGAGACATCAATACTCACCCCAACCTGAGAACGCTGTAAAATGTGCTTAATATCAGAGATTAAACCATCTGAAATATCTATCGCCGACGAGGCTAAGCCAACAAGAGCTTGTCCAGCAAGCACACGCGGAGAACTAAGGTAATGAGCTCGCTCTAGTGCTTCCGCGCCGGCTCTGCTGCGCAGAGAGTCATCTAGAATCACATCCAAGCCAGCTTTTGCATCGCCAAGGTTTCCCGTTACATATACCCAATCCCCAGGCTTGGCTCCGGATCGCGTGAGCGCTTTGTCTTCAGGTACAAAACCTTGCACCGTGAGTGTCAGACACAATGGCCCTTTGGTGGTATCACCGCCTATTAACTGAATACCATAGTAATCAGCCAGTTCGAAAAATGCATCACAGAAAGGAGCAAGCCATTCTTCATCTGGCTCAGGCATCGTTAATGCAAAGCTCACCCACGCAGGCGTTGCGCCCATCGCCGCCAAATCACTGATGTTAGAAGCCAATGCTTTGTGTGCGACCCATGCTGGGTTCGCGTCGACTAAGAAATGCGTTCCAGCTACCAATGTATCCGTGCTAATCGCAATCTGAACATTAGCTGGCGCTTTGACCAAAGCACAATCATCACCAGCGGCTAGATGGACATCTTTACGTTGGCTCTGACGACCGACGAAGTACTTGTCTATCAGATTAAATTCACCAGACATAATTCACTTACTTTTTGATGTAAAAGCTTTTGATACAAAAAAGGTCAGCATGTGCTGACCTTTTCATTGAAGAAATCGTTATTTCTTACGAATGTGAGGTGCTGCTTTATCAAGTACACCATTCACAAACTTGTGGCTATCTTCTGCTGCGAAAACTTTTGCAAGTTCAATCGCTTCATTGATAACAACTTTGTAAGGAACATCTTCGCGACGAGTCATCTCGTACATAGCAAGGCGAAGAAGAGCAAGTTCCATCATATCTAAATCCTGCATAGGACGAGAAATGTATGGACGAATTTTGCTATCTAGCTCAGCGTGGCTAAGTACAACACCGCTTAATAGTTCACGGAAGTAAGCTACGTCTGTCTCTGGAGCAGCAAGCGCTGGCTCAGATGCATGAAGTTCTTCTTCATCGTATTTGTCGCCAGACAAAAACTGTTCTTCAATCTTGGCAACATTCTCTTTAGTAATTTGCCATGAGTAGATCGCCTGTAGAGCGAATTGACGTGCGTTACGACGTGCGGCTGGTTTCACACTGGCCCCCATTAGGAATCAATTTCAGATAGTACATTAATCATTTCAAGTGCGCTTAGTGCAGCCTCTGCACCTTTATTACCAGCCTTGGTTCCTGCGCGTTCAATCGCTTGATCGATCGTATCAACAGTCAAAACACCAAATGCTACTGGAATGCTGAATTCCATAGACACTTGTGCTAGACCTTTGTTCATTTCACTACAAACATAGTCAAAGTGAGGCGTTCCACCGCGAATAACAGACCCTAGAGAAACAATAGCGTCGAATTTGCCAGTTTTAGCAACACGCTGAGCTACTAGAGGTAGTTCTACGGCACCTGGACAACGCACAACCGTGATGTTGTCTTCGCTTACTTGTCCGTGACGCTTTAGTGTATCGATCGCACCAGAAAGTAGGCTTTCGTTAATAAAACTGTTGAAACGAGAAATAACGATAGCAATTTTTGCATTTGGCGCTGGGAAGCCACCCTCGATCACTTTCATAAGCTTTCCTTTAACTCTATTTATAAGTGAAATATGTTCATCAAGTGAGAATCGCCGGATTCTAGCACAAATTTGTGAGCAATATCTAATGGAAATTGGAGGCAAATCACCGGTTCCTAGCCATTGACGAGTTAAGCACGTCAAAGACTAGGAACTTATTGTTCGGTTGTTACTCGCAGACGTACTCAACAACGTTCAGACCAAAACCACCTAACGCGTGGTACTTTTTGTTGGTCGATGACAGAAGGCGCATATCATGTACACCGAGATCCGCAAGAATCTGTGAACCAACGCCAACACGGCGAGACGTGCCTTGTTTTTTAGCAAGCGTTGGGGCTTCACCTTTGTCTTGCGCTTCGAACATCTTCACGCGATGAATAAGTAGATCGGTCGATTCTTCATGGCCAAGAACAACCAGCACACCGCCTTCTTCACCAATGCGTTTCATTGCCTTATCTAGTGTCCAGCTGCGCTCTGCATTACGATCGCTACGTAGTAAGTCGGTAAAAACGTCTTGAAGATGAACGCGAACCAGTGGCGCTTTTTCTTTCAAATCGCCCTTGCACATTGCGTAGTGCACTTGGTTATCAATGGTGTCTTTGTACGTGACTAACGTGAACTCGCCAAACTCTGTCGGTAACTTGCACTCTGCCACACGTTCAATCGTTGTCTCAGTGTTATTGCGGTACTCAATTAGGTCGGCAATAGTGCCCAATTTAATACCGTGCTTCTCTGCAAAGATCTCTAGATCTGGGCGACGAGCCATGGTGCCGTCGTCATTTAAGATTTCAACAATCACCGATGCTGGCTCTAAACCAGCAAGACGAGCCAAATCACAGCCAGCTTCAGTGTGACCTGCGCGAGTCAGTACACCGCCGTCTTGAGCTGCGAGAGGGAAGATGTGACCAGGCTGCACCAAATCCGCAGCTTTAGCGTTTGGCGCGACTGCTGCTTGAACGGTACGTGCGCGATCTGCGGCTGAAATACCAGTCGTTACCCCTTCTGCTGCCTCAATCGAAACAGTAAAGTTGGTGGTGTATTGCGCATTATTGTCTTGCACCATTGGTGGCAGACCTAGACTTTCGCAACGATCTTTGGTCATGGTTAAACAAATCAGGCCACGGCCATAGGTTGCCATAAAGTTGATGGCTTCCGGCGTAATATGCTCGGCAGCCATGATCAAGTCACCTTCATTCTCGCGGTCTTCATCATCCATTAGGATGACCATTTTGCCTGCGCGAATATCATCAATAATTTCTTGTGGCGTACTGATTGGCATAGTCTGTTATCCCGTTATTCTAAATTTGTTATTGCGACAGCAATGAAAAATTACGTTGCATTGAATGCTAGTTAGGTCAATAGTTTGAGCTTTGCATCAAGCAAGTCAATGAATCTCGCGGTGTTCTGTGAGTCTGCTCTTTATCGCATGCCTCACGCAGCCACTCCCAAGACTTATGCAAAACCGTTTTGCTGTAAAAAGTCCATCGTGATACGAGACTCGGCCTTATCTTCTTGTTGTCCTTGCAGTAAACGCTCCATATAACGCGCAAGTACATCAACTTCTAAGTTGACTTTGCGCCCCACTTGAAACTGGTCAATCGTAGTTTCTTCACTCGTATGAGGAACGATCGTCAGCTTAAAAGCATTTTTACGTAAGTCGTTGACGGTTAGGCTAATACCATCAACAGTAATCGAGCCTTTCTCTGCAACGTACTTGCTAATTTCCGCAGGCATTGCAACCCAAAACTCTATCGCACGGCCAACTGAATTGCGTTCGACAATTTCACCAACCCCATCGACATGGCCAGAAACGATATGTCCACCCAATCGCGTTGTTGGCAACATGGCTTTTTCTAGATTCACCTTATCGCCTACTTGGTATTCAGCAAACCCAGTTTTCTTCAAGGTTTCTAATGACAGATCAGCACTGTAATAGTGGCTTCCGAAGTCAACTACCGTTAAGCAAACACCATTGGTCGCAATGCTATCGCCTAACTTAACGTCTGACATATCAAGCGTACCAGTTTCAACCGTGACGGTGATATCTTCGCCCTTCGGCGTAATCGCAGCTAACTTGCCAACTGCTTCTACTATTCCTGTAAACATACTATTTCTTATCTAAGTTCATTACGTTTGATGGTGGCGGTGATGCGAATGTCTACCCCGACCATACGAACGTCTGTAATGTTTAAATCAATGACGTCAGCCATAGCGCTTAACCCTAAAGCACCGATAAGCCCCCGACCATCGCTGCCCATGAGTTTTGGCGCAAGGTAAACAATGAGCTCATCTACAAGATTAGCCTTTATCATCGCACTCGCTAGCGTAGCTCCAGCTTCAACCCATAAGTGATTGATGTGGTGCTCATCCGAGATACGTTTTAATGTCGTTGATAAGTCAATTTGGTCAGCGCTGTCCAATAGAGGGATACAGTCTCCATCAGAGCGAACAATAACTCGTTCTCCATCGGTATGGAACAGCTTGAGCGCACCCGTTAAATGGTTCTGACGGTCTAAGATTACACGTACTGGTTGACGAAGCTCTTCTTGTAAATACTGCGCTTGAACACTATTAGGTAAGTCATCCCAGCGCACATTGAGTGATGCATTATCATCAATCACCGTTTTGCTAGTAGAAAGAATGCCACCACTCATTGCTCGATAACGCTGCACATCTTGGCGGGCCGCTGGGGAGGTGATCCATTGGCTCTGACCATTATTGAGTGCGCTTTGCCCATCCAAACTGGCTGCCATTTTTAATTGAACAAACGGCATGCCTGTACGCATGTACTTTATAAAACCAGGGTTAAGGGCAAGGGCATCTT
The DNA here is from genome assembly GCF_033339315.1 of Vibrio sp. 661. NCBI lineage: Bacteria > Pseudomonadati > Pseudomonadota > Gammaproteobacteria > Vibrionales > Vibrionaceae > Vibrio > Vibrio sp. 661. The sequence continues at coordinate 120,195 of NZ_JAWOUJ010000008.1, read as the reverse complement.
GCTCTAACAAGCCGATTTGTACTTCAACTCCGGCATCACGCAACATCTGGATGCCGCGACCTGCAACTTTCGGGTTTGGGTCTACCATGGCGCAAACCACACGTGCCACTTTGGCTTTAATCAGCCCTTCGGCACATGGCGGTGTACGGCCGTAATGAGAGCAAGGTTCTAGCGTCACATAAGCGGTTGCACCAACTGCTTTTTCACCCGCCATGCGCATCGCGTGCACTTCGGCATGCGGCTCACCAGCACGATGGTGATAGCCTTCACCGACAATTTCTTCATCACGAACGATGACACACCCTACATTTGGATTAGGGGCGGTGGTATAAATGCCACGTTTCGCTAACTTAATAGCTCGTGACATCATGGCGAAATCTAAATCAGAAAACGCTCTTTCAGGAGTGTGTTGAGTCATGAGCTACTCAGTCTTCTAGGCGGGCAATCTCTTCGCCAAACTCGCGAATATCTTCAAAGCTTCGGTAAACGGAAGCGAAACGAATGTAAGCCACCTTATCGAGCTCTTTGAGCTGGTCCATGACTAAATTACCAATCATTTCACTCGGAACCTCTCGCTCACCCGTCGCACGCAGTTGTGATTTGATCATACTGATCGCTAACTCTATAGAATCGGCACTCACTGGGCGTTTCTCTAAAGCGCGTTGAATACCGCCAACCATTTTATCTTCATCAAATGGTTCACGATTGCCATTCGATTTGATCACTTTAGGCATCACTAACTCTGCGCTTTCAAACGTAGTGAAACGCTCGCTACACGCCAAGCACTGACGGCGACGTCGAACTTGATGGCCATCAGCCACTAAGCGGGAATCAATAACTTTGGTATCGTTCTCGGAACAAAAAGGACAATGCATATCACCTCCATATCTATACCAAAATAACCTCATGAGCAATCACGGATAACCACGCGTTCATGGTTATACGGACTCTATTAAAGCTATTTGGGTATAACGCTTTCAAACCGAAATAAAAGCTCATGTAGTGTAGCGGAATTGGTATGTTAGACAAAACAAAAAGGGGCGCAAAGGCCCCTTTTTCACTCAAGATCTCGTCGAATGTGTTAACTGCGTGCTAAGTAGTTCGCTTTACCAACCCACTTGTAGCTAGTTAGCTCTTCTAAGCCCATCGGACCGCGTGCATGTAGCTTTTGTGTAGATACTGCGACTTCTGCGCCAAGGCCAAATTGCGCACCGTCTGTAAAGCGCGTTGAAGCATTCACATAAACCGCCGCCGAACCGACAGAATTGATGAACAGTTCTGAGTTTTCCAAACTATTGGTCATGATCGCATCTGAGTGGCTCGCGTTATGGACACGCATATGATCAATGGCATCTTTCACATCAGACACAACTTTTACACCAAGAGTGTAGCTCAACCATTCCGTATCAAAGTCACCTTCAACAGCATCGCGAATTTGTGTTGCTTGAGCCATCAGTGCTTTTGCCTTAGGCTCTGTCACGAAGGTCACTTTATCGTTCATGCGCTCTACGATCATTGGTAGGAGTTGCGCTGCAATTTTTTCATGCACGAGCAGCGTATCTAATGAGTTACACGCAGATGGACGTTGAACTTTAGAGTTCTCAACCACATTCAGGGATTTCTCTAGATCAGCGGATTCGTCGACAAAGATATGGCTGATACCAAAGCCACCAATAATCACCGGAATCGTGCTGTTTTCTTTACACATTTTGTGTAGGCCAGCACCACCGCGTGGAATGATCATGTCGACGTAATCGTCCAACTTAAGCAATTGAGAAACAAGCTCACGATCTGGTTTTTCAATGTACTGCACAGAAGCGGCAGGAAGGTTCGCCTTTGCGAGCGCAGACTGAATAACCTTCACTAATTCCATATTCGAGAAAAAGGTCTCTTTGCCACCACGTAAAATGCTTGCGTTGCCGGTTTTCAAGCACAACGCTGCGATATCAATGGTTACGTTTGGACGCGCTTCATAAATTACGCCCACGACACCAAGCGGCACGCGACGACGAGACAGTGACATCCCATTTTCCAGTACCTTACTGTCTATTTCGCTGCCTACAGGATCGTTCAGGCTAATGACGTTGCGAACATCATTCGCAATTGCAGTCAATCGTTCTTCGTTAAGCAAAAGGCGATCGAGCAGCGCATCGGTTAAACCCGCTTCACGGCCAAGTTCGATGTCTTTAGCGTTTGCCGCCAAAATAGCAGCAGAGTTTGCTTCTAGCTCATCAGCAATGATGGCTAATGCTTGGTTTTTTTGCGCAGTTGACGCTGTCGCTAATTCGAAAGCTGCATCTTTAGCAGCTTTACCCATATTCGTTAAATCCACTTTGCTTCCCTCTAATTCTATTCCTGAATGACGACCAAATCATCGCGGTGAATCACCTCAGAGCCATAATCATGACCCAAAATAGAGATGATATCTTTACTGTGCTTACCCGTAATTTTAGTTAGGTCATCACTTGAGTAGGCGCTGATGCCACGAGCCACCAACTTACCGTGAGCGTTTGTTACACGCGCTACTTCGCCTCGTGCGAAGTCACCACTAACTTTGATGACCCCTTTAGCAAGTAGGCTACTGCCCTTGCCGACCACAGCATTGACTGCACCATCATCAATAACGATGTCGCCCGATGCCGCAGGTCCCGCTAGAATCCAGCGTTTACGATTCTCTAAGGCTTCAGCGCAAGGTAGGAAGCGCGTGCCCTGAGGTTCAGCACTTAAAGAGTCAAAGATAACATTCGGCGCACTACCAGCAGCAATAATAACCTCTATACCTGCGCGGCGAGCGATGTCTGCGGCTTGCAGCTTCGTTGCCATACCACCAGTACCCAATGTTGTACCGCTTCCACCTGCGATTTTACGCAGCGTATCGTCGATGGTTTTTACTTCCTTGATAAGCTCTGCGTTCGGATCTTTACGAGGGTCAGCAGTAAACAGACCTTTTTGGTCAGTTAAAAGCAAGAGCTTATCTGCACCACATAAAATGCCTACCAAAGCGGAAAGGTTGTCGTTATCGCCAACTTTAATCTCGCTAGTCGCAACGGCATCATTTTCGTTTACGATAGGAACAATATCGTTCGCAACGAGCGCATTAATAGTGTCGCGCGCGTTAAGGAATCGCTCACGATCTTCTAAATCGGCACGGGTTAGTAGCATTTGGCCGATCTTGATACCATAAATACCAAACAAAGACTCCCATGTTTGAATCAAGCGACTCTGCCCCACCGCGGCAAGTAACTGCTTACTCGCCATCTCGTTGGGCAATGCGGGGTAACCAAGATGCTCACGGCCTGCTGCAATCGCACCAGACGAAACCATTACGATTGAATGGCCTTGTTTTTTAAGCTCAGCACACTGGCGTGCTAACTCAACCATGTGTGCACGGTCGAGTGCCAGAGTGCCGCCTGTCAGCACACTTGTACCCAGTTTCACAACGACAGTTTGTGGTTGTGAAACAACTGCATTTTGTTGATTCGTTGTCATGATGTCTTCTGAAGTGAAAAACAAATAAAGAGAGGATGTTTTAACAATCAAATAGGGAATTAACAAGAGAAAAGGTGCGTTTTCGCACCTTTTTGTTTGGTATTAAATGAAAACAACCAAATTAAGCGAAATCGAAAGACTCCGTGTGATATTCGACTTCTAATTTGAAGTGTTCTTCTAAAGTATCAACCAGCTTTTGATGGAATGTGCTCTGCGTGAGATACACTTCCTCTACTACTTTTTTGGGAAGGGCTTCAGATACCCATTGCCCTTCTTTGTTGTACTTGCCAATATGATATTTAGCAGTAAAGCCTCCCTCGATGGATTCCAAATCCATCCACCAGCCCCAAAATTCACGCTTCTCAGGCGATTTTTTGTCGTCTACACATACAGATAAACAATCAAAATAATAGCGCCCTTCTTGCGATTGTGGTTCGCGCAGGTAAGGCCCTATCGCCTTCAACTTAGACATCAAGCGAAAGTGAGTCGGGCCCTGAGTCGTCTCTGACATATGAATCTCCGTTTTCATAGTTAAAAGTAAACACCCAAGAATGATTATTATTTTTAATTATCATGAGCTTATTTTTTGCTCAGATATATCACTCTTAACTAATTTAGGAGAATTGTCACCCTAATAATTCATCTTCTAGCCACTTTATGGCTAAATCGAGGGATTGCTCATATCCTTTTGTAATTGTTTTGGAACTGATTTTTTTCGCTCTACCATACTGGCAAAATAGAGCAACAAGTTGATTATCACTGTGTGGCGACACTGGATCGCCTTCAAGACTCAAAGCCAAAATAGGCACTTTGGTTTTTCGACTGCTCAGGAAGCCCTGAACCTTCAATGACCACGCCATCATCTGACCAGCCATGCTATTAATATCAACCGCATTTTTCCCCAAACGGGAAGCCAAAAGATCTAAGTACATCTTCGGCATTTTTTGCAACTTCTGAGGGGAAGTAAAAATATCATGTACGGGTGCGCCTAGAGCGACACAAGCTTTGATCTTTTCTTGCTCGACAAAAGAGAGTCTGATCATGGCATTACCACCAAAACGAAACCCAACTAACCCCACTTTGTGATGATCAACCCAAGGTAGCGAGTAAAGCTCATTCAATACCGCTTGATGTAGGCAACTTGAATTCTCGGTCAAGGGCCAATGAGAGCTATGCCCTACCGAAGGCATGTCCACGGTTAACATCGCAATATCTCGCGGTGCAAGACGATTACGGAACAAACGCCACATGTCGGTTTGTAGGGTATCCAAACCAGCGCTCACCATTACCACAGGCAACTGTTTATCCGTTCTTGGTAAATGGAGGTTCGCGATGATTTTGCGATTTTGGTAAGGCACTTCAATTTGCTTGATAGTGTACTTAGTTTTTTCTGCGCCGTCAGAATACGCTTTGTTTGCCAGAACTTGAGCTTGCGATGCCAAGTTGTCATTTTTTAAATGTGGGTAGCCTGCAATACTAAAACACAAAGAAGCAGTGAAGAGTTCATCCGCTGCCTCTTCTCCTTGCATTTCATTTGCTCGCTTCTGATGATCCATACCAAGCTTGATCCACTCAAATGTCCAGTTACCACTGTGATAACCCATTACAGTGTCTAACCAATCATCATTGGTTCGCGAGTGAGAAGATGAAGCAATTTTGGACAGTACGCCTTCCATTTCGATCGGAGACAATCCTTGCCAAGCCCATTGCAAGCGACGCAAATGACGATACCAAGCACGATCACCTTGCGCTTCTCGTTCATCAAGTATTTTTTTACTGGTCGGCATGTACTGGGTAAGCGCGGAAGTTTCTTTTGCTTGCTTATGTTTCACGAACAAAGTTTCGGAAAGATTTTTACTGACGTCTTCAGACATAGGAAGAACCCTAGGCTATTAGCATGATTTAATATCATAATAAAAAAAATGCCCCTATAAAGGGGCATTTCTCAATATTCTTTAACCGCGCTTATTTTTGCTTGCGGTTTACTGGCTCAGCATACTGGATTGACATATCCCAAGGCTGCTCGATCCAAGTGTCTTGAGCAATATCTACAACGTAATCATCCAGCAGCTCTTTGCCTGATGGTTTCGCACACACAGCGATCATTTTCGCTTTTGGATACATCTCACGTAGTTTGCGCGCTGTATCACCACTGTCTACTAGGTCTTCAACGATTAGGTAACCTTCGCCATCACCTTCAGGTGCTTTTAGTACCGTCATGTCGCGCTGATGATCATGGTCGTAGCTTGAAATACAGATTGTATCAACGTAACGAATACCCAGTTCACGAGCCAAAATAGCGCCAGGAACCAAACCGCCGCGGCTTACCGCCCAAATTCCTTTCCATTGCTCAGCTGGCATTTGTTTTTCAGCCAGTTCACGGCAGTAAGTCTGCATTGCATCCCAAGTGATAATGAATTTTTTACTCATTGTAATAACCTAATAATTTGAAAATATGCATCCTCAAAATCTAGCGAAGTCACTCAAAAGCGGAATGCTCACTAACTTCTCCAAAATGTTTGGAGACGAGGATTTCAAGCTGCGCAAACGATTATTCTACCGAAACACACCGCTAATACCAACGGTGATATCAAAATTCTCTGCCTATTCCGCAGAAAAACCGTCTTCTGTGAACAACGTAAAAAAAGAAAAAGCCAGCGTGAATAAATCCACACTGGCTTTTTGCTCGAGAAATTAACCGACGAGGTATTTAACGATGAAGATGGCTGACATCACCCATACACTCATCGACACTTCACGGCCCTTACCGCTGAATAACTTGATCGCCGCGTATGCGATAAAGCCTAACGTGATACCTTCTGCAATCGAGAATGTTAGCGGCATAACTAAACAAGTCACAACAACTGGGGACGCTTCAGTTAGGTCACGCCAATCAATGCTTACTAGCCCAGACAGCATCAAGATCGCCACATAGAATAGCGCACCTGACGTTGCATAAGCAGGGATCATACCCGCAAGTGGTGAGAACAATAGAGCAAGTAGGAAGAGTACACCAACAACCACGGCTGTTAGACCAGTACGCCCACCCGCAGCTACACCAGAAACGCTTTCAATATAAGATGTCGTGTTGGAGGTACCAAGTAATGCACCTACTGACGTTGCTGTTGAGTCTGCAAGTAACGCTTTGTTTAAACGAGGGATGTTGCCATTCTCGTCAGTTAGACCAGCTTTTTGAGAAACGCCAACGAGCGTACCTGCGGTGTCAAATAAATCGACAAATAGGAAAGCAAATACGACGGAAATCATGCCTACTTCAAACAAACCAGAGAAATCCAGTTGCATGAAAGTTGGCGCAATGCTTGGTGGCGTTGACATAATACCGCCCCACTGCACATCACCAAATAGAAGACCAAGCGCTGTAACGCCAAGAATGGCGATCATCACCGCACCTTTCACACCACGGTGAACCAGTGCAATCGTAAGAAAGAAGCCAATCGCGGCCAATACAGATGGCAATGATGTGATCTCTCCCATAGAAACTAATGTCGCTGGGTTATCAACGACGATACCTGCATTTTTTAATGCGATAAACGCTAAGAAAAGACCAATACCAGCTGAAATACCTGTTCGTAGAGAATGCGGGATCGAGTTAATAATCCACTCACGGATCTTAAATACGCTTAAAAGAATGAACAGAAGGCCAGAAACAAATACAGCCGCCAACGCAACTTGCCACGTATAACCCATTCCCAATACAACAGAGTAAGTAAAAAATGCGTTCAGGCCCATTCCTGGTGCCTGTGCGATTGGGTAATTGGCAACAAATCCCATGATAAAACAGCCGATTGCGGCAGCAAGACAAGTCGCGACAAAAATGGCGCCACGGTCCATACCGGTATCCGACAGGATCGCTGGGTTTACAAAAATAATGTAAGCCATAGTTAGGAAGGTCGTAACACCTGCAATGATCTCAGTGCGCACATTTGTGCCATTTTCACTGAGTTTAAAAAGCCTCTCGAGCATGATCGAATCCTGTAAAGGTAAAAAGTAAACGGTTGCGTAATCGATTGGCGGGAATTATAAAGTTATCAAATAGCAAATTCTAGATAGAATCTTCACTCTAATGCGTTTTTTTTCTTTGGATATGAAACACATTCTCTAATCTATCATAGCATGCAAAGAAATATATTCTTATAAAACAATAGGTAACCCAGATAACACAGTTCTCTAAAAGAGAATAAAAACTGAGCAATGTACTAAACTTTCAGATGAAAAAGGCCCATTTTAAACATGGTATCTAACAGATTTGATGGAAAAGTCGATAAAACCGAAGAATGGGGAATAGAAGAAGGCTTTGATGGCAATAAGTGAGTCAGGAAGAGAAAATAGAGATAAAAAAACGCCACCCAATTTGGGTGGCGGTGAATCATGTCAGCACTATCACTGAAAAAAAATTCCAATTTATAGGGGTGAACAAACTGTTCGAGTCACATGCGTTGACTTCACTTAGTAGCCAAAGCTTGTTGGGTATACAAAGTTACCGGTGTAAACAGACTTGCTATTCCAGAACATTGTACTTGGTAAACCTTTCATAACTATCACCTTTTAAATCAATTAAACATTCGTTGATTTCTCGGTTCCTTGGAGGCGATAAAACGGACTCATCCTTTGAGCATTTCATTCTTCTCTCAGAAGCTGGTTACAAATATACCACCAAGAAATTTAATTACAAGCATTTTAGTGATTGGAATCACAAAAAATGCACAAATTGACCTTTATCAAAGTTTATGTGTAATTAAATTACAACTTTATGAATTAAAAAATAAAGCCACTTTCAGAATATATGATAGAGAACACATAGTGCTTGTTATTGTATTCACAAACTGTGACAGTTCTGAGAGAAATCCTTGTGATCGCGACTACTCGTACTCCTTATCTGGTGGTATGCTAACGGCAATTTGAAGGCCAAATCGTCTAGCATTTAATGCTACCTTGATAATATTTTTACGGTATATATTTGGCAAAGCACATCAAAAGGAGTCCTCCGTGTCTGAGTTCCATTCTGAGATCAGTACCTTATCACCTGCTCCACTTTGGCAGTTTTTCGATAAGATTTGTTCTATCCCTCATCCATCGAAACATGAAGAAGCATTAGCACAGTACATTATCAACTGGGCAACAGAGCAAGGCTTTGACGTTCGCCGTGATCCAACCGGTAACGTGTTCATCAAAAAGCCCGCGACACCAGGAATGGAAAATAAGAAGGCTGTTGTACTTCAAGCACACATCGACATGGTGCCGCAGAAAAACGAAGACACTGAACACGACTTCACCAAAGATCCAATCCAACCTTACATCGATGGCGAATGGGTAACTGCGAAAGGCACGACGCTTGGTGCAGATAACGGTATTGGTATGGCTTCTTGCCTTGCTGTATTGGCATCTAAAGATATTAAACACGGTCCACTCGAAGTTCTGCTGACGATTGATGAAGAAGCAGGCATGACTGGCGCATTTGGCCTTGAAGCTGGTTGGTTAGAGGGTGAGATTCTTCTAAATACAGACTCTGAGCAAGAAGGCGAAGTCTACATGGGTTGTGCAGGTGGCGTTGATGGCACCATGACTTTCGATATTTCTCGAGAATCAACGCCTGCAGGTTTTGTAACACGCCAACTGACGCTGAAAGGCCTAAAAGGTGGTCACTCAGGTTGTGACATTCACACAGGTCGCGGTAATGCCAACAAATTACTTGGTCGTTTCCTTGCCGGTCATGCTCAAGAGCTTGATTTACGTTTAGTCGAATTCCGTGGTGGTAGCTTACGTAATGCAATCCCTCGCGAAGCGTTTGTTACTGTCGCGCTTCCTGTCGAAAACCAAGACAAACTTGCTGAGCTGTTCAACCACTACACTGAGCTGCTTAAAACTGAATTGGGTAAAATCGAAACAGGTATCGTAACCTTTAATGAAGCGATCACGACTGACGCGCAAGTATTTTCAATCGCCGATCAGCAACGATTCATTGCGGCACTTAACGCTTGTCCAAACGGCGTAATCCGTATGAGTGATGAGGTGGAAGGCGTTGTTGAAACTTCTCTAAACGTTGGTGTGATCAGCACAGAAGAAAATAAAGTCACCGTGCTTTGCTTGATTCGTTCTCTCATTGACTCTGGCCGTAGCCAAGTGGAAAGCATGCTGCGCTCGATTACTGAGCTAGCAGGCGCACAAATTCAGTTCTCAGGCGCTTACCCTGGCTGGAAGCCAGATGCAGATTCCGAGATCATGGCAATTTTCCGTGATATGTATGAAGGCATTTACGGTCATAAGCCGAACATCATGGTCATCCATGCTGGTCTTGAGTGTGGCCTATTTAAAGAACCATACCCACACATGGATATGGTTTCTTTCGGTCCAACAATAAAATTCCCTCACTCTCCAGATGAGAAAGTGAAGATTGATACTGTTCAGTTGTACTGGGATCAGATGGTCGCGCTTTTAGAAGCGATTCCAGAGAAAGCATAATTCAATCACGAAAAATGACAAAGGGTGCCATACGGCACCCTTTTTTTGGTGTAGTTGAACCCAACTACACACGGTTTTGCGCGTAAGCGGCTAATTCATCCATTGACGTTTGTGCAGCAACTTCACCATCAATGTAGTAAGTGACAAACTCACCATCGCGTACACCCATGAGTGTCGCCTTTTCACCGTTACTGTAAGTAATATCCATTTGAACAGTGTTCTCATCGATTTGCTGCATTCGCCCCTGCTCAATGACACGGTTATCCGCTAATGGTGCGATTGGTGCCGTCGTTAACGACTTATCTAACTGGTGGTTGACATCAATGTAAGTATCTACCTTTGTATCGAAGATATGTGGCTTACCATTTAACGGGTTCTTACCCGTCCAAAATTCTAGAGAGTTAAACACGATATAATCCGCTGCGATCGCGACACCATAAACAGGCGCTAAAAGCATATTTAGGCCACCTCGAGCGTAACGGTTGTCAACAGCTTTCAAGTTAAATCCCATGACATAACCTGTCACGGCATTACTACCTACGCAACCTGAAAGTGAAACTGCTACCGCAGTCAATGCACCAATTTTAGCAATTACCTTTTTCATCAAAACCTCTAGTTAGAAAGTGTGAAACCTCAAATTCGGCGCGGATATTATCGGATAAAAAGTAGGGTTAAAAGTCCGTTTTTTTGTCCTCCATGAACAGTATTATTTTTAATACAGTCACATTTTTTAAGGCTATTATTGCGCTCTCATCTCTATGTCTTGTTATGTATTAAACTGATAGAAAAGATCATATTGAAAACAAAAACTTCACACACACCAAAATTTCACGCATGACGATTAAAGTAATTTGTCGTGTCCTTAATGAGAATGATTAGTGCGATTTTGCAGCAATTGTTACATTGCTGGTGACGCATTTGACAGAGATGGTTTATGGCCAGAAGTAAAAAAAGCAAAGTGTTTGAGCTCTTAGGACATCAAATACAACCAGGACAACGATTAGAGATCGAATTTGAAGCAGCGAAGCTATATACACATTCGCCTTTATCTATTCCTGTGGAAATCATCCATGGGAAACAAGAAGGACCAGTGTTAATGGTGAATGCTGCTATCCATGGTGATGAGCTTAATGGCGTAGAAATCGTTCGTCAGATCATTAACCAACTGGATCCACAAAAACTGAAAGGCACTGTCATTGCAGTACCTATCGTTAACGTTTTTGGTTTCATCCATAAATCTCGTTACTTGCCCGACCGACGAGATCTCAACCGTTGCTTTCCTGGCAGTGAAAAAGGCGCACTTGCATCTCGTATGGCACACGGGTTCTTTAACAACATTGCCAAGCGTTGTGACTACATTTTGGATCTACACACAGGGGCAATTCATCGCACGAACCTGCCACAGATTCGCGCAAACTTAAGCAACCCAGAAACTCTACGTATTGCTCAAGCATTTTCGACGCCAGTGATTGTTGATTCAGCATTGCGTGATGGCTCTTTACGCAGTGAAGCAGAAAAATGCGATATTCCAGTGCTCACCTACGAAGCTGGCGAAGCATTGCGTTTTGATCCACTTTCGATAAGCGCTGGTGTACTCGGGGTTCGGCGCGTAATGCAAGCCATTGGTATGTTGCGTGCGAGCAGGAAAAAGCTGCCTGAGCCTATCATAGCGAAGTCCACCAGCTGGGTTCGCGCGTCAGGTAACGGCATTTTGCGTACTGTCGTTAATCTGGGAGATAAAGTAGAACAGGGGGAAACGCTCGCTTATATTAGCTCTCCTCTTGGTCATGATGAGATAGAACTAAAAGCCCCGAAGCGTGGTTTGGTTATCGGTCAACAAACATTACCATTGGTGAACGAAGGCGATGCAATTTTCCACCTTGCCTATTTTAACCAAGGTGATAATGCTTTAGAGCAAGCAGTCGAAAGCTATATTGAAGGCCTCACTGAATTCGATGCCGAGCCGCTGACCACCGGACAGATACCGTTAGAAACTCAGTAATTCCTACCAAGTAGGCGCCTGATTAGCTCAAAAGGAGCAACAGTGCTCGCACTATCTTGTTTAAAGCCAATAAGCTCAGCGTCCATGATGCTGGGCTTTTTGTTTTATGTAAGCTAACGATACTCATCGCAGTTTCCACGAATGGATAAAAAACTTTACAAGCCATCGCAAAAACACATTTGATAATTAATCTCATTATCATTTATTAATCGTAATAATGTTCTTATAATCCGAGCTTCATAAAAACACTATAAATCATCAATATGAAACGATTAAAAAGTCATCCATTCAAAGTAAATCTCATTTCACTGGCTTTGCTCTTCCCTCTTTATTCATATGCCGAGACAGCGCCAAATGAAGAGCTTGAAGTCATAGGCGTTCGTTATGCCAAACCTATTACCATTGCTGAGCCTGCGCAAACCACCATTAATTGGTCAGAGATTGAAGAGCAACAGTACTCTAATTTTGCCTCAATGATCGATGCCGTTCCCGGTGCATCAATAGATGGTGGCGGTCGTTCTGGTGGCGAACGTATTAACATTCGTGGTTTTGATGATCCAAGCGATATCGCCGTCTTTGTCGATGGCGCTCCAATTGGCTTTCAACAATACCGCTACGGTACCTTCTTTTTTGATCCGTTCTTAATTGGCGAAGCAGAAATTATCAAGGGCGCGCACGACTATCGAGCACTCAACGGGAAGTTTGGTGGCTCCATTCGCATTAAAACCAAAAGTGTCGATGATCTCCTTTACGGCGACAGAAACTTTGGTGCTCGCATCTCAAGTGCATACAACACTAACGGTGATGAGAACGCCTACACGCTAACACTCTATGGTAAAAACGATACTGGTTTTTATTTTCTAGCGAATGGCTCGGTAAAAGATTCTGATGACATTAAAGTCGGAGGTGGTGAAACGTTGGATTACTCAGGTTATGAGCAAGAAAACATGCTCGTAAAGGTCGGTTATGAAAACAACGATCACGAGTTTGAAATTAGCCACACTCGCTACAAAGATGAAGGTCGTAAACCTTGGGCTAACCGCCGCGGAAAAATGCCTAACATCACCGAATACAATATCAAGAAATACGGCTCATTAGAAAAAGCCCAATACGCTTACACCGTCGATAACAAATACACGGACAACACCACAACCATCTCTTACCACTACATGCCGACTAACCCGTATATTGATTTCAATATCAAAATGGCACGTTCCGAAAACGATCGTCATTGGGTTCGCCCTGACGTAGCATTCGAGAAAATGTTCGTTTCTGTTGGCAGTTACGGTCATGAGTCATGGCTGAGTTACGAGCGTGACTACGTTGATGTGTTTAACCAAGCACAATTCGGAGACCACACTCTAGTCACTGGGCTTCAATATCAAAAAACCGATAGAGACTCGTTAGTATTCAACGCATCATACGACAGTAATGAAGCGAAAAACTACGGTTGGTACACCCCTTACTACGAACCATCTGGCACGCAGTCAATTTATGCCGCTTACATTGCTGATCACTATCAAGCAACAGACCGCCTAACAATCACACCTTCTCTGCGTTACGAATACATCAAGAGTGAAGGAAAAGGGAACGCAGCGCCGGATTATAATGATCCAGCTGCCGGACATGACTATGGTGAAACGACGCATAAAGGCTTTAGCCCACGTTTGGATATCGACTTTGATGCGAGCAATAATACGCGTTTAAACGCCTCCTACGCCTACGCTTTAAAAGCACCAACCGTTGATAACATCTACTCAGTGCAATATGCGCGAGCTACCGCTACGGCTACTGCTTTGAATCTGGACGTGTCTCGTATCCATGCTTATCAAGCAAGCGTTATCAACTTAACGGAAGGGCTGGTGAACTCTCGCGATAACCTCGCAACAGAGTTAACTATGTTCTATAACGATGTTAGCGACACAGTTGATATACGAACGGGCGAAAACCTCGACAAAAATACTACTGAGTTACAAAGCTGGAATACAAACCTAGATGGCTTTAAAAACTATGGCTTTGAGCTAATTTCACAATACCGGATTGAAGATTTCTACAGTAATTTCTCAGCAAGTTACATTCGCGGCAAAAACAAAGGTAGCCTATCTGACTCTACAGGTTCAGATGATGATCATCCTGATGTACCGCCATTAAACATTAATCTGGGTTTAGGTTACGAATGGATTCCTGGTTTACGTACGGGCTGGGAAGTCCGCTGGTATGATGCGCAAACCAAAACCAAGGCAAGCGGTAATAATTTAAAAGTGAAATCGCCAAGTGAGCAATACACGCTACAAAACGCTTACGTGGTTTGGGAAATACAACAAGTCGAAGGCTTGAGCGTTGGCGCGGTTGTGAAAAACTTAACCGATCGTTACTACGAAGCATACCTATCTAATGGCGTGCCTTCGCCTGGTCGCGAAGTCAAACTGCACCTCACTTATCAATACTAACCATACCTAAAAGATGCAGGGCAGACATTAACTGCCCTGTTATATCGTATCCAATGGCCATAATTGCACGCCGTTTTATTTATCAGTATTATCATTTCCTTTTGCTTGCATACACATTATGAACAATCTAAAAACACGGCTTCTTCTGATTTGCTTCTTCCCTGTAGGTAGCCTAGCGCAAGCTTCTGAGAACATTGCAGACTACTTACAAGAACAAAGCAAGCACCAAGTTTCAGAAGATTTTTACGCACAGCCAACAGCAAATAACCTGAATCTAGATGCAAAAACTAACTCTTTAACTTGGCACGAAGATGGTAAGCCGGATCACTGTCGTTACGCCAAGCAGCCCAAAGACGTCGCAACACATTTCGACTACGGTGAAGCAAACGATCTATCTGACGGCTTACAACACTTTGATTTACCGGAAAGACATTCTGCAAAGGTCAAATCGACACATCGCACTTATGCTAATAACCCTCACCTTCTTCCTGGCAATAAACAATTTGCAGCCCCTGAAGACGGCACGTTTAGCTTGTCCGTATCGTCGGATTGTTTTTAGCCGATATAAATAAAAAATGCCCTGAGACAAAACTCAGGGCATTTTCACTATTTGTTTGATGGGTAACGTCACCATCTCACCGATTTAAACTTATTCTTCGTCAGTGTCTACTTCGATTTCACGTGCTTTGCGGGCTTCTTCTTTACGAACTTTTGCCGCTAGTTGTTCTGCTTCACGCTCTTGACGTTGCGCGGCTTTACGCTCGTTACGAACCACTTGGTTTTGGATAAATCCAGCCAGTTCTTGTTCAGCCCAAGCTTGTGCTTTCTCTTCGCTGTCAAAGCCTGTTTCACGCTTTGATACTACAGTCTTACGAGATGTCACTTGGCGAGTGATTTCTGCGCTCCAGCCGTTACGTTTTTCAGTGACGCGGATAGCAAATTTTGGATTCTTAGACATTTCTTTCATTTCCTAAGGGATTTAGGGATCAATCAGGGATTCGGTCAACTTGATAACTCCATCTAAGCTGAGCTGTTTAACACCATCCCTCGGTAAGCGCGGTATTAGAGCATAAAAGTAATCTAAACGCTGCAAGTTTTTTACGCTAGATAATAGATGACAAAGAAGAGGCAGAACAAAGCAACGTTTCGCCAAGTCACTAGAAAGAGCGACGAAGAAAAAAGAGTGATAAGAAAAAAGAAAGCGCTGGTCTCTCAACCAACGCTTTACTTAAGCTAGATTAACCTTTGGTTAATTAACCGATATTCTTACGGGCATTTTGGAACATACGCATCCAAGCGCCATTTTCACCCCAACCTTCCGGAGCCCAAGAATTTGCAACTGTGCGGAATACGCGCTCTGGGTGAGGCATCATGATAGTTACGCGACCGTCTGTTGTTGTTAAACCGGTAATCGCGTTTGGCGAACCATTCGGGTTGTTCGGGTATTGTTGTGTTGGGTTACCGAGGTTATCCACGTAACGAACCGCAACCGTACCTGATGCTTCAATCGCTGCTAGGTGCTCTGCATCACGTACTTCTACACGCCCTTCACCGTGGGAAACCGCGATTGGCATGCGCGAACCAGCCATTCCGTCGAAGAATACAGAATCAGATTTCTGAACTTCAACTAGACTAAAGCGCGCTTCAAAACGCTCAGATTCGTTGCGCACAAAACGTGGCCACAAGTCTGCACCTGGGATCAGCTCTTTCAGGTTTGATAGCATCTGACAACCGTTACATACACCTAAAGAGAACGTCTCTTCACGGTTGAAGAAGGCTTGGAACTGTTCACGAGCTTGTGCGTTAAACAGGATAGACTTAGCCCAACCTTCACCCGCACCTAGTACGTCGCCGTAAGAGAAGCCACCACAAGCTACTAGGCCATGGTATTCATCCAGTACCGCTTGGCCCGTTAGGATATCGCTCATATGGATGTCGGTTGCTTCAAAACCAGCTCTGTCAAACGCTGCTGCCATTTCGACGTGGGAGTTAACGCCCTGCTCACGTAGAATTGCCATCTTAGGTTTAGCACCTTTCGCAATGTACGGTGCTGCAACGTCTTCATTTACGTCGAAGCTGAGCTTAACGTTTAGACCAGGGTCAGAGTTGTCTTTCTTAGCTTCGTGCTCTTGGTCTGCACACGCTGGGTTATCACGTAGACCTTGCATCTTATGCGTTGTTTCAGCCCAGATAACGCGTAGTTCGGTACGTGAACGTTCAAGTACAACTGCATCACCAGAAGTGATAACAAAGTCGTCTGAAGCTTCAACAGAACCAATCACATGTGAGCATGCCTCTAAGCCGTTTGCCGCCAGAGTAGATAGAACTGAATCTAGATCATCATTCTTAACTTGAACAACCGCACCTAGCTCTTCGTTAAATAGAACGGCTAGCGCATCATCACCCAGCTCTGCGATGTTCGCTTTTACGCCACAGTGACCCGCGAACGCCATCTCAGCCAGTGTAACAAAAAGACCGCCGTCGCCTTTATCGTGGTAAGCCACTAGCTTGTCATCACGTACTAACGCTTGCATTGCATCAAAGAAGCCTTTTAGCTGCTCTGCATTATCTACGTCAGCAGGTTTGTCACCCAGCTGTTTGTATACTTGTGCCAATGCTGTCGCACCTAAGCGGTTTTTGCCGTTACCCAAGTCAACAAGAACTAGAGAAGTCTTTCCTTTGTCAGTGCGTAGTTGTGGAGTCACGGTCTTACGTACGTCTTCCACACGACCAAATGCCGTGATAACTAACGACAGTGGAGAAGTGACTTCTTTGCTCTCGCCGTTTTCTTCCCACTTGGTTTTCATCGACATGGAGTCTTTACCAACTGGGATAGTCAAACCTAACGCAGGACACAATTCTTCACCAACCGCTTTCACTGCTTCGTAAAGACCCGCATCTTCACCTGGGTGACCCGCTGGAGACATCCAGTTCGCAGACAGTTTAATGTGTTTAATATCACCGATGTCTGTTGCCGCAATGTTCGTTAGTGACTCACCAACGGCTAGGCGAGCCGATGCTCCAAAGTCTAGTAATGCCACTGGCGTGCGCTCACCCATCGACATTGCTTCGCCATGGTAAGTGTCGTAGCTTGCCGCTGTTACTGCGCAGTTTGCTACTGGTACCTGCCAAGGACCAACCATTTGATCACGAGCAACCAGACCCGTTACTGTTCGGTCACCGATAGTAATTAGGAATGTTTTTTCTGCAACAGCAGGAAGACGAAGTACGCGATCCACCGCTTCATTAAGCTCAATACCATCACGAACAATGGCAGGGCTTTCCACTTTTAGTGTGGTTGCGTCACGGTGCATCTTCGGTGGCTTACCAAGCAGGATATCCATTGGCATATCGATTGGCGTATTGTCGAAGTGAGAATCTTCTAGCGTTAGATGACGCTCTTCTGTCGCCACACCCACCACTGCATACGGTGCGCGTTCACGCTTACAGATGGCGTCGAATGCTTCCATGTTTTCTGGCGCTACCGCTAGAACGTAACGTTCCTGTGATTCGTTACACCAGATTTCCAGTGGGCTCATGCCCGGCTCATCGTTTGGTACATCGCGTAATTGGAACTTACCGCCACGCTCACCGTCGTCGACAAGTTCAGGCAATGCGTTAGAGATACCGCCTGCACCCACATCGTGGATAAATGCGATTGGGTTATCGTCGCCTAACTGCCAACAACGGTCGATCACTTCCTGACAGCGACGTTCCATCTCTGGGTTTTCACGCTGTACCGAAGCGAAGTCCAGATCTTCTGCTGACTGACCAGATGCCATGGAAGATGCCGCACCACCACCAAGACCGATGTTCATTGCCGGACCACCAAGTACGATTAGGCTCGCACCTACAGGGATCTCTTTCTTCTGTACGTGTTCATCGCGGATGTTACCCATACCACCAGCAATCATGATTGGTTTGTGGTAACCACGAATTTCTTCACCCGCATGAGAAGTGACTTTTTCTTCGTAAGTACGGAAGTAACCCAATAGATTTGGACGACCAAACTCGTTGTTGAATGCCGCGCCGCCAAGAGGGCCTTCAAGCATGATGTCTAACGCATTCACAATACGACCCGGCTTGCCGAAGTCGGTTTCCCATGGCTGTTCAAAACCAGGAATACGTAAGTTAGAGGTTGTAAAGCCAACCAGACCCGCTTTTGGCTTACCGCCGATACCCGTCGCGCCTTCGTCACGGATTTCACCGCCTGAGCCAGTCGATGCGCCCGGCCATGGAGAGATTGCCGTTGGGTGGTTGTGCGTTTCTACCTTCATCAAGATGTGCGTATCTTCATGGTGGTACGTGTATTGACGAGATTTAGGGTCAGGGAAGAAACGCCCCGCTTTAGAACCTGTCATAACGGCTGCGTTGTCTTTGTATGCAGACAGTACATAGTCAGGTGTCGTTTCAAAAGTGTTTTTGATCATTTTGAACAAAGACTTAGGTTGATCTACCCCGTCGATAGTCCAATCTGCGTTAAAAATTTTGTGGCGACAATGCTCTGAGTTCGCCTGAGCAAACATCATCAATTCAATGTCGTTTGGGTTACGCCCAAGCTTAGTAAAGTTCTCGACCAAGTAATCAATTTCATCTTCTGCGAGTGCCAAGCCAAGGGAAACGTTTGCCTCTTCAAGCGCAAGACGACCGCCAGCTAAGATATCAACATGTGCGACAGGCTTAGGCTCTGCAACAGTAAATAATGCTGATGCGGCTTCAAATTCTGTGAATACTGTTTCCATCATGCGGTCGTGAATTAACGCTTTAACAGCGTCAGCTTGAGCTTCTGATAGAACAACTGAAGACTCGACATAATAAGCCGTACCACGCTCTAGACGTTTCACTTTATCCAGACCACAGTTAACAGCGATATCGGTAGATTTAGAAGACCAAGGCGAGATAGTGCCAGGACGAGGCGTGACAAGAAGTAGAAGACCTTCAGGCTCATGCTCTTCGATGGTTGGGCCGTAAGTTAGTAACTTTTCAAGTTTTTCTAACTCTTGGTCATCAAGGTCTGACTTTAGATCGGCAAAGTGCATAAACTCGGCATAAATGCCAGTTACAGGCAGATCTTGTTCACGACAAAGTTCCAGTAGTTTATTAACACGAAACTCTGAAAGAGCTGGGGAGCCACGCAAAATTCTCATGTGCTTAGGTCTCTTATGCAATTGATTAAGGTGATATTGGAATAAATTCAGACACTTAAAATAAGCCCTGTCGAACCTATGCCGATTCCACCTCGTCATTGCGAGCGCATTATATAGTAATTGTTTTTGTGATGTAACACCAAAAGCAACCGTTTGCGTCATTTTTTTTGTCAAATTTGAATTACAACTAAAATGTCGATAAAACACACAATGTCACGTTATAAGTGTGTGATTCACTTTGCCCCATGAGCTCGCTTTGATATAAAGGCAAATAGAAATTTTCCAAGATGTACCTATTAATGCAAATAAGTCACTTCAACCGCCTCAAGCGCAGTGCTCTAATTTTAGTTTCTGTTCTTTTGCTCTCAGCTTGCCAGATTGAGTCGGAGCCCAAAAGTGAATTTGAAAAAATTCAAGAACGTGGTGTGCTTCGTGTTGGCACGCTAAACAATCAGCTTTCCTACTACATAGGTCCCGATGGTCCCGCAGGGTTGGATTACGAATTGGCGCGTCAGTTTGCGGAACAGCTCGGCGTCAAACTCGAGATTAAACCAGCCTTTCGCCAGGCTGAGCTTTTTCCTGCTCTTAAGAAAGGAGATATCGATATCATCGCTACGGGTTTAAATCAAACGTCACAAGCAGTCAAACGATTTAGACCAGGCCCTGCCTATTATTATGTAAGCCAACAAGTGGTATATAAAAAAGGGCAACTTCGACCACGTGATATCGAACAACTCATTGAATACCAAGCCTCGAAAGACGACGAGTCCGACGAAGATACAAATGCAGGCGCTCAAACATTAAAGATCGTTGAACAATCGCAATATGTTCCGACCCTAACAGCGTTAAAGAAGCAGTATCCAGAACTTCAGTTTGAAATTGTTGGTGATGCTGACACGAGAGACTTACTCAAATACGTATCGACGGGTGAGTTACGTTTTACTGTGACTGATTCGGTGGAACTTTCCCTTGCTCAACGCCTTTACCCCGATCTTGCGCTCGCGTTCGAACTTACAGAAGATCAACCAGTATCTTGGTTTACTCGACGTTCTGAAGACGAAAGTTTGTATGCGATGCTGATAGAGTTTTTCGGTAACATCAAACAATCAGGAGAACTGTCCACCCTCGAAGAAAAGTACATTGGTCATATTGAAGCATTTGACTACGTTGATACTCGCGCATTCATTCGAGCTCTGGATGACAAATTGCCTAAATGGGCACCTTTATTCCAAAAATACAGCGAAGAGTTCGACTGGCGCTTAATTGCAGCATTGGCTTATCAAGAGTCACACTGGAAACCAACAGCAAAATCGCCAACAGGTGTTAGGGGGATGATGATGCTGACTCTGCCAACAGCGAAAAGCGTCGGGGTAACAAACCGTTTAGACCCTGAGCAATCTGTTCGTGGTGGTGTCGAGTACTTACGTCGTATTGTAAGTCGCGTGCCTGATAGCATTAACGAGCATGAAAAAATATGGTTTGCGTTAGCTTCATACAATATTGGTTACGGCCACATGATGGACGCACGACGACTCACCAAAGCACAAGGTGGCGATCCGAACGCTTGGGCCGATGTAAAAGACAGGCTGCCTTTACTTCGTCAGAAGCGCTATTACAGCCAAACTCGCTATGGGTACGCCAGAGGCGATGAAGCGCGTAATTACGTAGAAAATATTCGACGTTACTACCAATCCATCATTGGTCATGTCAGCCAACAGCCAGCGATTGATGAGAATAGCGATGACTTACAAGTGATTCCGCCGCTCACCCCCGACATTTTGATATCGGGCGCAGTAGAGACCGTCGTAGAACAAGTCTCTGGCGCTTCTGACGTCACGGTTGAAGAAGACACCAAACAAGAAAGCATTGAAGAATAAACCCGCGGTAAACTAAAAAATGACGAGCCTATGAAGCTCGTCATTTTTATTGAGTCCTAACGAAAACTTATCTAGAATCCAATATTCTGAGTGACACCAACCACACTCAACCATTCCTTTGGTTGGTCGCCTTTTCTTCATCGTTAGTAAAACTGATTGCTTTGTAACAGATTACTTTACAACCAAATGGTTTAGCTCACTTGATGAAGCGGCGCCTTCGGCTACACTCTGCCGAAATAACGTCACTCCTATTATTAAGCATCGTATTGAAATTGTTTGCTGGCTCTATGCAATGCAGAAGTCAAATGAAGAACGTTTAAACCATACAATGTTTAGTGCGATTATCGAGCCTATTGCCAAGCATCGATGAGCCGCGCTTTACTGGTATAAGTCTTGTCTGCAGGAGGTTTTGAATATGAGAAGACGTAGAGTGCAGTCAAAGCGTTTAAATAACACAGTAGCTGCTATCCGACGTAAACGTAAACTGACATGTATGAAAAAGAAAGTAAGTTCACGTAATCGTGTTTTTGTACATTTAGTCAATCACTAGTGCGTCCAAGCAAACATCTACCACGTTGTAGGTGTTTGCTAGCCCTCACTACTCCCACTACCTTGTTCGCTCTCTCCATTTTCTAATGCTTTTTGTGCTTGCTTCTTCGCTTTAATTTCCTTTCGGCGGCGCTTAAAAAACGCTTGTAGCTGAGTGCGGCACTCATCTTCTAGCAGCCCCTTTTCAACTAAGGCGTAATGGTAAGCTGCTTGGCTTTCAAACAAATTAAGCACTGTTCCTGCTGCTCCAGCTTTTAAATCTGGCGCTCCAAAAACAACCCGCTTAACGCGGCTATGCAATAAGGCTCCGGCACACATTGGGCATGGCTCAAGTGTTACATATAACGTCGTATCCAGAAGGCGGTAATTTTCTAGCTTTTGGCCTGCTTTACGCAGTGTTTGGATCTCAGCATGTGCGGTAGCGTCATTAGTACCAATAGAGCGATTCCACCCCTCAGCGATAATTTCACCATCTTTGACAAGCACTGCGCCGACAGGTACTTCCCCCTCAGCTTCTGCTTGCTCGGCAAGCACCATCGCTCTGCGCATAAACAATTCATCTTGAGGGGTAAACGGATGGTTAGACAAAGGAGGCTCCAAAGAAACAAAAAACGATTGAAGTCGGGAATTTTATCACCAACTTCGGTTTCACTACAGCAACACATCACGGGACAAAGTCTGCAACCCCAAAAAACCTAGTTACAAGACCTATCGATGTTCGTTGTGCGAGAACAAAAAAGCGCAGATCGAAGACCTGCGCTTTTCGGCTGCCAATTAGCGGCTTTCACACCCTACACGTTTTTACATTGTGTAAGTGTAAGGAGCTTGAATGCCTAGCGGGATACCTACCATCCAATAAGCAACTAGGAAGATAGACCAACCGATCAGCATTGCGATCGAGAATGGCATCATTAGTGACGCAAGCGTACCGATACCAGCCGACTTCACATAACGCTGACAGTAAACCACTACAAGAGGGAAAAATACCATTAGAGGCGAAATGATGTTCGATACAGAGTCACCCACACGGTAAGCCGCTTGAGACAGCTCAGGCGAGATACCAACCGCCATTAGCATTGGCACTAAGATTGGACCAATTAAAGCCCATTTTGCCGATGCCGAACCAATAAGTAGGTTTACAGACGCGGTTAGAAGTATCATACCGATGATGGTCACTTCACCTGGTAGGTTCATCGCTTTTAAGCCTTCTGCGCCATACAACGCTAGCATCGTACCGATGTTTGACTGAGCAAATGCAGATAGGAACTGAGCACAGAAGAACGACATAACAATGTATGCGCCCATGGTTGACATAGTATCAGCCATCGCTTTGATAATGTCGTTGCTGGTCTTGAACGTTCCAGACACTTTACCGTAAACGTAACCAGGAATGATAAACAGAATAAAGATCAACGGCACGATAGACTTCATGATCGGTGCTGAGAAGGCAGTAATTTCACCTTCAGGCGAGCGAAGTGCTGATGTTTCTGGAATTAACGCTGCAACAAGTAAAGCAATACCCGCCATCATTGCCCAACCTGCATAACGGAATGCTTTTGATTCCAGTTCAGTAAATGAACCTAGGTTTGGCGCGGTTTCCGCATCATCATCAATTGGCATTTTTGATAAACGAGGCTCGATGATTTTCTCTGTCACGTACCAACCAATCCCCACAATAATGATAGAGGATAGGCCAGTGAAGAAGATGTTCGCTAATGGGTTAACCACATATTCAGGATCAAGAACCTGCGCCGCAGTTTGCGTAAAGCCTGCTAGTAGTGGATCGATACCTGAAGGGATAAAGTTTGCAGAGAAGCCACCAGATACACCTGCAAATGCTGCCGCAATGCCTGCTAGAGGGTGACGACCTGCCGCATGGAAGATAATACCGCCAAGAGGAATAACCAGAACATAGCCTGCATCTGCCGCAGTATGCGATACAATGGCAACCAAAATAAGCATTGGAGTAAGAAGCTTAGCTGGCGTGAAGTTCAGCATCTTCTTAAGACCCGTCGTAATAAAGCCCGAAGAATCTGCAACACCCACACCTAACATTGCGACAAGTACGATACCCAGTGGCGCAAAGCCAGTAAACGTCGTCACCATGTTAGCAAGGAAACTTGCTAGCGCTTCGCCCGTAAGTAAGTTGGTGATAGTAAGAGCTTCGCCCGTTCGAGGGTTTGGAAGATCGAATGATACATTCGACAAAAGTGCTGACGCCGCCCAAGTAATGATCAATGCCCAGAAGAACAAAATCGCAGGATCAGGAATTTTGTTACCTGTCCTCTCGATAAAGTTTAAAAAGCGCTCCATCCCGCTCGGCTTCGATGATGGTGCCTTATTTACAGCTTGGTTACTCATGGTAACTCCATAGTGAATGATGTTGGTGCCAAGGCCTATTTGAATAATTATAACGACCTACTATCCAACGAGTATTCTAGTAAACACTAATGGAGAAAGCACAAGGTTCTAGATTTTTTTTCATAATTGGAGACATATTTTGCAAAAAAACAAAACCAAAGATACAAGCCTGAAACATTATGGAAAAATCAACATATACATTTAGTAAACGAGCTGGCAAAAACAGAGGTTGCATAGAGCGATGAATAGATAGTTTTAAGAAAAGAAACTATACGTGATGAGAAGCAAGAAATAATTCTCTTCAATATAAAAAGGGCAACGCGGACAGTGAACACCTTATCCAGAACTCCAATCGGTTTTGATTGAATCGGCATAAAACAGGAACCTAGACTATTTAATCAAATTCGCTATGTTTAGAGATCATGGTTTTCAGCTCTACCGATTGTATTTTACCGTGGCGATCTTGCCATAGAGCTTCCATATGTATCGTTTTAAGTGCGCCCGACAGAGTTGCCGTTGGCACAGACCAAGATAAAGTATACAAGGGGTGCGTAGTATCTTCCCCAGAGACAATATTTGTATCAAAATTAGCGGCGGGCATCGAGGGGACTGCAGAAATAGCCCCACGCGTACGAAACCACTCTAATTTCTGCTCAGCAAGATTTAGCGCTTCAATGCTATGCATCGCGTAATCTGCCCGCAGCTCAATGTAAGCTTGCAACTTAACCAATCCAAGAGCACCGACACCAATTAAAATAAAAGAAATCATTATTTCAATTAAACTAAAACCATGTTGTTTACTTGGCATTCC
Organism: Vibrio sp. 661; assembly: GCF_033339315.1. NCBI lineage: Bacteria > Pseudomonadati > Pseudomonadota > Gammaproteobacteria > Vibrionales > Vibrionaceae > Vibrio > Vibrio sp. 661. The sequence continues at coordinate 95,029 of NZ_JAWOUJ010000008.1, read as the reverse complement.
AACTTCCCTCTTGCCAACGAACATCATTTCTCCTTGTTGTAGGTCTTTTGCTGGAATCAAATAGTAACTCCATTGAGCCCGCAATTGAGGTTTTTAACCCATCAGTATCAAAACCATAACCACCCGTTGCGTGAAATGCCCCTGCATCAACATAAACAGTTTGTGTAAGATCAGTATATTGTTTACCAATGGTAAAATTAGTCGGTGAGCCATCAGCATTCGAGAACAAACTTTCCCAATAGCTTTTTAACTCATTAGGAGCAAACTGTGGTTTAGTTTTATCGACTAAATGAAAAAGCGAACCCTGAAATGTTGTTGAACCAGTATTGATAAAAATACCATCTTGAATAACTAACGTATATTTCTCATGGTTGCCTTGAAGTGCTAAATTCCCGTGAATGGCGCAGTCACCAGTAATCCAAACCTTATCTACTTCCTTAAAAGCATTTTCGATAGCTGATTTACACTGTGTCGCATTTGACAAATTGATTTTCCCAGCTTTCGGAAATGAAGCTTTGACTTTATCAATATTTTCCGGTGTTTTTTTGTAATCAAAAAAGGTTTGGAATGGATCGACTTCAGAGTCATAAACAAAATCGCCTTTTAGCTGCGGATCAGAAGTTTCAGGTTTATTAGTTTTCGTAATTGCATTCCCAGCTTTTACTGTAACATTGGTTGTCGTTGCAGCGGTACACCCTCCAGAAGGAGAACCATCATATAAGCTATTCGCTCTTATTGATGCAGTGTTATATTTTGATCCTGTGCTTCCGCCTTCCATGGTATAACTATACCGATAAGTCAGTGATATGCATTCATACAGATTGTCAGAATTAAGATCACCTTTCGCATCTGGATGAACCTTTAAATCACCATAAGTAGTTAACTTGGATGTGGTTTGTATCGCTCCTTTTCCACGATTACTTAGTGTACTGAAAGTTTTATTGAGCTGGGCCCAACCATTGTGAGATATAGAATTAATACGATAGACTCCTGCCCCTATATCAGTAACGTTCAGCTGGCTAAGGTTTAATTCCCTCTTACATAAGGTATTTAAATTATTGTGATTAATTGGGATGAGCTCGTTCACTATGGATACATCATCTGTGACATAAGCAAATAGACACTCAAGCCCCCCTTCCGCTTCCCAGTGCTGTTGCCGAGAACTAACTTCATTCTGCGCACGCTTAATTTGATAAAATAGATTCTTATATGACCCTAACGTCACAACCAAAGCGACAGAGAGCAGTATGGAAGTAATAAGTAACGTGGCCACTCCTTGTTGATGCTTACGTATCATTGCCAATTCCTTTGCTGAACTTGTAATAAAATGGCGTGAGAAATTGCCGGATCATTTTTTAATTCAGCGGCCATTGAAATAGAAATAAACGCACTCTCTATTGACGAACCTGATAGTAATGTTCGACTAACACCAAATTGAGTTACTTTAATTTGCTTAGGATCAAAAAGATCAAAACATCCACTAGCAGCAGACACGACACTTAAAGGTGATGGTGAATCATCCTGGCAATATTCCAACATATTATCCTTTAACCGATATATCGTATTACTCACAGAGCTTGCTGTGTTTCGATAAACATAACCGATTTTTTCGGATTGTTGATATAGAACGCTAGGAGAACCGGAAAGCATCATTGATTTTGTCGTAATACCATCAAACCCTGCTCGTTGAATATCCTCTTTCACTTGTTGAATTACACTACTCATCTGCTGAAGTAGCATTATTTCCTTGCTTCGCTGCACAGCTGTTTTTTGGTTAGAAAGAAACACTGCGCCAACAATGCCCAAAGCGACAAGTCCTAACAACGCAGCAATCATAAACTCAACAAGTGTACTACCCTGCTGTTTAGCATTGTTCAAAGCCATATTTTGCCTTATTCATAGCGCACACTTTTACTCGCCCTGCTCCGTTATGAACAGTTACTTTTATCGGACTGGTATCCGCTTGAGATTTCTTCAGGTGAATACTTCCCGCATTTTTGGGATTCCCCATAACACGATCAAACTTGACGCTAGTTATATTACTCGACACCACCAGACCCCGATATAGATGACCTTGCAGCTCAGCAACAGTATTCATTGAAGTAATGTCAGTGACATTCGATACACTCGAGAGTGTGAGCTTCCAGCTTCCGGTGGATGAAGGTAAGCCTTGAATATGAACCCAAAAATCTTGATTTCTCATCACCGATTCCGATTTCGCTTGGATCAAAAAACCCTGTAATTCGTTGGCTAAATTCACTATTTTCATGTGTTGGCTAACTTTTGAAAAACTTGGGGCGACAAAAAGTAGTAGCACTGACAAGACAGCAACAGTAATAAGAAGCTCCAACAACGTAAACCCGCGAGGCATTTCCCAAATTCCTATGTAAACGGCAAAAGGGCCGTAATTCATCTTGCACAGATGCTATCACCTGCCAAAAATAGGCGGAAAAGTGAAAAGGAAACTACTCGTGATGATTCGAATTTCTCGTTGTAACGGCTACAAAAAAGGATTGAGAGGGATGACATTGATCGAATTACTGGTAGCTGTAGTGATTGTCGGGATCATTGCTGCAGTCGCATACCCCTCTTACACTAATCATGTAATCAAGTCTCATAGGACGGTTGCCTTGAGCGATCTTAGTCGAATTCAGCTAGAGCTAGAGACATCTTATGATGGTGGGTACGACTGGAGTCATATTCTCTCTGGAGGCACATGCACTCTATGTGACTCAGACACAAATAGATTTTCTTTCGATATTGCGAGCTCTGCAAGTACGGCCTATACCATTACAGCAACAGCAAAATCGGCTCTGGGACAAGACGACGACGAGTGCTTGACTGGTTCTAAAACGATTACTTTAACGTCAACAAATGTCGAAGAACCAAGTGATTGCTGGAATTAGGAAGAACACCGAGATGCAAAAAGGCCTGCATTTTAGCAGGCCTTTGTATTTGTGCTTTTCACTAACGTCTTAGCTGGTTAAATCATCAAAGAACTTTTTCACACCGTTGAAAAAGCCTTCTGATTTAGGCTTGTGCTTTGTCGCCGCTTCACCACCACAAGACTCTTCAAACTCTTTGAGCAGTTCTTTTTGGCGTGAGCTTAGGTTTACTGGTGTTTCAACAACCAACTTAACAATAAGATCACCAACACCGCCACCGCGAACGCCTTTCACACCTTTACCACGCATACGGAACATACGACCTGTTTGCGTTTCTGAAGGCACTTTTAGGCTTACGCGACCATCTAGGGTTGGTACTTCAACTTCACCACCTAGAGCTGCCATCGCAAAGCTTACTGGCACTTCACAGTATAGGTTGTTGCCATCACGCTCGAAGATATGGTGCTCTTTCACGTGCACTTGTACATACAAGTCACCCGCTGGTGCTCCCATTTCTCCCGCTTCACCTTCGCCAGATAGACGAATACGGTCGCCAGTATCAACACCTGCTGGGATCTTAACGTTAAGTGTTTTTGTTTTCTGCTTACGACCTTGACCATGACACTCATTACAAGGGTCTTTAATGATTTTACCTTTGCCGTGACAGGTAGGGCAGGTTTGTTGCACTGCGAAGAAGCCCTGGCGCATCTGTACTTGACCATGACCATGACAGGTACCACATGTTTCAGCAGATGAACCTTTCTTCGCGCCACTACCATCACAGGTATCACAGTGTACTAGTGTCGGTACTTCGATCTCTTTCGTTACACCACGAACCGCTTCTTCTAGCGTCAATTCCATGTTGTAACGTAGGTCAGCACCTCGCTGGGCACGGTGGCCACCACCGCCACGACGACCACCACCAAAGATGTCACCGAATACATCGCCAAAGATGTCGCCGAAATCAGCACCGCCGCCGCCAAAGCCGCCGCCACCGAAACCACCGCCGCCTTGTTCAAAAGCTGCATGACCGTATTGGTCGTACGCCGCTTTCTTTTGAGGGTCGGTCAGAACTTCGTACGCTTCTTTTACTTCTTTAAACTTGTCCGCCGCAGAATCATCACCCTGGTTTCGGTCTGGGTGGAATTTCATCGCTAGACGCTTATACGCCTTTTTGATATCGCGCTCTGAGGCATCACGGCTTACGCCTAATACTTCGTAAAAATCACGTTTTGACATGTTCTTCGTCACCAGTTAATTACTACAAACGGCATCGATTCACCGCTTGGTGTTTGTATCGTTCTAGGTAAGTGCACTTGTCTGCAACATACTTAACTAGAAAGACAGCGTTTACAAACAGACGGGCGTAAGAGTTGCCCCAAACGCCCGCACACGAAGTCTTATCGACCCCAGATGGCTATGCAGCCATCTGGTTAAGAAATATTATTTCTTGTCGTCTTTAACTTCTTCGAACTCAGCATCTACAACGTCGTCTTCTTTAGACTGTGCACCTGCGTCAGCACCTTGTGCTTGCTGCGCTTGAGCTTGTTGTTGAGCGATTTCCATCAGCTTTTGAGAAGCAGTCATTAGTGCTTGAACTTTAGCATCGATAGCTTCTTTGTCTTCGCCTTTACGTGCTGTTTCTAGCTCAGAAATTGCTGCTTCAATCTTCTCTTTCTCTTCTGCAGGTAGCGCTTCACCAGCTTCTTCTACTTGCTTACGAGTACCGTGAATCATTTGGTCAGCTTGGTTACGTGCAGTCGCTAGCTCTTCGAACTTCTTGTCCGCTTCTTTGTTAGCTTCTGCTTCTTGAACCATTTTCTCGATGTCTTCATCGCTTAGACCGCCAGAAGCTTGAATAGTGATCTTCTGCTCTTTACCAGTCTGCTTGTCTTTCGCAGACACGTGTAGGATACCATCCGCATCAAGGTCAAACGTAACCTCGATTTGTGGCATACCACGTGGTGCAGGCTGGATGCCTTCTAGGTTAAATTGGCCTAGAGACTTGTTGTACATCGCTTGCTTACGCTCACCTTGTAGAACGTGGATAGTTACCGCGCTCTGGTTGTCTTCCGCTGTAGAGAAAACTTGGTTCGCTTTAGTTGGGATAGTTGTGTTCTTCTCAACTAACTTAGTCATCACGCCACCCATTGTCTCGATACCTAGAGACAGTGGAGTTACGTCTAGTAGTAGTACGTCTTTAACGTCACCAGCAAGTACACCACCTTGAACTGCAGCACCCATTGCTACTGCTTCGTCAGGGTTTACGTCACGGCGCGCTTCTTTACCAAAGAACTCAGCAACTTTCGCTTGAACCATTGGCATACGAGTCTGACCACCAACTAGGATTACGTCAGTGATGTCGTTTACTGATAGGTCAGCGTCAGCTAGAGCTACTTTTAATGGCTCAAGAGAGCGTTGTACTAGGTCTTCAACTAGAGATTCTAGTTTTGCACGAGTCACTTTAATGTTCATGTGCTTAGGACCAGTTGCATCTGCAGTAACGTAAGGTAGGTTTACGTCTGTTTGAGAAGTAGAAGAAAGCTCGATTTTCGCTTTCTCTGCTGCTTCTTTAACACGCTGCATTGCTAGTGGGTCGTTCTTAAGGTTGATGCCTTGCTCTTTGTTGAACTCATCAACCAAGTAGTTGATTAGACGGTTATCAAAGTCTTCACCACCTAGGTGAGTATCACCGTTAGTTGCTAGAACTTCGAATGTTTTCTCGCCTTCAACTTCATCAATTTCGATGATTGAAATATCGAATGTACCACCACCAAGGTCGTATACCGCGATAGTGCGATCGCCGCCCTTCTTATCAAGACCGTAAGCTAGCGCAGCTGCTGTTGGTTCGTTGATGATACGTTTAACTTCTAGACCTGCGATACGGCCAGCATCTTTTGTCGCTTGACGCTGAGCATCGTTAAAGTAAGCAGGTACTGTGATAACTGCGCCAGTTACTTCCTCACCAAGGAAGTCTTCAGCAGTTTTCTTCATTTTCTTAAGAACTTCAGCAGAAACCTGAGGAGCTGCCATTTTTTGGCCTTTCGCTTCTACCCAAGCATCACCGTTGTCAGCCTTAACGATTTTGTAAGGCATGATTTCGATGTCACGCTGAACTTCTTCGTCTTCAAAACGACGACCGATTAGACGCTTAATTGCAAATAGCGTGTTTTCTGGGTTAGTTACTGCTTGACGTTTCGCTGGTTGACCTACTAGCGTCTCACCGTCAGTGTAAGCAATAACCGATGCAGTAGTACGTTCGCCCTCTGCGTTTTCAATTACACGTGGTTTGTCGCCGTCTAATACAGCAACACATGAGTTAGTAGTACCTAAGTCAATACCAATGATTTTACCCATCTGGCTATCTCCGAATAAATTCTATTTTCGTTTGGTTATAACCCCAATGTGGGGGGAGGAGAATCGGGTTTCAACCCTTGCTCACAAACAAAAATAATCAATGTTTGCTTCTCTATGCCACATAGATAAGGGCGGCAAAATGCTTTTCAAGGGCAGAATTAAAAAAAAGCGTCTTTTTTCGAAATTTATGTGTTTCTTTCTGATTAGTTGGGAACTCGTCACACTGCTGTAGCGCAACAAAACGTCATTTCCCAGATAAATTTATTTATGTCCGACTCTTCCTAAATAAAAAACGAACTCATAAGAGCTCGCTTCAATATTAGGGTTAAAATAAATGATTCAAGGTATTAGGCGTTCGCTTGAGCAGGCTCAGCATCAACACCTTCTTCTTTACCTATCTCACCTTCTGTTTTTGCAACAATGGTGTTCACTGCCGTGTCGCCGACAACGTTAGATGATGTACAGAACATATCATTAATACGGTCGACCGCTGCAATGATTGCTAAACCTTCAGGTGGTAAACCTAGTTGGTGAAGCAAAACGCCTACCATTACCACGCCGCCCCCAGGAACGCCGCCAGCACCAATAGATAACAGAAGAATAGTTAAGCCAAGTGTGAAGATGTCTGCGGTGTTAATTGGCTGGCCAAAAGCGTTCGCAACAAACATCGTTGCTAGAGCAATATAGATAGACACACCAGACATATTCATCGTTGCGCCCAGTGGTACACCGAAGCCAGCAACCGATTTAGAGACCTGAAGCTTTTCTGTCAGTGTGCGCATCGTTACCGGGATAGTCGCGTTTGAGCTCGCGGTAGATAGAGAGAAAAGAATCTGCTCACGAGTTGCACGTAGGAAAGTCTTTGGAGAAGTTCCTGTCGCAATACTCACTGCCATTGGGTAGAAGAAGAAGATCCAAAACACCAACATCGCAACCACCAAAGCCACGTAACCAGCAACGGACATTAATGTATTGGCGTTTAGCGTTGCACCTAGTTGAATCATTAGTGCGAACACACCATATGGTGCAAGACTCATCACTAATCCAACCAATTTCATCATGATTTCATTTGCCATTTTGAATGTGCGAATAGCTGGGCCACCACGAGAATCCAAAGCTTGAATTGCAAGCCCCGTCAAAATTGCCATAAAGATGATTTGCAGCATGTCGCCGCTAGCAAACGCTTGTACAGGATTGCTAGGAACAATGTTAACAACTAAAGAGAAAATGTCCGGCGTCTCTGTCGTTGTCAGCTGTACAGCCTCAGATACCGTTCCTGCTAGATTAGCGCCCGCTCCTGGCTGGAAGATCAAGCCGACAGTCAAAGCCGCCGTAATCGCAATGATGGTGTTAAGAATGTAAAGGGTAAAAGTTTTTCCACCAAGACGACCAAATGCACTGATGTCTTTCAAGTCAACAATGCCGCATACGATTGAAACGTAAACTAAAGGAACAACAAGCAATTTGATCAGTGAGACGAACATGCCGCCAACACCTTCTGCTGCTCCAAGTAGGTATGTATCAAAAATCGCAATACCGCTAAATAAGTACTGAATTGCTGTCCCCAGCACAAGGCCGGCAAACAAGCCTATAAAAATCTTACTAGAAAGCGATTTATCCATTATAAATCTCCGATATGTTGTGTTTACTATTTACATTTTTGTAGTTATATATGCTTACTTTTAAAGCATTAGTCGCAAATCATACACACCGAAGTTACAAAATAAAGTGATAATTTACATTTTTGTTAACGAAATTGTTTTGGAAAAAATGACTATATTTACATTCCTATGCAGAACAAACATTCACACAGCGAATGATTACAACCACTTATAGCCCTTTCCGTTAATAAACACGCAGCGAGATGAGAGAAAATCTCCTATAGGAAAATAATTAACCAATAGGAAAAAATATGAAGGGGATCAAATTTTCATTTATCGATATACAACGAAGTTCGATGCAGTCATTTATGTTTAAAACAAAAAAGCGCCCATCAAAAATGATGGGCGCTTTTATATTTAAAAAACAGGTAGTTAAAGTTACTTAGCAACCATTACCATTGCCGGACGAATCACACGGCCGTTTAGTTCGTAACCTTTTTGCATAACAAACATAACAGTGTTTGATTCATGATCAGGGCTCTCCTGAATCGACATCGCTTGATGGAACTCTGGATTGAATGCTTCACCTTCAGGGTTGATTGCTTTCAAGCCAAATTTCGCGACAACGTCTACAAACGTTTTATGTGTTAGTTCAACGCCTTCTAGGAACGGCTTCACAGTTTCATTCTCTGTATCTGCCGCTTGAATTGCACGCTCTAGGTTATCAATAACAGGAAGCAGCTCTTCTGCAAACTTGTTCAACGCAAACTTACGTGCTTTATCGATCTCTTGCTCAGTGCGACGACGCATGTTTTCTACTTCAGCTTTAGAACGCAACACCGCATCTTGTTGCTCTTTTACTTTTGCCTCGCTAGACAATAGTGCCGCTTCTAGTTGAGCAATCTTAGCGTCTGTCTCATCACCAAGCTCTTCAAGCTCAGCTTCAACTTCTTGTGCTTCAGCTTCTACTTTTTCAGCCTCTTCGATGATTTGATCAAGCTCTTCTTCTGTAACTTTGTTTTCTTCGTTGCTCATGATATCTCCAGAATTCAACATAATGCCCTTAAAGCCATGCGCGTTTTTGCGGGCTTTAACCACATAAAAATTCGCATATTTAGGTGACTTGCCATTATTATGGGGATGAAGATTCCTGATTCAAGCCTCTTTAATGCGGAAATGCTATGAAAAATCCATGTAACGTGATCGCGATTATCGGAAAACCAAGAGATCAACAAGCAATTCAAACTCATAAAGAGTTGTACCAATGGTTGACCTCTGAGGGCTATAAAGTATTCATTGACGATCGCCTTGCCGCAATACTGGATGATATCCCACAGAGTCAGTTTGCTAGCTTAGTTGAACTAGGAAAAAATGCCGATCTAGCCATTGTGGTTGGTGGCGATGGCAACATGCTAGGTGCAGCAAGAATTTTATCCCGATTTGATGTACCAGTTATAGGCGTGAACCGCGGAAATTTGGGCTTCTTAACTGACTTGAACCCAGACGACTTCCAAGCGTCTCTGCAAGCGGTACTCGACGGTGAGTACATTGAAGAGGAGCGTTTTCTTTTAGAGGCGGAAGTACACCGCCACGGACAAATAAAGAGTCATAACGCTGCGCTAAACGAAGCCGTACTTCACCCAGGGCAAATTGCCCATATGATTGAATTTGAAGTGTACATAGATGAAAGCTTCGCCTTCTCTTTACGGGCCGACGGTTTGATTGTCTCTACTCCGACTGGCTCGACGGCATATTCACTTTCTGGCGGCGGCCCAATTCTTTCTCCTAGCTTGAATGCCATTTCACTCGTGCCAATGTTCCCGCATACATTGTCGAGTCGACCTTTGGTGGTTGATGGAAAACGTCGAATTAAATTGGTGGTATCACCAGAAAACCGTGGAACACAAGAAGTTAGCTGTGATGGACAAGTCTCACTTCCAGTTACCCCTGGCGACGAAATTCACATCTATCAAAGTCCAAATGTACTAAAGCTCATCCATCCAAAAGACTACAGCTACTATCACGTCTTACGGAATAAGCTTGGCTGGTCTAGTAAATTGTTCTAACACTTGTTACTCAGGGTAATAACTTCAATAAAAAAGCCAGCAGCTCAATTGCTACTGGCTTTTGGCTTTCTTAGACAAGAAATAGACACAAAGTAGTGAGGCGACACGATATTTGTCATCATTAAAGAGAAGCTTATAAATTTTGATCCTGTGGGCAAACTTTACACAAAAGATAGAAAAGCAAATTCAATGATCTATGTCCGGTGATATTCTCACCATGAATAGAGTATCAACTCTATTTCATACAATCAATAAAGGACATATTATGAAGAAAACCATCATTCTGTCTGTTCTCAGTACATTAGCACTTATTGGCTGCCAATCAGAGGAAACGCAAGTCAACAGTGTGTCCAATGCAAAAGCGGAAGATATCACTAAGACGAAACGGGCCCTAGCTCAACAATTGAGTGAGAATTATGCTGCCATTGAACCCATGCTGAGAAGAGATATTACTCCGCAACAGACTAACGTGTCTGTATCAGCATTTGTTAAGCAAAACCCTAACTCAGAGTTCAGCCGCCAGCTTGTACAAGCTGACACTCAAATTCGTAGCTGGAAAGGTATTTCTGAATACTCTGATCAGTTGTTAGAAGTTCGCTTGGCAAATGAAGCCATGATAACAGCATGGCAAAGTGGCGAGGTCGAGCCATTATTTGCATTTGAACCAAGTGGTGATGATGAGAATTGGCAATACATCGAAGCATTTGATGTTTATGGCAACATCCATCAACTCGATGTTTACCAGCTCCCTGAGGTACCTGTACTTGTCGTTGATAACAATAGCTCTGCAGAGCTAAAAGCAGGCTTGCAAGCTATGCAAGCTGAGATGAAAAAACTCGGTCAACCAGCTTTAGTTCAACCATATATTGCTGATGAACAACGCCAAAATACACCGCTATTGTCAAGTAGCGCAGTGGGCGAAGCGGCTCCAATTCAAACCACGCAGTTGAAAAAGATCCGTCTAGCCGATGACAAAGAACCTTGGATCTCTGGCAAGGCAGAAATCTACGCTATCGTAACGGGCGTCAATCCAAGTCGTGATGAACCTACTCTCGATTTGGTGGAGCTTCCATACTTAGACTACGATAACCAAGATTACTATCCAAATCAGATCATTATTCACTGGTCTCGTTACCGCTGGGGTGCGGCAGACATTGTGCTCATGGAGCAAGATGACGGCACAGACTATAAACAATTGGCAAAACTCCTTGTTCAAGTTGCCGAAGAAGTATTGAAAGCGATTCCAGATCCAGAAGTTCAGGCTTACGCGATTATTCCGCAAATCACGAACAAGATCATCGACACTATCCCCGATGGTGTACTCACGAATGATGATGACTTCGTCGACGTTTACTACACTCTAATGCAAGATACTTCATACGTAGATCACCCAGGTGCAGGTGTGAATGCAGTCGTCACACTAGAACCACTAACGATTAACCCAACTCGTCCGTAACCTGTTCAATTTTAATGAGTCGTTGTAATCACATCGGCTCATTTTTCCCACTTCATCACAAAAAAACAGCCTACAAAGAAAATTTTCCTTACCTGACTTTACTGTATAAAGAAACAGTATATACTGTTCTCTTATACAGTATTGTTCAGTTATACAGGTAAATAAAATGCTGGCTCATCTAAGTGTTAATAATTTTGCGATTGTTAAGTCTTTACAACTCGAGCTTTCTAAGGGCATGACCACCATTACAGGTGAAACAGGCGCGGGTAAATCCATTGCTATCGATGCTTTAGGGCTCTGCTTAGGCGGACGAGCCGATGCCGGCATGGTGCGACAAGGTGAAGAGAAAACCGAAGTTAGCGCCGCCTTTTTATTGGACAACAACTTACATGCAACACGTTGGTTAGAAGATAACGATCTGCTAGATGGCAGTGAGTGTATTTTGCGTCGTATTATCACAAAAGAAGGCCGCTCAAGAGCCTTCATTAATGGCAGCCCTGTTCCACTATCACAACTCAAATCTCTAGGGCAGCTACTTATCAATATCCATGGGCAGCACGCTCATCATCAATTGATGAAAAGTGAGCACCAAATGGCCATGCTCGACCAATATGCTGGGCATTTAAACCTACTAAAAAGCACACGAAGTGCTTACCAGCATTGGCGTCAGGCAGACAATAACCTCAAGCAACTAAAAGAAAATAGCCAGCAAAACCAGGCGCAAAAACAATTGCTTGAATACCAAATCAAAGAACTGAATGAGTTATCGCTAGGTGAAGAAGAATTTGCAGAGCTCGAGCAAGAGCATAAACGACTATCCAACAGTGGTGAACTCGCCACTACCTGTCAGCAAGCCATCGAACTTATTTACGAAGGTGAAGAAGTCAATGCGCTTGGTATTTTGCAATCGGCCAATCACTCCCTAATTCAATTAGCCGAATTAGATGAAAAGCTATCTGAGCTACCTAACATGCTGTCAGAAGCGATGATTCAACTTGAAGAAACGAAGAATGAATTACGCAGCTACTTAGATGGCATCGATGTTGATCCTGCTCGTATGGCTTATGTAGAAGAACGTTTTTCTAAAGTGATGTCTGTAGCTCGTAAACACCACGTAATGCCAGAAGAACTCTACCAGCATCATCAAGATCTTCTGGCCCAAGTAGAAGCGTTAGATTGCTCCGATGAACGTTTAGATGAGCTTGCTCAAGAAGTAGAACACAAGTACCAAAGCTTTCTAACACAAGCAGAAAAACTGCACAAATCACGCAGCCGTTACGCAAAAGAACTGAACAAACTGATCACACAAAGCATGCACGAATTGAGCATGGAGAAAGCAGTATTCAGTATCGAAGTTAGCAATGACAACACGCACCCATCGCCGCTTGGCATGGACAGCGTGTGCTTCTTAGTATCGACCAACCCGGGACAACCATTGCAACCTATAGCAAAAGTTGCGTCAGGCGGTGAGCTATCACGTATCTCTCTAGCTATCCAAGTGATCACCGCTCAGAAAGTAGATACACCAAGTTTAATCTTCGATGAAGTGGACGTAGGTATTAGTGGCCCAACAGCTGCCGTAGTGGGCAAAATGCTACGCAAGCTTGGCGAATCTACTCAGGTATTGTGTGTCACTCACCTCCCTCAAGTTGCCGGATGCGGCCATCAACAAATGTTTGTAGCTAAGCAAACCAAAGCAGGCCAAACCGAAACCCAAATGCACGCATTAGATGAACAACAACGTGTGGCAGAATTAGCTCGCTTACTTGGGGGTAGTCAAATAACCGACTCAACGTTGGCAAACGCAAAAGAACTGCTTATCGCAGCTTAATAAATCGACAAGGGATGAGAAATGGATATCAGAGCAATACACAAAACCAACTGCTTAGATCTCATCCCTATTTTTATTGAGTTAGAACATTACTACTTCAAAGAAAAAGCTTCATCAAAACACGATCTGGTCCATTATCTAAAGAACCAAGTTTTCTCTGAACATTCTGGCGTTCATATCATTGCGGTTTACGATAATGATGACGTCGTAGGCTTTGCATCTTATACCGTCATGTTCCCTGCCCCAAAGCTCTCAGGGCAGATGTACTTAAAAGATCTGTTCGTATCTTCGAAGGTTCGAGGAAAAGGGGTTGGTCTCAAGTTAATGAAGTATCTGGCATCTTTGGCGATCAAGTGTGGATGCCAAAGGTTGGACTGGACAGCTGAAAGTAGTAACCCTACCGCAGGTCAGTTTTACCGCTCAATTGGTGCAACACTAATTCATGAAAAAGAGTATTATCGTTTTTCAGGTGATGCATTACGCGAATTCGCCAAAACCGACTAACGAGTCACTAGGCTTGGCTCACCGCTGAAAGCGTCCATCACCCTACTTCCGATTGAAATTTGCTCTTCGTCACCTAACTAATACGTCATGTGGTGACATTTACCGTCTAATATCGGTGAATAAATGCAACTCAACTCAAAATTCGTTGTCAGATTGTCTACCATACGACGCATAGCTTTTTACATCTGCGTCGAGCTTGTTTATTATCAGCGCAGTATTTTAAAGGTTACTAAGAAATTATTATGCAATTAAAGAAGTGGTTAGTTGCCGTACCATTAGCAATGACATTGCTGACAGGATGTTCGGTATTGGAAAGACTGGTTTATCGTATTGATATCAACCAAGGCAACTATGTAGAACAAAGTGCGGTTGATAAATTAAAGTTTGGGATGACTAAAGCACAGGTTCGCTTCGTATTAGGGTCGCCAATGCTTATTGAAAACGGCTATCCAAACACTTGGTATTACATCTATCATCATACTCCTGGCCATGGCGAACCAGTACAGAAAGATCTGATTGTAAACTTTAATGACCAAGGCACGCTCGCAGACATCAGTGGTGACTTTCCAAAAAGTGACGCATTTTACGAGCAAATTCAGTAAACTGACTTTTGCAAAAAAACCTCCCGTTTGGGAGGTTTTTTATTATATAGAAATCATGTTAGTCAAACTTTGAGTAACTCACATGAGCTATTGGGTTAATATTAATCCTGCTTATTTTTACGTACAGAACTAGGCTTGCCACCGGTGACTGGGTCTGCACTCCCCTCGGTTTTAGCATGCTCCGCCCGCTTACGGCGAATCTCTTTCGGATCGGCAAGTAACGGACGATAAATCTCTATTCGATCTCGATCTCGAACGGTCGCATCCAACTTCACGTTACGACTAAACACACCCACTTTGTTCTTGGACAAATCAATTTCAGGGTACAACTCCAATACACCGGATTGTCTAATGATCTCTTCTACCGTTGCGTGATTATTTACCACTAAGTTAAATACACGCTGTTCATGAGGAAGAGCATAGACAACCTCAACGTGAATCATATCTGACTCAATACTCATAACACTCGTAGACCTGTTTTGCGCGTTTAGTAAATGCATTTACCATATTACTAGTAAGCTCGTTAAAAATCTTACCGAAGGCCATCTCAATCATTTTACTTGAGAATTCAAACTCAAGCTTTAGTTCAACCTTGCAAGCTTGCTCATCTAGCGCGGTAAAAATCCAACCACCACGCAACGTCTTAAACGGGCCATCCACCAAGTTCATCATAATTGCCTGACCGGGGATCAACTCATTTGAAGTCGTAAACGTTTTGCTGATTCCAGCCTTCGCCACATCGACAGAAGCCACCATACCATTCCCCGAAGACTCAATGATTCTAGAGCCCGAGCAACCAGGCAGAAATTCAGGGTATTTAGCAACATCATTAACCAGATTGAACATCTGTTCGGCGCTAAAAGACACAAGCGCAGAACGGCTGACTTGCTTCATACATACTCCTATCGATACATGTACAGATTTAAAGCTACTCGCCAATTTTACTTTTATTCCACGATTGCGCAAATAAAAGGATTTCCTATCCGATATCCAACCCGTATAATGACGCTATTATGGCAAAGAAAAAAACGAAACAAAAAGCGGGTAGCAATACTATCGCGCTGAATAAAAAAGCTCGCCACGAGTATTTCATCGATGATGAAATCGAAGCTGGCTTGGAGCTCCAAGGTTGGGAAGTGAAAGCCCTTCGCCAAGGTAAAGCCAATATTTCTGAAAGTTACGTATTTATGCGTGACGGTGAAGCCTTTGTGAGTGGCATGACAATCACTCCTTTAAATCAGGCATCGACACACGTTGTGGCGAACCCTACACGTGTGCGTAAACTACTAATGAGTCGTCGTGAGCTGGATAACCTATTCGGACGTGTAAACCGTGAAGGTATGACATTAACGGCCCTCTCACTGTACTGGTCTCGCTCTTGGGTGAAACTAAAAATTGGCGTAGCAAAAGGTAAAAAGCTGCACGATAAACGTACGGATCTAAAAGAAAAAGCCTGGGCAAGAGAAAAAGCACGCGTAATGAAGAGCGCGCTGCGTTAATCTTGACCACTTAAACGCATAGTACTGGACAGCCAATGCTTTTCTGTTACTATGCGAATATTACCTGGGGCTGATTTAGGATTCGACGGGAATTCAGAAGTCTGAGGTGCATGCCGAGGTGCGGTAGGCCTCGTTAACAAACCGCAAAAAAATAGTCGCAAACGACGAAAACTACGCACTAGCAGCTTAATAACCTGCTAAGAGCTCTCTCGCCCTAGCTTCCGCACGTAAGACGGGGAATAACGAGGGATCAAACCCAAACGCGCTAGCCCGGATTCTCCCGCCTGAGAGATGAACGGCGAATTTTAATTCAGGCTAGTCATTCATTAGCGTGTCGGTTCGCAGGTGGGTGGCGAAATTAAAGATCGACTAAGCATGTAGTACCAATGATGAACGGTTTTCGGACGCGGGTTCAACTCCCGCCAGCTCCACCAAACGTTTGGAAAAGGCCACCCTCGGGTGGCCTTTTTTGTATCAACTAAAATAGTCTCTTTTTTCAAACGTTCATGCTTTCTGAAATCTTACTACATGGATTACCGCATACCTTTGGCCCATGTAGGTTTACAAACTCGTTGAGTATTAATCAGTAAACAAGAAGTTCATAAGTACTAATCAAAAAGGCAGAGAGCATGGTACTAAAAGCCCTGTAACTTAAAAGTCTTCTGCTTACCTATCCTTTCTAAGAGATAACTAGATCTAAGTCTAAAGTCTATACTCATCTCCCTCGATGAATTGATTGATGTATTCATTGTTAGTCCCTACTCGCTTGTTTCATTACAACTCTATAGATGTAATGACTACAAACAGTAGTTACAAAAAATAATGTAACTCTAATCACAAAGTAACCTTAGATATTGAACAGAAACACAACATATATAGATTTTTAAATTTCAAAATGAAAATATTGTTGTGAAAAATTAAGTTGCTGGAATTATTACAGTCATATTAGTGAGCATTGTAATGAATTTTGAAGAAAGTAAATTGAATGACGAACACGTTAATCAATACACACCGCAAATCAATGGTGTGTTAACAAAGAAAGGAAAACCCCTTAGTAGCCTGAAGGTTAGCCTTAGTATTGGTTTAAGCACGTCAGGGAAATCAATAGACTTATCAACATTCACAGACAGTACTGGTCGCTTTGAGTTTTCTCCAGTCTATGAAAATAAAAACATCATAAGCACTCCTCTTATTGAACACTATGTAACTATTGTTTTAGTCGCAGAACTCAGCAATGATGAAAGTACTATTATTTGGGAAGGAAGCTTTGATGGTTATAAAATAGAGGATTACGTAAAAAATAACATGGCTAACCTTGCTTGTGACACTGAGAACCCTCTTAAGTACTTTGCTTTTTCAATTTGATGATGAAGAAAACGATGACTACTACGTAAACAGCCAATGTAATTTATTTGGTTATATAGACTCTGACTTGTATGGAAATTAAACAATGCACTCATGATACAACTCCAGTTCCTATGTCTCCTCTTTGGCCATTTATTTACGGAGGATATTGAGTATCGGTTAGAAGGAGGTTCTGGTATCGACTTCCACGCTCATGGACTAGGAAAAAATCTATTCCGGGTTATGTCAATACCGCTACAAGTAATGAGTGATCGGCACTACAATCTAAGCCTTAAACTTACCTAGAACGTAACATATTTCTTGACTTCAACAATAGATATAACGCTCGGATGACTGATGGTCTGGTAATTAAAATAGCTCTTCACCTTTGAATTTACTAAGAATTTCAGGTTTGGGTCATATAATACAACAGATGCGACTGCAGGCCTTACTACTTGGGTTCAATTAGCTAATTTCAGATCTAAAAATAAATGTAAAGAACACGTTCTCGGTATTATAGGCCACATAAATGTAATGTCAGACAATGCGGAAATTGACCTATCTAATATTACTTGCAGAGCAATAAAGCTTTGTTTTTCAAGGTTAGTAAAAAGGCTAGACAGTCATGCTAGTAATGTATTAAATACCCTGGAGTAACAATAAAATAAATTAGCCATCGTTTTATATATACGCTTCATCGGCCTTAAATTATTTGAGTGATAAATAATAAAAGTGCGAAGCTATTCTGCTTCGCACTTTTATTGGGTCCAGCACGGCTAACTATATTAGAAGCGATACTCTACACCTAGTGATGCTTGGTTAAAGTCTGTTTCCGTGTTTGCACCGTTCGCGACATTCTCCGCATTGAGTTCTACGTCGTACCACATATATTCTGCGTTAACTAAGAAGTTATCAGTAACTTTAAAACCCACACCGGCACCAGCGAATACACCTTCATCATCTTTGTTGCCTTGGAAGCCCGCAACGTTGTAATCCGTCGAGTACCACATTTGACCGCCTTTTGCGTAAAGGTCGACACGATCAGCAATGGGAGCGGTAACTTTTAGAGCCGCTGTATAGCCGTCCGTTTCGGCATTTGCTAGGTTATTACCATAGCTACCGAAATCAATGTAACCACCTTCCAACGCTAAGTAAGGATTAAAACGGTAACCAACTAAACCTTGAATAACATCGCTGTCATCATCAAAGTCATCTTGTCCATCAACTTTTAAGTAACCGTAGTTGGCGCCAACATATACACCATGATCGTTGGAGTCCGCAGCATGTGATAAAGTACTAAACGTTGCTAAAGAAAAAAGGCTAATCAAAGTAACAACATTGCTTTTCATTTCGTTCTCCTAATATAAGTTCCATTGAAGGTCCGAATAGTAAAGAGCAAATGCAATGCCAACTTTAAATTAATGAAAAATATATTTAATTTTATAGAATACTGACAATCCTCTAAAGAACGCCGAACAAAAACAGAAAAAAAGATCTGTCTGTTTACTTTATATAAACAATACTAAATTGAGGTTAATCGATGATGTGAAAAAGATTCTTGTCAATTTGTAGATTTTTCAAAGAAATTAAATAAACATCTAAAATACTCTTGTAGATTAATCAGTCAAAAAACGCTTAGCTAGTTTTTATAAGAAAGGAAGCTAATCACACATACGTTGCATCTTACTTTGCTTCAAGCCGTGAATACTCTACTCTTTGCCTAAGCAGAGTTTAATGGAACTGAAGTATGTTAAAAGGCAGTGAATACCCTTCTATTCGAGCATTAAGGACGTTTGTCGCGGTCTCTAATTACCTCAGTTTCTCTAAAGCAGCGGATGCCCTATGTATTACGCAAAGCGCAGTAAGCAAACAAATCGCATCGCTGGAGCAATTGGTGGGTTTACCTTTAATACAAAGAAGGGCGAGTGGTATTGAGTTAACCGAAGAAGGCAAGCGTTATCTGCCGCAAGTCACAGAAGCTTTGGAGCTTATTCAGCATGCAACTGCCAACTTAATCCAGTCAGATTCAAAGCAAGAATTACTCACCGTGGACGTAACCCCTTCTTTTGCCAGTCTTTGGTTGATACCTAATATTGATGACTTCCACCAGCAACATCCTAACATCCGAGTAAGAGTCTGTACTGGGGATGGGAACGTCAAAGATTCGAGCAACGAAAGTGACTTACATATTCGCTGCCTTCCATTATCCACGCATTATGAATACAGCCACTTACTATGCGAAGAAATACTACTATTGGTCGGTACTAACGCTCCTGCACTCAAGAATGTGCACGCTGTTAGCGACTATCCGCTGATACCTCAAATCACTCGTCCTCAGTTGTGGGAGCAATTTAAGGCGGCACATGCAGTAGAATCAACCGTTACCTATCACTCTGTAGGCTTTGAACATTTTTACCTAGCTTACGAAGCCGTCAAAATGGGAAAAGGACTCGCCTTACTTCCTGATTTTATGGCGCAGAATTCTATTTTAAGAGGGGATATCCAGCATGTTCTCAACCTTTCTTTACAGAGCGGTTATGGTTATTACGTGATGATCCCAAATTATCGCCTTTCGGCTAAAAAAGTAGCGGTGTTTCACGAATGGCTGAAGAGCAAGCTAAGTTAATGTTGTTTCTTTAAGCTCGTTTAGGTAAACCAAAACAACTCAAAGACTTCGGTATCTGTCTGCTCAAATTTATGGCATTCTCATCCATACTATTTAAAAAGGATAAATGGATAGTAGGATATGGACAGCAACACGCCAAGACTCTCTTTACGCACCATTGAGCCGACCGATTACCCAGAGCTCGCGGAATTAATGGACCTTGTTTTTCCTGATGTTGGTGGCTCATGGCCACGCCTGACCATCATGGATCTCATTCATCAGTTTCCTGATGGACAAATCTGTATTGAGGATAACGGAAAAATTGTCGGCGCAGCGCTAACAATCAAAGTGGACTACAACCGATTTTCACTTCCTCACCTATACACCGACATCATCACCGAGAACAACGTCATCCAAAACCAAGTGACCGGTGACGCCATGTATGGTCTCGATGTATTTGTTCACCCGGACTACCGTGGACTGCGTTTAGGTCGCCGTCTGTATGATGCGCGTAAAGAACTTTGCCGGAGTAAGAACTTCAAAGCAATTTTGGCCGGTGGCCGCATCCCGAATTACCACAAATATGCTGACGAATTGAGCGTGGCTGAATACATCGACAAGATAAAACGCCGTGAGCTTCACGATCCTATTTTGTCTTTTCAGCTTGCAAATGACTTCGATGTAAAGCGTATTATGCGTGGTTACTTGCCAGAGGATAGTGCTTCTAAAGGCTACGCAACTCTACTGGAGTGGGATAACTTCTTCTACGAAGAGGATATTCAATCCGTCCATGATGTAGAAAAAACGCTGATTCGTATTGGTGTTGTGCAGTGGCAAATGCGCGCCATGAATGACTTAGAGGACTTGCTCGATCAGGCTGAGTTCTTCATCTCTTCTCTTGCGAACTACAAAGCCGATTTCGCCCTATTCCCTGAATTCTTTAACGCGCCGCTGATGGGATTGCAAAACGACCAAAATTCCGTCGAAGCAATTCGCTTTTTGGCTAGCTTTACAGAAGAGATCAAAAACCGCTTCTCGCAGATGGCCGTCACCTACAACATCAACATTATTGCAGGCAGTATGCCCGTCATCGAGGATGGCAAGTTGTATAATGTGGCCTACTTGCTGCAACGAGATGGTGAAATAAACGCTCAATATAAAATCCACATCACGCCTCATGAACAAAGAGACTGGGTGATCGACGGTGGTGACAATGTTCAAGTGTTCGAAACCGATGCAGGCAAAGTCGGCATACTGATTTGTTATGACAGCGAGTTCCCAGAGTTGGGAAGAATGCTCGCCGAGCAAGGCGCACAAATTGTGTTCGTTCCTTTCTGGACAGACACAAAAAATGGCTACCAACGAGTACGAATCTGTTCCCAATCACGAGCCATCGAAAACGAATGCTACGTTGCAATTGGGGGCAGTGTCGGCAACTTACCTCGTGTTGATAATGTCGATATCCAGTACGCACAATCTGCCGTATTTTCACCGTCGGATATCTACTTCCCGCACGATGCGACCTTGACAGAAGCAAGCGCCAACACCGAAATGATAATCTTCGCCGATGTTGATTTGACTAAGTTGAAGCAACTTAATACCGAGGGTTCAGTAACCAACTTACGTCACCGACGCCTTGATTTGTATGGCGCATTTACTAAAGCTAAAGAGTCATAAGGATCTCCCTAATTCGCCGCTACCAAAGAGCGTGGCGGCGAATAAAGCCTGCTGCAGGTTGATTCTGCGCAATTATTAGAGGCATGTCAGTTTTTCTCAATGGTGAGAAACAAGAATTGACCCAATAGGACATTCGGAGTATCACTCCAACTTCGTTCCGCTTTTATTAGGGGAAAGCTTTTGGAACATATTAACGAACTTCTCATGTCAATGAAGCCTTTGCTTGAGCAATACGGCTACGTTGCTCTGATTGTCAGTATATTTCTAGAAGGGATAGGTATCCCGATGCCTGGTCAATCACTGATGATCGCGGCATCTTTGCTCTCGTCAGAGCAAGTCATGAACCTAAGTATGGTAATGATGGTATCGTGGCTGAGCTGCTTTTTTGGTAATACCTGTGGCTACTTAATCGGTTATTACTTTGAGGGGTGGTTAGATAAAAAAGGCTACATTTCCGGCCCGAAGATGCAAACGCTTCAATTGACTATCCAGAAATACGGCCCTACGTGCTTGGTCGTCAGCCGCTTTATTGAAGGAATGAAGCAATTTATGCCTCTTGCATGCGGTATCGCGAAAATGCCACGTAGAGAGTTTTTGCTCGGTAACGCCCTCGCGGCGACGGTTTGGGTATTGGTATTCAGCTTGTTAACTCACTTTGCATTTGAGCATTTAAGCGTGCTGAGCAACCTGTACACCGAATACAAATATCTGGTATGGGCATTTGCTGCTGTCTTATTTACGTGGATGGTTTTAGGTATTGTTAAACGCAAAAAAGCCAAATCAATGCAATAACGACAGTCTCTTCATTAGCGCATAACTAAAGCTCGTGGTATCAGTGAGATACGCAACACGAGCTTTTATCTTTTTCTTTACGTGTAAAACCTAAGCAGCCATTTAGACGTCTAGACGTTGACAATGTAGAAATGTGATATTAGTCTGCTCTTCTCTCTTATCATTAACATTGTCGTTTACATGTCCGGTTCCCAACAAACTACTAAAACAGTTGCACCGTCTGCGGTCGCACTGATCCCATTAATTGTATTCCTTGCGCTATTTATTGGCGTAGGCACTTACTTATCTTTGCAAGGCGTGGAATTTGCCTTCTACCAGCTGCCTGCACCCATCGCGGTATTACCAGCCATCATCATTGCGTTTCTTTTAAGTAAAGAGAGGCTTAACCGCTCAATCGAACACTTCATGCGTGGTGTTGGCCACCCAGACATCATCGCAATGTGTATGATCTATCTGCTTGCAGGTGCCTTTGCTGCGGTAGCAAAAGCCTCTGGCGGTGTTGATGCAACAGTAAACCTTGGTTTATCCGCTATTCCAACCAGCATGATTTTACCGGGCATTTTTCTGATTTCTGCTTTTATCGCAACAGCAATGGGGACTTCGATGGGTACCATCGCAGCCGTTGCCCCCGTAGCGTTGGGTATTGCTGAATCAGCAGGAATGAGCTTACCGTTAACCGCAGGCGTTGTACTGAGCGGCGCTATGTTTGGTGATAACCTTTCTATCATCTCTGACACCACCATCGCGGCGACACGCTCTCAAGGTTGTGAGATGAAAGACAAGTTTAAAGAGAACATTCGTATTGCTTTACCTGCGGCGTTGATCGCGATTGCAGTGTTCGCTTTCAACAGTACCGCGACTCAAGTGCCTGAAACTGGCGATATTGAGTGGCTAAAAGTCTTGCCGTACATCACTATTTTGATCCTAGCGGTATCTGGTGTAAATGTGTTTGTGGTTCTGTCGATTGGCATTCTTTTGGCTGGCGGCGTGAGCTTGGCATCGATTGACAATTACGGACTGACTAATCTAGCCCAAGACGTTTACAAAGGCTTTGGTAACATGCAAGAGATCTTCTTGTTATCCATGTTGATTGGTGGTTTGAGTGAACTGATGCGCCGCCAAGGTGGCCTTGCTTTTCTAACAAATTTCGTTAGTAGCCTTATCCACGCGTTTGGCTCTAGTCACTCTAAGCATGCGAACAGTCGTGCAAGCGAGCTAGGTATTGCAGGTTTGGTATCAATGGTCAATGGCTGTACGGCAAACAACACCGTAGCCATCATTGTATCGGGCAGCGTTGCTCGCCAACTGGCGGAAGAGAATAATGTCTCTCCTCGCCGCTCAGCAAGCTTGTTAGACATTTTCTCATGCGTGGTGCAAGGCGTGTTGCCTTACGGTGCTCAAGTATTGCTGCTAGGTTCCGTGTTCAACCTCTCGCCACTTGAAGTAGTTGCCAATTCTTACTACTGTTTTGCATTAGCGATAGCGGCTATTGTCGCGGTGTTTATCAAACATCCCGCTCGTCAACCTGTAGCGCAAACTGAGAACTAACGACAAATACCGAAAAGGCTCCGATGGAGCCTTTTTACTTTCCTTTCTTCTTTTTTTCTTTTCCGCGAGCAGATTTACTTCAAAGCTGAACGCAAACTTTGCGCACTGTGTAAAGGAATCGCAAAGCGATGCGCCACATCGCGTAGAGCTTCCACCTGAGCCGCGTTACTGATTGCTAATTCGCCTGCCACATCGACGTGGTTATTCTCAAACCCCACTCTCACATCGAATCCAAGTAACATCGCACTCGCTAAACAGTCTTGCTCTCGCGCGCCAAAAGCACAAATGGCACATCGAATTTCTTCCTCGACAAAATGCGCCAAATTCAAACCTCGTAAATCCCATGGCGAAGACTGTTGAGCTTGGTGATAACGCCCTAACACCACTAATGCATGCTGATACGTTTTAGGTAACACGCCCGCATCACGCAGTTGGAAATAACGTTCAATGTCGGTTGCATCGTAGAGAATAATTTGGCTCACGATGTTGTTTTCTGCCACCCAATGGAAAAAGGCATACCCTTCTTTCTCACTTGCTCGATCAGGGATTAACTCCCTCAATGCGAAAGAAGCCGCTTCTGGTTTCACAGCTTTAACTAACGCCATCTGTTGTGGCGGAGAATACAAGCCCACCGCCTCTGTGGTGAGCTGTACCATCATGTTTTGTCCCACCGCTTCTTTCACGGCATAGTAAATTGCCATGTTGTCGTCGATGTCTAATGAATGACGTCCGTTGGCGTCTCTAGCATGTAAATGGATCATGGCAGCCCCTGCCGTTTGACAAGCGATAGCCTCTGCAACCAGTTCGTCTTTTGTCATGGGTAAGCTGGCGTGATCGTGCTTAGTTTTTCTTGCACCGTTTGGGGCCACGATAATAGCGATAGGCTCTCGTATACATCGATTTTCTAATTCCATTCCTTCGCTACCTCTTTTAGCGTTAATGAGAGTTTGCCAACTAGCTCATCAATATGGTGAGGCTGAATAATGAATGGCGGTGCAAGCAAGATATGGTGCCCATTAACGCCATCAATCGTTCCGCCCATTGGGTAGCACATTAAGCCATTTTCCATTGCTTGCTGTTTGATGCGTTTGTCTGCCAATGTGGCTTTACTCAGAGGCGCCTTGCTTTCTTTATCCGCCACCAGCTCAATGCCAAAAAATAAGCCTTTACCACGAATGTCGCCAATGTACGGTAAATGGGCCAATTCAGAAGTAAGCTCATTACGCAGCAAAGCACTTTGCTGATTCACCGCCGTTAATAAATCATCTTGGAAGATGGTTTGAATGGTTGCCACGGCAGCAGCGCACGCCACAGGGTGCGCCATAAAGGTATGGCCATGTTGGAAAAAACCGCTTCCACCGGCAATAGCTTGGTAGACTCGATCATTCGCAACCACCGCGCCAATAGGTTGATAACCCGCACCAAGCCCTTTAGCCATACACACCAGATCGGGTTCTGCCTCTTCTTGCTCAAATGCAAAAAAACTACCACTGCGTCCAACGCCACACATGACTTCATCCAAGATCAATAACACATCGTATTGGTCGCATATTTCGCGAATACGTTTGAAGTAACCTTGAGTCGCAGGCACAGCTCCAGCGGTGGCTCCCACAATGGGCTCAGCGACAAAAGCCATGACATTCTCAGCCCCCAACTCAAGAATTTTTGCCTCTAGTTCATTCGCCGCTCGCAATGAGTAATCCAATTCCGACTCATGACTCTGCTGACAACGATAAGCATAGCAAGGGGCAATGTGATGACTCGGATGCAAGATAGGTTTGAACGGTTCACGTCGCCATTCATTACCACCGACCGCCAGAGCTCCCAACGTATTGCCGTGATAACTTTGCTGACGCGCAATGAATTGCTTCTTCTCTGGCTTACCTGATTCCACAAAATACTGCCGCGCCATTTTTAGTGCCGACTCCACCGCTTCTGATCCGCCACTGACTAAATACACATGGTTGAACTGCTCAGGCATATGCTGACAAATCAATTCCGCTAGTCGCTCACTGCTGTCACTAGTAAAAAATCCAGTATGAGCAAACGGCACTCGCTCGATCTGTTCCAACATCGCTTTTTTAACGGCTTGATGACTGTGGCCAAGGTTTGATACCGCAGCCCCACCACAAGCATCGAGATACTGCTTTCCATGCTTATCGAATAGATAAACACCTTCACCTCTATCGATGATTGGCAGCGTGGCATGGCAGTGACGGTGAAATACGTAAGACATTTGAGTCCCTTCCAATGTGTAATACATGCACACATCATCAGGAACAACCCCAAACGTGACAAGAGAATAAATCTCACCCTCTATGAGCTTTTGGAATACCACAAACCAAAAACACCAAAACCCTTGATATTTAAACAATAAAATAAAAATAGGCCAGCTTTTTTAAAGACTGGCCTATGGGTAACCCAAAGCTAAAAAAAGAATCGTTTTACGCGTTTAGTGCCTGTTCTAAATCGGCTAGAATATCGTCAATATGTTCAATACCCACCGATAAACGAATCATCTCTGGAGACACACCAGCTTGTTTTTGTTCTGCTTCGCTCAATTGACGATGAGTCGTCGATGCAGGATGGCAAGCCAATGATTTTGCATCGCCAATGTTCACCAAACGCTTAAAGATTTTCAAAGCATCATAAAAACGCACACCAGCGTCATAACCATCTTTTAAACCAAACGACAAAATCGCAGAAGGCTTACCTTTCATGTATTTTTCGGCGAGATGGAAGTGTTCAGAACTTGGCAATCCGGCATAACTTACCCAACTGACTTTGTCATTCTGTTCCAAGAATTCAGCCACTTTGAGTGTGTTCTCGGTATGGCGCTCCATACGCAGCGGTAACGTTTCTAACCCTTGCATAAGCATAAATGCATTCATCGGTGATAATGCTGCTCCGGTATTACGCAGTGGTACGGTACGCGCACGCCCGATAAACGCCGCCTCACCAAACGCTTCGGTATACACCACGCCGTGGTAAGAAGGTTCTGGTTGGTTGAAAACAGGAAAGCGGTCTTTGTGCTGTGCCCAAGGGAATTTACCGGAATCCACAATCACGCCACCTAATGTG
The DNA here is from genome assembly GCF_033339315.1 of Vibrio sp. 661. Lineage (NCBI taxonomy): Bacteria > Pseudomonadati > Pseudomonadota > Gammaproteobacteria > Vibrionales > Vibrionaceae > Vibrio > Vibrio sp. 661. The sequence continues at coordinate 68,181 of NZ_JAWOUJ010000008.1, read as the reverse complement.
GTGCCATGCCCACCAACGTATTTAGTGAGAGAGTGAACTACGATATCCGCACCAAATTCGATGGGTTTGCAAAGCACTGGCGTCGCAACGGTGTTATCCACAATCACAGGTACGCCTTGTGCATGAGTAAGCTCCGCCACACGTTCTAAATCGATGATATTACCCGCAGGGTTACCAATGCTCTCGCAGTACACCGCTTTGGTATTTTCATCAATTAATTCGGCCAAACTTTCTGGCTTGTCATCTTTAGCAAACTTCACCTGAATACCTTGATTTGGGAGCATGTGCGCAAACAAGGTATAAGTACCGCCATAAAGTTGCGGCGTAGAAACGATGTTATCGCCCGCTTGCGCTAACGTCAGAATCGCATAGTTAATCGCTGCACTCCCCGCACTCACGACCAATCCAGCAATGCCGCCTTCTAACGCTGCCATGCGTTTTTCCAGCACGTCATTAGTCGGATTCATGATGCGAGTGTAGATATTCCCCGGCACTTCCAAGTTAAACAGATCAGCGCCGTGCTGCGCGTTATCAAACTCGTACGCGACCGTTTGATAAATCGGTGTCGCGACAGATTTGGTGGTCGGGTCAGTTTCGTAACCAAAATGGATAGATAGCGTTTCGTCTTTCATGTTCTTCCCTGTCTTTCATCACTCAAATAGCGGCAAGCAAAGCACTTACCTTGCTTATAAAACTTATATTGCCCAATTTTTCAACAAATAACGTAGGGATGAATCACAGAGATAAAACGCTAATTCAACTGTCCAAGTAACCAGTGACGAAACGTTTCTGTCGCATTCGTACGTGTGTTCATGATCAAGTAATACCCTGCATTGGCAGGAATCGGTTTGAATGGAGAAACCAAACGCTCTGTCGTCAATTCATCCTCAATCAATGCCATTCGAGCCATCGCAATCCCAACGCCAGCTTCGGCTGCAGACATCGCCATATCCGTTCGATTAAAAAAGTGTCCGATATCGGTTTTAAAATCCAACCCCATCGCTGACGCCCAATATAGCCACTCATAGTCACGCGTCGCTTTTTCCCATGGCATCGCATCGTGTAGTAGCGTCGCCTCTTGCCATTGCTTCACTGGCATTGAGTTTTTTTGCTCACCAAACAACGTTTTTAGCCAGCCATGATCCTCAAGGTATTTTGGACTCATCACCGGTAGCAGATGCTCATCCAAAATCAGCTCCGCGTTAGCATTTCTATAAGGATGAAGACCATAGTCAATTGCGACGTCATAGTCTTTTATCTCACTATTTACCAGCGCACCTTCCGCAAAGATTTGTACTTGGATATCCGGATTATCATGATGGAAGCTTTCGAGCTTTGGGACTAACCATTTGAAAGCAAAAGAAGGCGTCAACTTCAAACGAATTTCATTGGTTTGCTTTTCTACTTTGAGCTCATCAAGCAATTTGCTCAGTTCCGAAAAGTGAAACTGCGTCGCTTGGTGTAACTGAGTGCCTTTTACGGTTAAACGAATACCGCGAGAGTGGCGTTCAAATAAAGTAAAACCTAATAACGCTTCTAAATGAATAATTTGTTGGCTTATGGCACCAGTGGTGAGGTGTAAATGTCTTGCGGCACCAGTAAAGCTGCTGTACTCCGCGACTTGGCTAAATAGGCACAAACCACTTATCAGATTACTTTTCATCCTTGAGCCTATAGTTTTTCTAAACGCAGTGTGTAATTTATATCGATTGTTAACAAAAGGTAAAGAAAAGAAACTGAGCACTCTGATAAATGTGTGGAGTGCATCAATGGAAGTCATCGTATTAGGCAGCGGCGTTATCGGCTTAACCTCTGCTTGGTATTTATCTCAAGCAGGCTATCAAGTTACCGTCATTGACCGCCAACCAAGCAGTGCCATGGAAACGAGCTTCGCCAATGCCGGGCAGATCTCATATGGTTACTCTTCACCTTGGGCTGCGCCTGGTGTTCCTGTTAAAGCCATTAAGTGGTTAATGGAAGAGCATGCTCCACTTAAAATCAAACCCACCCTGAATGCCGACATGATCCGCTGGGCGAGTAAAATGGTCGCGAATTGCACCCTACCTCGCTATCAAGTTAACAAGGCTCGCATGCTTTCTATCGCTAACCACAGCCGTATTTGCTTAGAACAGTTACGCCAAGAACACGCCATTGAGTATCAAGGGCGTCAGTTTGGGACCTTGCAAGTATTCCGAACACATCAACAGCTGCAAGCTATTGAAAAGGACATGCAGCTCCTTGAACAAAGCGGAACCCGATTTAAGCTAATGGACGTCGAACAATGTATTGAACAAGAGCCAGGGCTTGCACTTGTGAAAGACAAACTGGTTGGTGGCTTGCATCTACCTGATGACGAAACGGGCGATTGCCATCAATTTTGCCAACAACTAACGGAGCTTGCTAAGGCACACGGTGTCCGATTTGAGTTCGATACTGAAGTAAGCAATTGGGTTACAGTAGGCAAAAAGATCATAGGTGTCCAAACGAACCGAGGACAATTTAAAGCAGACCAATATGTGGTGGCCTCTGGCAGCTACTCTACAGCGCTACTCAAGCAACTCGATATTGATATTCCGGTCTACCCTGTCAAAGGCTATTCACTCACCATCCCGATGGAAGATGAACACTTCTCTCCTCGATCTACTGTGATGGATGAAACCTATAAAGTCGCTATGACTCGATTTGATGACAGAATTCGCGTAGCTGGCACCGCAGAATTAGCAGGGTTTGATGCTTCCCTTCCACAAAAGCGCAAAAACACCATCGAAATGGTCATCCGTGATCTTTTTCCTCGTTGTGGTGACTTCAGCCAAGCTGAGTTTTGGAGCGGCTTTAGGCCAATGACGCCTGATGGCACACCAATTATCGGTGCGACTAAATACGATAACCTTTTTACTAACACCGGACACGGAACTCTGGGCTGGACGATGGCTTGTGGCTCAGGTCAATTGCTAGCAAGCGTAATGAAAGGTGAAAAAGCAAAAGTGATGGATAATGCGGAGCTTAACCTTTGTCGTTACGCCTGAGGACATGACTGAACAAAAAACAGGCAGACACTTACTCCACAAAATGCATAACCACTGGCATTTTTAACTCATCAAAATCGCAGCACATTTAAATGACAATGTGCTGCATAATTAATCATCAGGCAAATCTTCTACCTAAAAGGAGCAAATAAGCAACAAGAACCAAATTTTAACAACTACTCTCCATTCTGTGTTCATCATCACGCTACAAAGGATTTGTAGCTAAAAAAGTTAACAATTGCATTACATAAAGGGTAATGTATTGTGTGAAAAACAACCACAAACACAACTAACAGGGAAAATACTCATGCAGTCATTAGTTGATTTTCTGAATGGAATTATTTGGAGCCCGGTACTGATCTATTTGTGCCTTGGCGCAGGTTTGTTCTATTCAATCATGACGCGTTTTGTACAAATTCGTCACTTCTTTGAGATGTGGCGCTTATTACTTTCAGGGAAGAGTTCAACAAAAGGGATATCATCATTTCAGGCACTTGCCGTTTCACTATCTGGCCGTGTAGGTACAGGTAACATAGCTGGTGTTGCCGCTGCTATCGGTTTCGGTGGCCCAGGCGCCGTATTCTGGATGTGGGTCGTTGCCTTCTTTGGCGCTGCAACCGCATACGCAGAATCAACACTTGCACAAATTTATAAAGAAGAAGACGAAGGCGAGTTCCGTGGTGGCCCTGCTTACTATATTGAGAAAGCAATGGGACAAAAATGGTACGCTTGGATCTTTGCTATCGCGACCATCTTTGCTTGTGGTGTTCTACTTCCTGGCGTTCAATCGAACAGTATCGGTAACGCAGTAGAAGCCGCATTTGGCTCAGGTGACATGATTGAAACCGCTATTGGTACCTTCAGTTTTGCTAAAATTTTCACTGGTACGGTTGTTTGTGTCATTTTGGCTTTCATCATTTTTGGTGGCGTAAAGCGTATCGCGAACTTTACCCAAGTCGTTGTACCATTTATGGCGTTAGCTTACATCATTACTGCGTTTGTCATCATCCTTCTAAACATTGGTGAGGTTCCGCGCATTTTCGGCATGATTATTGGTGACGCGTTCACACCAATGGCAGGCGTTGGTGCAGCAATCGGCTGGGGTGTAAAACGTGGTGTCTACTCCAACGAAGCAGGTCAAGGTACTGGTCCTCACGCAGCAGCAGCAGCGAGTGTTGATCACCCAGCTCAGCAAGGTCTTGTTCAATCTTTCTCTATTTACATCGATACACTACTTGTGTGTTCAGCAACCGCGTTCATGATTCTTATCACTGGCGCGTACAACGTAAATGGTGCGATTGAAGGTACATTCCTGGTTCAAAACCTACCAGCGGATATTGGTGCAAATGGTCCTGTGTTTACACAGATGGCGATCGAAAGCGCACTACCTGGCGTGGGTAAACCATTCATCGCAATCGCTCTATTCTTCTTCGCGTTTACGACCATTCTGGCTTACTACTACATTGCAGAAACGAACATTGCTTACATTCGTCGTACGTTCAAAGTAAATGGACTGATGTTTATTCTGAAAGTCATCATTATTTCATCCGTGTTCTACGGAACCGTGAAAACCGCCAACTTAGCATGGGCGATGGGTGATGTAGGCGTAGGACTGATGGCGTGGCTAAACATCATCGGTATTTTGATCATCTTCTTTATGTCGAAGCCTGCACTCAAAGCACTGAACGACTACGAAGAGCAACAAAAACGTGGTGTGACCGATTTTACATTTAACCCTGTTGCACTGGGCATTAAAGGCGCAGATTACTGGGAAGATAAGTACCGACGTAAAACGGGTAAAGCACCAACGGCAGACAGCAATAGCGCAGAAACTGTTGAGCAACCATCAACATAGCGTTATCACATAAATAAGAAAAAGCAGTGGTCCGATTGAGGACATAAAAAAGGGGGATTAACCAATGGTTAATCCCCCTTTCTTCATTATGAGTAACAGCTTAGGCGATAACCGCTTCAACTTTACGAGCGATTTTTGCTTTACCTACAGGTAACACTTCACGACCAAATTCGTTGTTCAGTACTTGTGCCATTGCGAAGTAAATTGCACTTGCGCCACAGAAGATACCCTCGAAGCCAGCGATAGCACCGATCACTTCGCTACCAGTGAAATCACGAGCAGCAAGCAAGAAGAATAGGATAGTTAGAGAGCCAAATACCACTTGCTTCGCTGTTGGGTAACATAGAGAACCAATGAACATGAAACCAGTGAAGATGCCCCAAAGCGCTAGGTACCAACCCATAAAGCTTGCAGGGCTTGCAGGAAGACCCATGTGAGGCATTACGATTAGACCAACCAATGTTAGCCAAAATAGACCGTAAGAAGTAAACGCAGTTGTGCCGAACGTATCACCGCGTTTAAAGCACATGATGCCAACGATTACTTGGCTAAGGCCACCGTAAAAGATGCCCATCGCTAGGATCATAGAGTCAATTGGGAAAAATCCTGCATTATGAATATTGAGCAGAATAGTGGTCATACCGAAACCCATTAGACCTAGCGGTGCTGGGTTAGCCAGTTTTGTCGACATGTACAAATACCTTTTTTCAAAAATGTTGATAAAAAATGCGCGCGAATTTTAATGGGCTGCAGAACAAAAGAGAAAAGCTGTTATTGAAAACTTAGATTCCATAAATAAACCACTACATATATAAAAAAAGACCCTGCAAAAAAGCAGAGTCTTTATAGATGGTTAGGTTGTTTTTTACTCGATCACTGACAAGAAATCTCGTCCCAGAACCAGTTGCTTTGCGTTGGGCTTTCCCATACTCCAGGGCCATTTTTTGCGACAAAACATTTGTTTTGGTACGTCACTTTATCGCCGTTAGCGACTTGCGTTACACCCGGCTCCCACTGAATAAAATTGCCTGTCACTGGTGGTTCTGGCTCGGTTACTGGCGGCTCTGGCTCAATCACCGGTGGTTCAGGTTCCGTTGTAGGCGGCTCCGTAGGAGTGCCTGAAACCAGCTTCCAAGGGTCTCCTTTCGTTGGCTCATTACCTTGTGACCACCATTTCGCTTCGTAAACAGCACCTTGGTAAGAAACTTGATCACCCGTGTTATATACTTTGCCAGAATCCCAAGCTGCCACACCACCTACAGGCGGATCGACCGGATCCACTGGGTCTAACTTGTCAACTACACGAACTTCTGGCCAACCCGCATGAGATTGGTAGAAGTTAGTTACACATTTCTCATAATCACCCGCAACTAGCGCAGAGTAAGCCGTTTGGAAACCAACAAGCTCACATTCAAATGAGTGACCTCCAGGACGATCTGAGTAGTATTTCCAGTTACCATCCCAGTTGGTGTAAAGCACGTCTGTCGCACCATTTAGATTTAAGCTGCCGTAAGGCGTCTGCTGCCAACAGGTATTGGTCTCATCGGCTTCAATTGGAATTTGATAATGAGCGGCAAGTCCTTCCCAATAGCGAATACGGTTAACAGGTTGACCTTTATCTTTGTTTTGCTCCCCACACTCAATACCACCATTGATCACGTTGATGGTCGTACCAAAGCCGTAACCAATGCCAGCATCAAGCTCACGCTGTGAAGGCACCCAAGTACGGTCAATCACATGTAGCATTGCTGGTTTCGGTGCTTGTGGGGTTAGGAAGAACCAGATAGCCGATGCTAAGTTCAGCCACGAATCCGCAACCAAGCCTGGATTTTTCAACAATACAGATGCATCGCCATCAAACATCACTTCAGAGAACGCGCCATAGTTAAAATGGTAAGAAAGCTGTTTTGCACCACGTCCAAAGTAACCTTGTCCAGGTTCACATGGCCAGCGTTTGTTTTGCCAGTCATTTTGACCACAACCTGTTGTGTAACCTTCTTGCCCTTCAGACCATCCCATTTCTCGCACATGAACCAAAGCTTGCTGCCACTCTTCCAACCCTAGCGGATTATCCGATACGTTATCGATCGAAATATGGCCACCGGTTTCCTGTGCAAAGTGAGCAAACGCTGTCACGATCGATTTTTTACAAATCGCATCCGAATCACGACTGTCTGTGTACTCACCACAGAATGCTGGGAACTTGCCAATTGCACGTAGGAAACGCGTGTAAGTGTATTCAGGTGCCGCCATTTGAGTCAGGAAGTCCCACTCACTTTCGGGGAATACACGCTCTACACGCTTCACGTTTTCTGGGTTGGTTGTCGCCCCTGGAACAATCGCTTCAACCACTGAGTTCGGGCGTGTCTCTAATGCTTGTGACCAAATGGCATACATAGGATCAGAAGTTTTGCTTTGCTCTACGGCTTGAACGTCACCACGAGCAATAACATAACCATTCGGATTTTGCGGATCGGGCTGAATATTCATACTCGCATTCACTTGTGCTGCTAAGACACAACTCAATGCAAGAGGAAGATGTTTGAGTGCAAACATGTCTAGTCTCCGGATTTCAACAATACAATATACGAGGAATAACTAGACATATAGTGGATCATATATACGAAACACCGAGCCAAGTACGTTGATTCTGCGAGACAAAATGAATAAATAGGTCCTCACACACATTTTGTCACAAGAAAAATGTTACCTTGACTCAAAAGAAAAGCGGAGACCCTGTGAGCCTCCGCTTTGTGATGCTTCTCTCTTTATTGTTCTGCCGAAACCACCTCTAGCTTCGCGGTTGACTTTTGTTTAGACAGCACAAAATAAACCACACACTGAGAAATAATTGCGGCAAGCACAATCACTGGTGAGGCGTTAATTCCAGCTAAAAGAAAACACCCCAATGCGATCATTCCATTGAGTAATGCGTAAGGCAATTGTGTACGGAAGTGCTCATACTGTTCACACCCCGCTCCTGTCGACGACAAAATCGTAGTTTCAGAGATGGGAGAACAGTGATCGCCAAACAAGCCACCAGATAATACCGCACCAATACAAACCAACAGTGGTGCATCAATCGCGACGGCAGTTGGGATCACTAATGGCATCATGATGGCAAACGTCCCCCAAGATGATCCCGTAGCGAACGAGATAATACCGGCCAGTAAAAACGCAACCGCTGGCAATAACCAGTAAGGGAAACCGGCTTGAGCTTGTTCAGCAATGTATGCAGCTGCACCTAATTCTTTCCCAACCGAGCTAAGCGCCCAAGCCAATACCAGAATCACCGCCACTGACATCATGTTTGACATCCCTTTCAGATAAACCTGAATACCATCCGAAAGCTTTCTTACTCCATAAAACGCCATCAGCGCAATTAAAGTGAAGGCCGCGAAGAAATATGCAGAAGAAAGTGCAGCCCTAAACGTTGATCCTGCCACTTTTTGAAATGGAAAACCGTGTGGCACGAGGATGGTACATAGAACCACCAGCATAACGAGCAAAGGTGCCCATACAAAACTAGATTTTGCATTTTTATGCGTAAACACATTCATGGACTCCTGCACTTTCCCAAAGTCGGAGCCCTGCTCTGCTAGTTGTTCAGCCTTCGCCATCGGTCCGAAATCTAATTTGAAGAAAGAGACAATCGGCACAATCGCGATCGCAAGAAAGGCGTAAAACTGATACGGGATCGCACCAATGAAAGCATCCCAATCACTCATACTGACATTCAGGGCAGTAAACTCTTTTTGAATCAATCCCATGATGTAAACGCCCCATCCGATAAAAGGGATCAAGATTGCGACGGGAGAGGAAGTAGAGTCGATAATAAAAGCTAATTTTTGGCGTGATACTTTTAACTTATCAAATAAAGGGCGAAAAACAGGGCCAACAATCAGTGGTGTACCAAGGTCTGAGAAGAAAATAACCACACCACCGAACCATGCGGACAGTTGAGCTTGGCATTTACTCGCAACCCATTGAGTAACCTTTTTAGCAAACGCCACACCACCGCCAGATTTCTCCATCAAGGCAACAAAGCCACCAATAAAGACCAAGAGCAAAATGACGCCCGCATTGTAGCTGTCAGTTAATTGCGGCAGTAGATAGCTTTTCATCAATGCACTAAACGAGTCTAGTGGCCCTTTTTCGACAAATGTCCCTTCGAGCATAGCGACACCACTCACCACACCCGCGAATAAACCAACAACGACATTTCTTGTGGTCAGCGCGAGGAAAAGAGTAATAAGGATGGGAATGAGAGAGGTAACGTCAGCCTGTTCCATAGCAATACCATTTATGATAATCAAACAATTAAAATGAATATATATTTAATTTAACCGCATGTATATATCTCTCACAAAAAAGTTGAGCCACCTCTTCACAAACTTGAAGTACAAAAAAACCAGCCCGAAGGCTGGTTCTTATAAACTCAACAGTCTAGAGGAAAATTATTCCCACTCGATAGTCGCTGGTGGCTTACCTGAAATGTCGTAAACAACACGAGAAATGCCATCAACTTCGTTGATAATACGGTTAGATACCTTACCTAGGAAGTCGTATGGTAGGTGTGCCCAATGAGCAGTCATGAAGTCGATAGTTTCTACCGCACGTAGAGACACAACCCAATCGTACTTACGGCCATCGCCCATTACACCAACAGAACGTACTGGTAGGAATACCGTGAACGCTTGAGATACTTTGTTGTATAGATCAGCTGCGTGCAGTTCTTCAATAAAGATAGCATCAGCACGGCGTAGCAAGTCACAGTATTCTTTCTTGATTTCACCAAGAACACGAACACCTAGACCTGGACCTGGGAATGGGTGGCGGTAAAGCATGTTATAAGGCAGGCCTAGCTCTAGACCAATCTTACGTACTTCATCTTTGAACAGCTCACGTAGTGGCTCAACAAGACCCATTTCCATGTCATCTGGAAGACCGCCTACGTTGTGGTGCGATTTGATCACGTGCGCTTTACCAGTCTTAGATGCAGCTGACTCGATTACATCAGGGTAAATCGTACCTTGAGCTAGCCATTTCGCGTTTTTCAGCTTCTTAGACTCTTCATCGAATACATCTACGAATACGTGACCGATAGTCTTACGCTTCTCTTCTGGGTCAGACTTGCCTTCAAGTGCTTTTAGGAAGCGTTCTTCAGCGTCAACTTTGATGATGTTCAAACCAAATTGGTCGCCGAACATATCCATTACTTGTTGACCTTCGTTTAGACGAAGTAAACCGTTATCAACAAATACACACGTTAGCTTGTCGCCGATTGCACGGTGAACCAGCATCGCGACTACCGATGAATCAACACCACCAGATAGACCTAGGATAACTTCGTCGTCACCCACTTGCTCTTTAATGCGAGCAACCGCGTCTTCGATGATAGATTCCGAAGTCCATAGACGCTCACAGCCACATACGCCAAGAACAAAGTTCTCAAGCATTTGTAGGCCACCTTTTGTGTGTGTCACTTCAGGGTGGAACTGAACACCGTAGTATTTCTTCTCTTCGTTCGCCATCGCAGCGTAAGGACAAGTGTCTGTCTCACCAACTTTTACGAAATCGGCTGGGATCTCTACTACTTTGTCGCCATGGCTCATCCAAACGTCTTGAGTTGCTTCAAGGTCTTTAAATAGAGCACATTCACCAGAAACTTTAACCTGAGCGTAGCCAAACTCACGTTCGTTAGAGCCCGCTACTTTGCCTCCTAGCTGTTCCGCCATGGTTTGCATGCCGTAACATACGCCAAGCAAAGGAACACCAGAATCAAACACATATTGAGGCGCGCGTGGAGAGTTCTCTTCCGTTACGCTTTCTGGACCGCCAGATAGGATAATGCCATCTGGGTTGAATTCGCGAATATCCGCTTCTTCTACATCCCAGCTCCATAGTTCACAGTAAACGCCGATTTCACGTACGCGGCGTGCTACTAATTGAGTGTACTGAGAACCGAAGTCCAAGATCAGAATACGTTGGTCATGGATATTTTTAGTCATTTTGAGCAGTCTTTTTAAGGCTAAGTGATTAAAACCGAGGCGAGTGTACTCGCCTCTTCTTAATGCTTCAAGGAAAAAGCAAACGTTTCCGTTGGGTAATTAGTTCCCTAGACGGTAGTTCGGTGCTTCCTTAGTAATTTGAACATCGTGTACATGAGACTCTTGCATACCAGCACCAGAGATACGTACAAATTCAGCTTTCGTACGCATATCTTCGATAGTTGCAGAACCAGTTAGACCCATGCTTGAACGTAGACCACCCATTTGTTGGTGTACGATCTCTTTTAGACGGCCTTTGTATGCGATACGACCTTCGATACCTTCTGGTACTAGCTTGTCCGCTGCGTTGTCAGACTGGAAGTAACGGTCAGAAGAACCTTGAGACATAGCACCAAGAGAACCCATGCCGCGGTAAGACTTGTAAGAACGGCCATTGTATAGAATCACTTCACCCGGCGCTTCTTCAGTACCAGCAAACATAGAACCAACCATCACACATGATGCGCCAGCTACGATTGCTTTACAGATATCACCTGAGAAACGGATACCACCGTCAGCAATAACCGGAATACCATAATCATTAGCCACTTCTGCCGCATCTGCGATTGCAGTGATTTGTGGAACTCCCACACCCGTTACAATACGAGTTGTACAGATAGAACCAGGGCCGATACCAACTTTCACTGCGCTTACGCCAGCTTCGATTAGTGCTTTAGCACCAGCACCTGTTGCTACGTTACCACCGATGATGTCTAGATCTGGGTAAGCAGCGCGAGTTTCGCGGATGCGGTTTAGTACACCTTCAGAATGTCCGTGTGAAGAGTCGATAAGTAGAATGTCAACGCCTGCTTCAACTAGAGCAGCAACACGCTCTTCGTTACCCGCACCAGCACCAACTGCTGCGCCAACACGTAGGCGACCACGCTCATCTTTACATGCGTTTGGTTTACGTTCTGCTTTGTGGAAGTCTTTCGCAGTAATCATACCGGTTAGTTGGAACTCATCATTCACAACCAATACTTTCTCTACACGAGCTTCGTGCATTTTCTCTTGCACTTCTTCTCGTGTTGCACCTTCTTTAACTGCTGCCAACTTCTCTTTTGGCGTCATTACTGAAGATACTTTCTTAGAAAGGTCCGTCACAAAACGAACGTCACGACCAGTGATAATACCAACAAGCTCATTGCTCTCAGTGACAACAGGGAAACCTGCAAAACCATGCTTTTCAGTGAGTGCAACAACATCAGCGATGGTCGCGTCAGGGTTTACAGTAACCGCGTCAGTTACCATACCAGCTTCGAACTTCTTAACTTTACGAACTTCGGCTGCCTGCTGCTCAATAGACATGTTCTTGTGGATAAAGCCAATGCCACCCTCTTGCGCTAGCGCAATTGCTAGACGAGCTTCAGTAACAGTGTCCATAGACGCTGAAATCATTGGGATGTTTAGGGTGATGTTCTTAGTTAGCTGAGTGCGAAGATCAGCTGTGTTTGGGAGAACGGTGGAGTGTGCTGGCACAAGTAGTACGTCATCGAATGTCAGCGCTTCTTTGGCAATTCTTAGCATTTGCAATATCTCACAATTAGAGGAGTAAAAAGACAATCCAATCTCATCGTTTCGCATAATGAGGGTAACCAGTTTTAGGTTGTTGGCTACATTTGGATTAGATATTGCGGAGGGATTATACGGTTAACGCAATCGCTTGACCACAAATTTTTTAATTTTTTTCTTGCAATTACCCCCTTGCTATGTATTATATTGCCGCTAATTTCCATACTCACGTCTAAGAGATTAGCTGTGCTCTCCAAGACCAATCAAAACATCTTTACTGTTTCTCGTCTCAACGCAGAAGTTCGCTTACTCCTTGAAAACGAAATGGGGATCGTTTGGCTCGTCGGAGAGATATCCAACTTTTCAGCTCCTGTCTCTGGTCACTGGTACCTCACTCTTAAAGACTCTCGCGCTCAAGTTAAATGTGCCATGTTTCGTGGTAACAATCGCCGCGTTACTTTCAAGCCCGCTAACGGTAATCAAGTCCTAGTAAAAGCTCGTCTTTCTCTTTATGAGCCTCGCGGTGACTACCAATTGATCATCGAAAGCATGCAACCGGAAGGTGATGGCCGTCTTCAACAAGAGTTTGAAGAGCTGAAAATGAAGCTTGCAGCAGAAGGGTTGTTCGCGCAAATCAATAAGCAATCTTTGCCTGAGCACCCTAAACGTGTTGGCGTCATCACATCGAAAACTGGTGCCGCGCTTTACGATATCTTAGACGTATTGAAACGTCGTGATCCTTCCCTACCTGTTGTGATTTATCCGACAGTGGTACAAGGTGAGGACGCAGCCATTCAAATTGCACAAGCCATTGGTCGCGCTAACAGCCGTGATGAATGTGATGTGCTAATTGTGGGCCGAGGTGGTGGTTCATTAGAAGACTTATGGTGCTTTAACAACGAGATATTAGCTCGCACGATTGCAGCAAGCCAAATTCCTATTATTAGCGCCGTTGGACATGAAGTTGACGTGACAATAGCTGATTTTGTCGCCGACGTACGCGCGCCTACTCCATCAGCAGCCGCTGAGCTAGTAAGCCGTGATAACAGCCACAAAGATCAAGCTTTAGTTACCCGCCAGCATAAGTTAGCGAGCGCGATGCGTTACTACCTAGCACAACAAAAGCAGCAATCTGCTCAATTAGTGCACCGTCTAGAGAGACAGCACCCAAGCTATCGCTTGCAACGTCAGACGCAACAGTTAGATGAGTTGGACATGCGCTTACAGCGAGCGATGAGTCGTTTTATTGCCTTGCGTCAACAGCGAATCGAGCGTCAACATTATCGGCTGCAATTAAATTCTCCTGTAACACGCCTTGCCGAGCAGAAGTCGAAGCTAGAACGTGTTGAGCAAAAGCTCATGGATGCAATGGATCGCAAGTTACTGACTATGCGCCATCAACTCGCGATTGCTGCAGAGAAGTTAGACACCGTCAGCCCACTAGCGACATTGAAACGAGGTTACTCAATTACTCAAACTGAGCAAGGAAAAGTAATTACGCAATCTTCAGATGTAAAATCGGGAGATGTATTGATTACTCGATTAGCCGAAGGCGACGTTCGCTCTACCGTTAACTGAATACAAACTCTGGTTAACTGATTTTCTGGAACTCAAATCGGACACGTGATTTTGACTTGAGTTCATTACACACATTGCAAAAGTAACTCGCAGCACCGCATGCTTGCAGCTTCTCCAGCTCCGCCTCACAATCAGGGCAAAAACCTACTTTTTTAAAATCCGATTCACACTGTGCACAATGGTATTGTCCTGTCCATTCCAGTTCGACATTGCAAGTCGGGCAAATGTTCTGCTGCATATCCCGTTCCTCTCTCTAAACTAAGCAATTTCGAGTAACGCATGCTACTCAAAATAACGAACAAGTATGTTGATCTTCATCACCGCCCCAACAAGTTTCACGAGGCGTTAACCATACTTGATACGTAGGATCTTATACTGATCGTCTGATATTTACTCCTTGATCAGCGATCACCCCTTAAAAGAATATTTATATAACCACACACCGAAAGCATAAGTTACATATTCTGCATTCCAATTTAAGACAGAATAAAAAACCTTAGAGAGATTTAATTAAACGAAAAATCAGAATTTAATAAAAAGATCTTATTCAAAAAGCAGTGTTTACATTGGTGTGCATTTCGATAGTTTGAGCGTCGAGCTCAACGAGTTTAACTTGGATAAAAGCAAACTCATTTAAATGGCTCGCATGCGTTCCACCACAAGGGATTACCGCTAATTGACCTTCCCCTAAATCGCACTTCCAATAGCGAGAATCCGTTAATCTATCGCCGTGGCATTCCATGGTGATCATCGCATCTCTTTGAAGCCATTCAACCAGTTGGCCATTCACTTTTTCTGCAATCGCCTGGAGGTCATTCAGCATATCTGCACTGTTTAATCCTCTTTTACGGAGTGTTTTGCCTAAACGGTACGTATCGAGGCACTTGTCTGGAGTGACATAACTCGTGACTTGCGCATAGCTATTAAAGTCATAATAACCATGTGGGTCTTTGCGGTCTGCGTCTTTTCGCCAATAGTCTTCCGCTAGTACTTTATTCAACGCCAAATACGCTAAGTGTCCTGCTGTGTGGCCTCGACTCAAAGCATTTTGATAGTCTTTATCTACCGCTAATGTTACCAAGTCATTAATTGCAAATGATTCCGTACGTGATAAAACATGCACGACGACAAACACCCAACCTTCAGCATCACGCTTTACAGGGATGTCACTACCCACATACAAAGCACCACTCTCCTGCTCCACTGCTCCAACTTGGCAATCTACTACGTCATGCTCAGCCCCATTCACCTTCAACGTTCCTTTGTCTGCAGGGTGATCCGGCCATATGTGACTAACGGGATGGAACGGCGTGACATCTGTAATAACGTAAGTCACTTCTTCCGTAGATTGAACGAGCTGTATTTGTGCTTCTAATTGCCATGTTTGATGACAAAAACGAGTCTTTGTTGCTGTGATAGTCATTTTTACGATTACTTTTGATAAAAAAATACCCAAGTAGAAACTTGGGTATTCGAATTTCATTATTTATTGCGGTTTTTCACCATCGACATCATACGCTTACGTTTACGCTCTTGTGATAGCGTAAGCTTATTCGTACGGTTCTCGTATGGGTTATCACTGTTGTGGAAGTTAATGCGAATCGGTGTTCCCATAATTTCCAGAGACTTACGGAAGTAGTTCATCAGATAACGTTTATACGAATCTGGTAATTCACGAACCATGTTACCGTGGATAACAACGATCGGTGGGTTGTAACCACCTGCGTGTGCGTATTTGAGTTTGATACGACGACCACGAACCATTGGCGGCTGGTGATCATCCACTGCCATCTTCATGATACGCGTCAGTACTGACGTACCCACACGCGTTGTCGCCGAGTTATATGCTTCTTGAATAGATTCAAATAAGTGACCAACGCCAGTACCGTGCAACGCAGAGATAAAGTGGATACGCGCGAAATCGACGAATCCTAGACGGCGGTCCAGTTCTTTCTTCACGCTTTCTTTCACGTCACTGTCTAGACCATCCCACTTGTTAACGGCGATGACAATTGAGCGGCCAGCATTCAGTGCAAAACCAAGCAAGCTTAGGTCTTGGTCTGAAATATTTTCACGTGCATCAATCACCAGTAGAACGACGTTTGCATCTTCTACCGCTTTCAGCGTCTTAACAACAGAGAACTTTTCAACCGTTTCATTGATACGACCACGACGACGAACACCTGCGGTGTCAATTAGTACGTATTCGCGTCCATCACGTTCCATCGGGATGTAGATAGAATCGCGCGTTGTACCTGGCATATCGTATACAACTACACGTTCTTCACCCAGAATACGGTTAGTCAGTGTCGATTTACCTACATTCGGACGACCGATGATCGCCAACTTAATCGGCTGCTCTTGAAGGCGCTTGAATTCAGCTTCTGCGTCTTCTTCAGTGTAATCTTCAACAAGAGGCTCTTCGTCTTCGAATCCAGTCAGGTCTTCAATCTCACCTTCTTCAGATTCACTTGTTAATAGATCATCAAAGAATGGAGATAAAGCACGCTCAAGCAAAGCGGTCACACCACGGCCATGAGCAGCCGCAATCTGGTACATATCATCCACTCCGAGCTGCCAAAAATCAGCACACGCCGCATCGGCATCAATACCATCGATTTTGTTTACTACCAGCATCGCTGGCTTTTCAATTTTACGCAGATGCGCAGCAATTGCTTCATCTGAAGGTGTCAGACCAGCACGACCGTCAACAAGGAACAACACAACATCAGCCTCATCAATCGCGGCTAATGACTGTTCTGCCATCTTTGTTTCCACGCCTTCTTCTGTGCCATCGATACCACCGGTATCAATCACAATGAATTCGTGCTCTTCACCAAGTCTCGCCTGGCCATATTTACGGTCTCGCGTTAGGCCTGGAAAGTCCGCAACCAACGCGTCACGAGTGCGAGTCAATCGGTTAAATAGTGTAGATTTACCTACGTTCGGACGCCCTACTAGAGCTACAACAGGTACCATAACAACCTCTACAATAATCTTTCTTCTGTAGTTATAGGTAACGACTTGCTCGATGCCAAATCAAACCAGATTTTTACCTATAACCACGTCAGGGTTAATAAATTCAAACAACAAAACGGCTCCTAGCTGTCACCAGCCAGGAGCCGAATGTGAATTATATCACGATATTATTCGTTAATGGTTAGTTTCTTTACATCGCCGTTGCGAGTTGTAATCACATAACCATCCGACAATAACGTCGGGCCAACTGCCAAGCCACTATCATCGACAAACTGCTGCGCAACAAATTCGCCCGTTGAACGATCCATCCAGTGAAGGTAACCAAGCGTGTCACCGACAACGAGATAATTGCCAACAATAACTGGCGCTGTAAGTTGTCGGTGCTCAAGCAAGCTGTTTTCCCACAACTCAGTTCCGCTTCGTGAATCAACGGCAACAACATGATCTTTTTCCGTTATCACAAAGATGCGACTACCATCTGTAGAAATGTCTGTCGCAGATGAGTAATTACGCTTCCAAATCGGGTTCGCTGAACGCAAGTCAATAGCGATAAGTTGGCCATTGTATCCAATGGTGAAAAGAGTACCGCCTAGCACAATTGGCGATGAATCAACGTCAACCAAACGATCAATTTCTGTCGCGCCTTTTGGCGTACCAACAGGCTGTTGCCAAATCAACTGACCACGCTCAACGATAGCAGCTGCGAGTCGGCCATTTGCCGTTCCCCAAAATACACCGCCACCAATTGCAGTCGGAGTACTGTCGCCACGTAAAGTTAAGTTCGGCACTTCTGTACTCAATGCCCAGCGTTGCTCACCTGTACTCTCATTAAGGGCAATCAACATGCCTCGGCTAGTATTGATGATAATAAGGCCTGAATCTGCAACTGGCTTCGCCAGTACCTCACCACCAACTTTTACACGCCAAACAATTTCACCTGTTTCTTGGTCAAGAGAGATGACTTCACCATTCTCAGAGCCAATGTAAAGGTTTCCGTATGCCGCTGTGATACCACCAGAGAGACGAGCAATGACATCTTCTTCTAGGTCCGTTTGCCAACGTTGTTTACCATTCTCAGGATCCAGCGCTTTTACTAAGCCATCACGACTTGCCACGAACAATGTATCATTCGCAAATACAGGGGATAGCTTTGAAAAGTAATGACCGACACCATCGCCAACCGATGTGCTCCACTCACTACTGGTTGTAAACTGACTGTCTACCTGAGGTAGTGGCGCCATTACAATGGTGTCTTTCTCACCTGCACAACCGGCAAGTACTCCCATTGTTAACGCCCCTAGCAAGGCTTTCTTAAAGACTCTTTTCATCCAATGCGGTCCTTATTTCGCCAGATCGTCCAATTTCATTTGTAGTGTCGGGCTTGCATCTGCCGCTTGCTGAGCTTCAGTATACGCAGCGTACGCAGCATCTTTGTCACCTTGGCGAATCGCAATATCGCCACGAAGTTCAGCAATACGACCTGTCCATGCTGTATCAGTGACGTTACTTAGCTCTGCCGTTGCAGCGTCGAAGTTACCCATTTCCGTCTCAATACGCGCAATGCGGTAACTAATCAATGGTAACAACGCAGCATCTTGAGTGTTGCTTTGCGCCCACTTCAGTTGCTCCAATGCAGCAGAAAGGTCTTGAGCTTCAACTTGTGCTTTAGCAAGTTGTAGCGCAGCCAATACTGAATATTCTTTTACTTCATTTGACTCAATGAAAGCTTTCACGTCAGATTGAGCATCAGTGCCTTTGTCTTGCAAAGCATTCATTGCTGTCGTGTAGCTTTGAGAAGCTGCTTCACTCGCCTGAATCACAGAATCCTGGTAGTAACGCCAGCCGAATAGACCACCTAAACCAACAACCGCACCGATGATGACGGCTTTGCCGTTTTCCTTCCACCAGTCTTTAATGGCTTCAACTTGTTGTTCTTCAGTATCGTAAAGTTCCACTTCCTGTCCTCTTAAAACATGTAAATGGCAGCTTAGCTGCCATTGTTCCTATTTCGTTTAAAGGCTCCACATTTGGGAGCCTTAGCTTACGAACTAGGATGTAATTTTGTTAGATTACTAAAAGACTTAAATCAGTGCTGCGATCTTTTCTGCAACTTCTGCTTGGTTGTAAGTCTCTTGCTCACCACCAGCTAAGTCTTTCAGTACTACGGTATTATCCGCAACTTCGTTTTCACCCAGAACTAATGCTACAACAGCACCAACTTTGTCTGCGCGTTTAAACTGTTTCTTGAAGTTACCGCCACCGAAGTGATTCATCACACGAACGCCTGGAACAGACTCGCGAAGCTGTTCTGCTAGCTTCATTCCTGCCATCATGGTGCCTTCACCCGCTGTGACTACGTACACGTCAACACTGCGACGAACGTCTGTCAGTTCCAACGTTTCTAGCATCAGTACTAGACGCTCTAGGCCCATTGCAAAGCCAACCGCTGGTGTTGGTTTACCACCTAATTGCTCTACAAGGCCATCGTAACGACCACCACCACATACAGTGCCTTGAGCACCTAGGCTCTCGGTGATCCACTCAAATACCGTGCGATTGTAGTAATCCAGACCACGAACTAGACGTTCGTTAACTGTGTATTTGATACCTGCGGCGTCTAAAAGTTCACATAGACCTGCGAAGTGTGCTTTAGATTCTTCACCCAAGTAATCTGAAAGGCGAGGCGCATCACCTAAAATAGCTTGAACGTCTGGGTTCTTCGTATCCAGAACACGCAGTGGGTTCGTGTGCATGCGACGCTTACAATCTTCATCTAGCACATCAATATGTTGCTCAAGGAATGCAACCAGTGCAGTACGGTAGTCTGCGCGGTCTTCTTGAGAACCGATAGAGTTCAGCTCAAGACGAACATGTTCATTGATACCTAGCTCACGCCATAGACGCGCCGTCATCATGATAAGCTCTGCATCAACATCTGGACCATTTAGACCAAACACCTCAACACCACACTGGTGGAATTGACGGTAACGACCTTTCTGCGGACGTTCATGGCGGAACATAGGCCCCATGTACCACAGACGCTGTTCATCACGGTTGATCAGGCTGTTTTGGATACATGAACGTACACAACCCGCCGTACCTTCTGGGCGAAGTGTTAGGCTGTCGCCGTTACGGTCATCAAAAGTGTACATTTCTTTTGAAACGACGTCTGTTTCTTCACCAACAGCGCGGCTGAATAGGTTTGTTTCTTCAACGATTGGCATGCGCACTTCGTTATAACCGTATGCGCTAATTACATTTTTCACTGTGTTTTCTAATTTTTGCCACAGTGGCGACTGAGTTGGGAGGCAATCGTTCATGCCTCGAATTGCTTGAATTGTTTTTGCCACAATACTTACCGTAATTCTCGTTGAGATTAATCTTGTACTTTAACTTCGATGCGGTTTTCGCCATTCATCATAGCTGCTTTCGCACGGATCTTAGCTTCTAGCTTATTCACAAGGTCATCGTTATCAAAGCGCTCTTTCTGGCGTTTACCATCTTCGTAGAATGCGCTCTTCTTGTTACTACCTGCTAGACCTAAGTGAGAAACTTCTGCTTCACCAGGGCCGTTTACCACACAACCGATGATAGACACATCCATTGGAGTGATGATGTCTTCTAAACGTTGCTCCAGTGCATTCACCGTACCAATCACATCGAATTCTTGGCGTGAGCAGCTTGGGCACGCAATAAAGTTGATGCCTCGAGAGCGAATGCGCAGAGATTTAAGGATGTCGAAACCAACTTTGATTTCTTCAACTGGATCGGCAGCCAAAGAGATACGCAGCGTATCGCCTATCCCTTCAGATAACAGCATACCTAAGCCAACAGATGACTTAACAGCGCCAGCTCGAGCACCACCCGCCTCTGTGATACCTAAATGAAGAGGCTGATCGATTTTCTTCGCCAGCAGACGATATGAATCCACCGCAAGAAAAACGTCTGAAGCTTTCACGCTAACTTTAAATTGGTCAAAGTTAAGACGATCGAGATGATCTACGTGACGCATCGCCGACTCAACCAAGGCTTCTGGCGTAGGCTCACCGTATTTCATCTGTAGATCTTTTTCCAAAGATCCACCATTGACACCAATACGGATCGGGATGTTTTTATCGCGAGCGCAATCAACAACAGCGCGAATGCGCTCTTCATTGCCGATGTTACCTGGGTTGATACGTAAACAGTCAACTCCGTACTCCGCAACTTTCAGCGCGATACGATAGTCGAAATGAATATCAGCCACTAATGGTACAGAAACTTGCTGTTTAATCAGTTTGAAAGCTTCTGCTGCGTCCATCGTAGGTACAGAAACTCGAACGATATCTGCGCCGACTTTTTCTAGTGCTCGGATTTGAGCGACTGTCGCTTCTACGTCAGTCGTGCGAGTGTTAGTCATTGACTGTACTGCAATTGGCGCACCATCACCAATTGGCACATCACCCACATAAATACGCGTCGATTTACGACGAATAATTGGAGATTCGTGTTGCATAATTTTTTATAACGGTAGAGTGAATCTAGCTACTTTGCCTGAAGTATACCCAGAAAGGTCGACAGGTTCACTTGCAAATGTCATTGTAACCCCTTCCGGTGCGCCTAATATCACTTTAAATGGCGCTTTTCCGGTAAGTTCTACATCTTGTCCTGGCTTATGAGTACCACTTACCAGCGTTTTACCATTGGTGTCTTTTACTTGAATCCAACAGTCCGCTTTAAACTTCATAGTAAGAAGTGTCATGCCTTCAGGTACTACTGGCGCAGGCTGTTCCTCTTCCGCCGCTTCAATCACGGCAACAGGTTCTTCAGAATCTACGCTTGTTGTATTTTCAGTTTCAGTCAGCAAAGGATCCGCCCCTTGCTCAACGGGTGCTTCAGTCAATTCAGCAACACCTTCATTAGTTGAAGCAACTTCTTCAGGAGTGCTTGCGATTAACTCTTCAGCCGTCATCAAATCGATATCAGCTAATTCTTGAGCAGTGGGCTGCGGCGCTTCAACACTTGAATCCGTTACTTCCTTAGTTAGGCTATTCTCTTGTTGGTTTTGCCACCACCATGCAGCTGAAATGCCAATAATGACTAGCCCGATAACCCAAGTAAGGAGCATAATACGGCTATTGTGCTTCTCGTCTTTTGTTTTACGAGAGAAGCTTTGCATTTCAATTTCTTGCTCTTGAGGCTGAGCATCGGCAGTCTGCTCTAACGCCGTCAAAACCACCTTCTCATCAAGACCTACGAATTTAGCGTAAGAGCGTAAGTAACCACGCGTAAATGTCGCGACTTGTTGAGATTCAAATCGGTTATTTTCAATATCTTCAATCACAGAAATGCGAAGCCTCAGGCGATCGGCAACTTGCTTTTGGCTCATTCCCAAGGATTCACGTTTGTTTTTCAGTAATGTGCCAGCTTCAATAGAGAGTGGCACTTCATTCGTATTTTCGTGTTCTGTCATAATGGCGGTATTTAATCTGTTTTAGTGGCTAACGTGGTCATGTATTTTCGTTATTGTTCTTAAGCCTCTTTAAAAGATAGCTAGCCTAAACGCGTTAACCAAAAATAATAATTTTAAGAAACTCTCAGCGATCTGAGTGCGAATACCCGTTTTGCAAAAATCAGCAAAACGTATGTGAGAAAGTGCTGAGAATTATCGGTGTCATCGTTAGTGTTACATATCATGATAAGCGAATGCGCAACGAAGACAAAAACTCTTTACACTCAAACTAACAGATAGCTCAAGCTTTTGTCCAAACTTTGACAAAGGAATTCGAAATTATACCCAAATAACCTTAGGTTGAAGAGTGATAGTCCCAAATCTTGGCGAAAATGTCCTAAACAATAAACAAAATAGCCAGAGCGAATGGCTCTGGCTATTTTTGAATTCCGGTCGTTTATACAGCTTTCACTTCAATGGTATCGGCACCGCGTGACGCTTTCAGCATTGCCGTACGTTTAGTTCGGTCAATTACATCACCGACCAACTGACCACATGCGGCATCAATGTCATCACCACGTGTTTTACGAACCGTAACTGTGTGCTCGTATTGCATCAATGTTTTTTGGAAGCGATCAATACGTGAGTTACTTGGTTTCTTGTAAGGTGAACCTGGGTACGGGTTAAACGGAATCAAGTTAATCTTACATGGTGTGTCTTTCATCAATTCAGCCAGCTCGCGTGCATGGTCCATGTCATCGTTCACATGATCAAGCAACACGTACTCGACTGTTACCTTGCCACGGTTTGCATTCGATGAAGCAATGTAACGACGAACGGATGCTAGGAAATCTTGAATATCCCAACGATCGTTAATCGGCATGATTTCACTACGCAGCTTATCATTTGGCGCATGAAGAGAGATCGCCAACGCAACGTCGATTTTGCCCGTCATCTGATCAAGACCAGAAACCACACCTGATGTTGATACGGTTACGCGACGCTTCGACAAACCAAAGCCAAGATCATCCAACATTAACTCCAGTGCTGGAATCAAGTTCTTCATATTAAGAAGCGGCTCACCCATGCCCATCATCACCACGTTCGTAATTGGGCGACGGCCTGTTTCTTTCTCAAGACCAATTTCACGTGCAGCACGCCACACCTGGCCGATGATCTCTGAAACTTTCAAGTTACGGTTAAAACCCTGCTGTGCTGTTGAGCAGAACTTACATTCCAATGCACAACCTACTTGAGAAGATACACAAAGCGTTGCGCGATCATCTTCTGGAATGTAAACCGTTTCTACATCCTGATCACCAACCTTCATTGCCCACTTGATCGTGCCGTCTGAAGAATGCTGAGCTTCTGCTACAGTTGGTGCTTTAATTTCACACTTGTGTAAAAGCTTTTCGCGCAGCTTCTTGTTGATGTTTGTCATTTTTTCGAAGTCATCTACACCGAAATGGTAGATCCACTTCATAACCTGATCGGCACGAAACGCTTTCTCGCCAAGTTCTTCCGCGAAAAACTGACGCATGCCTTTGCGATCAAAGTCGAGTAGATTGATTTTTTCAGTGGTCATGTTGCCTCTCAATGACTGAAACAAGAATAAGGGCGCGAATTGTACAGCCTTTATTCAGCTACAACAAGGGGTGTAAGACCCTGAGTTTGCTAAGGCATTAAAATAAAAACGATTAAATTTTAATCAGACTTTACGGTGAGAATAATGATTAGACAACCGACAGCAAAAGCGTAGAAGTGGTGCAGAGAAAGCAGTGAGAAGAAACACACGTAACTAAGCTTTCCCCCTGTAAGGTGCTCAGATTAGCCAACGTCTTCGCGAGTACTTACGAATGAACTCGCCGATGAAATGGAGAACACGGAATAAAAAACCTCGGACAAATCCGAGGTTGTTACGAACTAGATCATCACGCAAAAGTGATGCATGAACGAGTTAGCGAGAGAAAACTTCTGATTCAGGGAAGAAAAACTCAATTTCACGAGCGGCAGACTCAGGGCTATCGGAACCATGAACTGAATTGTGACGCATGCTGAGTGCGTAATCAGCACGCAAAGTGCCGCATGCCGCTTCCTCTGGGTTGGTTTTACCCATTAGCTCGCGGTAACGTGCAATCGCATTTTCACCTTCCAATACCTGAACCATAATAGGACCAGATGTCATGAACTCTTTTAGAGGAGGGAAAAACTCTTTACCTTCATGCTCTGCATAAAAGCCGCTTGCCTGATCTTCTGTCAGGTGAACCATTTTGGCAGCGATGATACGTAGGCCAGCCTTTTCAATACGATTGTAGATTTCACCAATTAGGTTTCGCTCTACAGCATCAGGCTTAATGATTGAAAATGTTCTTTCTAGAGCCATAAAATTTCCTTTCTGTACTTGTAATAATAGTTGTGCTTTTAAAGTGACTTACTGGGTAAGAGCAGCACTCAAACAAGAGAGTGCTGCAATCAATCTTATTTTCCAGCTTGCTCATTGAGGAAACGAGCAAGTGTACGGACACCCATACCCGTTGCTCCCGCAGCCCATTTATCAGAAGCGGCTTTACGATACGTACCCGCACAGTCGAAATGTAACCAGCCTTTTTTGTAGTCCTCAACGAAGTAAGACAAGAACGCAGCTGCAGTACTTGCACCTGGAGAATAATCACCAGAGCTGATATTCGATAAATCGGCAAAATTAGATGGCAACATTTCTCGATGGAAATCAGCAAGTGGTAGCGGCCACAAGCCTTCTTTTTCCTGGCTTGCCGCCGTAAGCGCTTGATGCGATAGCTCATCATCAAAGCTCATTAGCGCATGGTAATCGTTACCTAACGCATTCTTCGCTGCGCCTGTTAGCGTCGCGCAGTCAATGATTAACTCAGGCTTTTGCTCACTGGCGTAGATAAGACCGTCTGCAAGCACCAAGCGACCTTCCGCGTCGGTATTCATAATCTCAACGGTTTTGCCGTTTTTGTAAGTGATGATGTCGCCAAGCTTAAGGGCACGGCCAGAAACCATGTTCTCAGCACAACACAAGATCAGTTTTACGCGCTTGTTTAAACCGCGCAAGATAGCTAATCCTAGGCCACCAGTGATAGTACCCGAGCCACCCATATCTGCTTTCATAGCACTCATGAAGGTAGAAGGCTTCAAGCTGTAACCACCGGAATCAAAGGTGATGCCTTTACCCACAAGACATGCGAATACAGGTGCGTTTTCGTCACCAGTTGGGTTGTAGTCTAACTGAAGCATCGCAGAAGTACGCTCAGAACCACGGCCTACTGCGTAAATACCTTCCCAACCTTCTGCCAACAAGTCTTTGTCTTTGACGATACGTGCTGTCACCGTGCCTTTCGGCGCAACAGATTTGATGAATTCAGCAGCCATTGTCGCTAGCTGACGAGGAGCAACTTCTTCTGCCGTTTTGTTGATAATATCGCGGGTAAAATCAGTCGAAGTAATACGAGCTTGAAGCTCTGCTTGATCTTCATCAGACAATGCTGCCCACTCAACTGAGCCATGTTTTTTAGGGTTACGGAACCCTTGGTGGAAAGCCCATACGCTCTCTAGATCCCAGTTATCACCAGAAAGAAAAATAGGACGAATTCCTTGGCCATCTAGCTGACGAGCTGCACGTTGAATTGCGCCGAGATCATGACCTTCACCTAAGTGAATAGTTGCGCCGTTTTCAGCGAATGAAAGCAGTGCTTTTTCACCCCAATGTGGTGCTGCCGACTCTTGACTTAAAAATACAGACATCTGTGTAGACATGGTTTCTCCTTGTCTTATAGCAGCGTTGCCTACGCTGCTTCTTTTTAATAACTCACGGATGTTAGCATTATGTAGGGCAAAAATGTCAATTGGATAAAAAAACGGACCTAAAGGTCCGCTTTTTTTAGTAAGAATTGTTAACTAGGCTGTGTTTTACAGACTTAGTCCGCTTCGTCCATCCAGCACATGATAACGGCTTCTAGAATCTTTTCATTAGAACGGTTTGGCTCATCGTCAAACTCATCTAACTCCATGATCCATTGATGAAGATCGGTAAAACGCACTGTTTTTGGATCGACATCTGGAAACTTGTCACAAAGTTCAATCGCGATATCGCGAGAATCTGTCCATTTCATTGCTCATCTTCCTTTTGCTTCTTCCCTATATTGGGGAGATAGTTTTAGTGATCTTCTGAAGCGTGGTTGAGTGTGTATTTAGGAATTTCTACTACCAAGTCTTCATCAGCAATTCTCGCCTGACACCCTAGGCGTGACTCAGGCTCTAGACCCCACGCTTTATCTAGCATGTCGTCTTCTAGTTCTTCACTTTCTTCGAGTGAATCAAAACCTTCACGGATGATTACGTGGCAGGTAGTACACGCACATGACTTCTCACACGCATGTTCAATACCGATACCGTTTTTTAGCGCTACGTCTAGAACGGTGTCACCAGAGTTTGCTTCCAACACTGCACCTTCTGGGCACAAATCGTCGTGTGGTAATACAATAATCTTAGGCATAACTACTTATCTCTTATATATCGTCTACTGATTGACCTGACAACGCAGCTCGAATCGATTTATCCATACGGCGTGATGCGAAATCTTGGCTCGCTTTATCGGTATCTTTAATGCCTTGCTCTATCGCATCTGCATCATCACCATTACGCAGCTCAATCAAGGCTTCGATGGCTTTAATCAAGTTTTGTTTCTCTTGTTCTGATAGTAAGTCATCACCATCAGCTTGCATCGCTGCAATCAAACCTTCTATCACTCGGTCGGCTTCAACACGCTGCTCAGCTAAGGCACGAGCTTGCATATCTTCTTTTGCGTGCGTCATTGAATCACGCAACATATCCGCCACTTCATTGTCACTTAAGCCGTAAGAAGGTTTTACTTGAATCTCTGATTGAACACCAGTGCTCTTCTCCATTGCCGTAACAGAAAGAAGGCCATCTGCGTCAACTTGGTAAGTCACGCGAATATGTGCCGCACCCGCTGCCATCGGAGGAATACCTTTTAACGAGAAGCGAGCAAGTGAACGACAGTCATCAACCATTTCACGTTCACCTTGTACCACATGAACACTCATCGCCGTTTGGCCATCTTTGAATGTGGTAAATTCTTGCGCACGCGCAACGGGAATCGTAGTGTTGCGGGGGATGATCTTCTCGACCAAACCACCCATGGTTTCAATACCGAGCGACAGTGGAATCACATCAAGAAGCAACATTTCAGAGTCAGGTTTGTTACCCGCTAGGATATCAGCTTGAATACCCGCACCGATTGCAACAACTTCATCTGGGTTAATGCTTGTCAGAGGTGTGCGACCAAAAAACTCGCCTACCATTTCACGAACCAACAATGTACGGGTTGAGCCGCCAACCATGACGACCTCGAGTACTTCATCTGCGTCGACATCCGCATCTTTTAATGCGCGACGACAAGACATCAGTGTTTTCTTCACTAGCGGACGAATCAGATCTTCGAACTGCTCGCGAGTCACGGTGCCTTTCCAACCAAAAACGTCAACGTCAACACTGTCTTGCTCAGAGAAAGCAATCTTAGCTTCAGTAGCAATGTTCAACAGTGTACGGTTCTTTTCTGCAGAAAGCGGCGCTTCTAGACCCGCTTGCTCCATTAAATAATCGGCAAATAAATGGTCGAAGTCGTCACCGCCTAATGCAGAATCGCCACCTGTTGCTAATACTTCAAATACGCCTTTCGATAAACGTAGGATAGAGATATCAAAAGTACCGCCACCTAGATCGTAAACCGCAATCACACCTTCTTGACCTGAGTCTAGGCCATAAGCAATTGCCGCAGCGGTTGGTTCGTTAAGTAGACGGAGAACATGAAGACCAGCTAATTTCGCCGCATCTTTTGTACCTGCACGTTGCGCGTCATCAAAGTAAGCAGGAACGGTAATAACGACACCTGCTAACTCACCACCTAACGTATCTTCAGCTCGCTTACCCAATACTTTTAGGATGTCCGCAGATACTTCAATCGGGTTTTTGTCACCTTGAGGTGTTTGCAAAATTGGCAGGCCGTTTTCACTCTCTTTAAAACGATAAGGAAGTGAAGAGTAACGGGACTGAATGTCCTTTAATGAACGACCGATCAAACGTTTTACAGAGATAATCGTGTTCTCTGGTTCAAACTCTGCTTTGGCTTTGGCTTCGTGGCCGACCGTTAACGTTTCCTCAGCGTAATTAACGACTGAAGGTAAAATAGTACGGCCCTGCTCGTCCGCAAGTGGAGTTGCATCGCCGCTACGTACAGAAGCAACCAAAGAGTTGGTAGTACCTAAGTCGATACCCGCTGCTAACTTATGCTCATGAGGTGCCGAGCTTTGGCCCGGTTCTGCGATTTGAAGTAGTGCCATGATAGGTCCTTGTCACGCTTACTAGCCGAGGAGTTTGTCTTCGACTAGCTCAATTTCGTTCTTTAGTTTGGCAATGAATTTTAGCTTACGAACTCGGTCTGCGGCTTCAGCCCATAGACCATCATCAAGCTCTTGCTCGACGCTTGCCAGATGCTGTTTGTACATTTTGCTGACCTTAGAGTCGAAGTCAAAAAGCGCCGATTCAGGATCGGAGTTGTCAGCAATCTCTTCCAGTTCTTCGCGCAGTTCCATTTGCTCCATTAAGAACATCGGATCTTGCATTGTTTGCTGTTCACCTCGGATCTCAACACCTTGCTCAGCGAGGATATACTCGGCGCGAGAAATAGGATTTTTCAGAACTTGATAGGCATCGTTGATTTGCGCCGCCTTTTGCACCGCCATCAAACGGTCACGTTCTGAGCCCGTTGCAAAGTTATCCGGGTGGAAGCGTTTTTGTAGTTCTCGGAACTGAGAAGAAAGAAGGCTACCATCCAGCTTAAACTGACTTGGTAGCCCAAATAATTCAAAGTGATTCATTAAGTTCGGGTCCTAGTAAAGCCTTCCGGACTCGTTTGCCCAGAAGGACAATCAATTAGACGTTGAAGCTTTCACCACAACCACATTCACTTTTCGCGTTAGGGTTGTTGAATTCAAAACCTTCATTCAACCCTTCTTTCACGTAATCCAATTCAGTACCATCTAGGTACACTAAGCTCTTTTGATCGATGATAATTTTCACTCCAGAGAGTTCAAATACTTCGTCTTCTTCATTGAGCTCATCAACAAACTCAAGTACGTATGCCATGCCGGAACAACCAGTCGTCTTCACTCCAAGACGTAAACCGATACCTTTGCCTCGGTTATCTAGGAATGCTCTTACGCGACTTGCCGCTGATTCTGTCATTGTGATGGCCATACTGCACCTTAGTCTGTCTAAATTTCGATTGGAATGGGAGCGTCAAAGCTCCCATTATATTACGGAATAATTATTCTTGGTGTTTTTTCTTGTAGTCAGCAACCGCTGCTTTGATTGCATCTTCAGCAAGAATAGAACAGTGAACTTTCACTGGTGGAAGCTCTAGCTCTTCAGCAATCTCAGAGTTTTTAATTGCTGCCGCTTCATCAACTGACTTACCTTTTACCCACTCAGTTACTAGTGAGCTTGATGCGATTGCACTACCACAACCGTATGTTTTGAACTTCGCATCTTCGATGATACCTTCAGGTGTCACTTTGATTTGAAGCTTCATTACGTCACCACACGCAGGAGCGCCAACCATGCCGCTACCTACTGATGGATCTTCTTTATCGAATGAACCAACGTTACGTGGGTTCTCGTAGTGATCAATTACTTTTTCGCTGTATGCCATGATAAATTACCTCGAATCCTCTATTTCAATCCCTGAGATTAATGGTGAGCCCATTCAACAGTGCTCAAATCAATCCCTTCTTTGTACATATCCCATAGAGGAGACATGTCGCGTAGCTTAGTCACTGCAACGCGGATTTGTTCAATTGCGTAATCAATTTCTTCTTCAGTCGTGAAACGACCAA
Source organism: Vibrio sp. 661 (assembly GCF_033339315.1). NCBI lineage: Bacteria > Pseudomonadati > Pseudomonadota > Gammaproteobacteria > Vibrionales > Vibrionaceae > Vibrio > Vibrio sp. 661. The sequence continues at coordinate 37,813 of NZ_JAWOUJ010000008.1, read as the reverse complement.
ACGAGAAACGAACCGAGCTGTGAGCCAATTCGTCATCCATGCCTAGGGCACGAAGAACGTAAGAAGGCTCAAGGCTTGCAGACGTACAAGCACTACCAGAAGATACCGCTAGATCTTTAAGCGACATTAGTAGTGATTCACCTTCTACGAATGCGAAGCTGATGTTTAGGTTGTGTGGTACACGCTGCTCAAAGTCACCGTTTACCGTCACTGCTTCTAAGTCTTTCACGCCATCAAAAAGACGGTTACGAAGCGCTAAAGCATGATCGTAATCTTTTTGCATGTCTTCTTTTGCAATGCGGAATGCTTCACCCATACCTACGATTTGGTGAGTAGGAAGTGTACCAGAGCGGAAACCACGCTCATGACCGCCACCGTGCATTTGCGCTTCAAGACGAATACGAGGCTTACGACGTACGTAAAGTGCACCGATACCTTTAGGACCGTAAACTTTGTGAGCAGAAAGTGAAATTAGATCAACTTTCATCTCTTGAACGTCGATTGGTAATTTACCAGCAGATTGCGCAGCATCCACGTGGAAAACAATTTTACGCTCACGGCACAGTTCGCCGATCGCTGTAATGTCTTGAACCACACCAATCTCGTTGTTTACATGCATAATAGACACAAGCACGGTGTCATCACGCATGGCTGCTCTAAGCTTCTCTAGATCGATCAAGCCATTTGATTCTGGCTCAAGGTAAGTCACTTCAAAGCCTTCACGCTCAAGTTGACGACATGGGTCAAGAACGGCTTTGTGCTCTGTTTTACAAGTGATTACGTGCTTGCCTTTCTTCGAGTAAAAGTGCGCTGCACCTTTAATCGCAAGGTTGTCTGATTCTGTCGCACCAGATGTAAATACGATTTCGCGAGGATCTGCATTTAGAAGGTCAGCAATTTGCTCACGAGCAGTATCGACCGCTTCTTCTGCCTGCCAGCCGTAACGGTGCGAACGTGACGCTGGGTTGCCAAATGTGCCATCCATTGTCATGTACTGAACCATTTTTTCAGCAACACGTGGATCAACTGGACATGTAGCGGAATAATCAAGATAAATCGGCAGTTTCATTCTCTACTCCAATGTAAAAAGCTGACCGCTAAGAGCGGACGTTTACACCGATGGGCGCGGCGGTTGTATTTTTGTTTGATAGCCCATGGGTTACCGCCAGATCAATGTCCTGACGATCAGAAATTTCGAGTACTTCATTGTCTGTCATCAACTCACCAAGAGTGATGTTATTCAAAAAGTCACTAATGCGAGAGCTTAGGTCACGCCACAGCGTGTGAGTAAGGCAACGTGTTCCACCTTGGCAATCTCCTTTACCTTGGCATTTGGTTGCATCTACTGACTCATCAACGGCAGCAATCACGGTACCAATAGCGATACTGTGAGCGTCGGCACCAAGTCGGTAACCACCACCAGGACCACGAACGCTGGCAACGAGACCTGCTTTACGCAATTTTGAAAATAGCTGCTCTAAGTAAGAGAGCGAGATCCCTTGACGCTCTGAAATATCAGCTAGAGGTACAGGGTTTTGTTGCGAATGCAGTGCCACATCCAGCATGGCTGTCACCGCATATCTTCCTTTAGATGTAAGTTTCATACCACACCGTATCCACATGGTTTGTAATGGTTAAGATTTTTCCATACCTGAGTAATTTGGTCAAGTATTTATTTGACCATTTTACTCAGGTATTCATCCTCACATCTAAAGTGGTTATTATTCACTCAGAACTTCTTTTCTATCGAAGTCAAAACGCCTCGTAGAATATTAAGTTCTTGGGTTTCTGGTCGAGCACGAGAGAACAAACGGCGCAACTTATTCATCACCTGTCCAGGTTGCTCTTTGTTAATAAACTGGGTCTCAACCATCACCTTTTCAAGATGCTCGAAGAACAATTCGAGTTCTCGATGACGCGGGTATTCTTCCGATTCATTTGGGGAAAACTGGCTTTGCTCTAAGTTCAAGTGTGCAACTCGCACTTCGTAACTGAGAGTTTGTACAGCCATCGCTAGGTTAAGCGAGCTGTACTCAGGATTAGCGGGAATACAAACATGGTAGTGGCACTTTTGTAGCTCTTCGTTTGTCAAACCAGTTCTTTCTCGGCCAAACACGAGCGCAACCGGATGCTTTCGGCCTTCAACTGCAAATTTCTCACCGCATTCACGTGGCTCGAGCATTGGCCATTCTAATGTACGAGAGCGGGCGCTAGAACCCACAACAAGGCCACAATCTTCAACCGCTTCTTCTAATGTGCCGACAATCTTTGCATTTTGAGCAATATCACCAGCACCCGCAGCTAAAGCAAGAGTTTGTTCATCCACTTCACATTGTGGATCGACTAATACTAGTTGGTTTAAACCCATCACTTTCATTGCTCGAGCTGCTGAGCCAATATTGCCTGAATGAGAGGTACCTACGAGTACAATTTTTACTTGATCCAACATCTGTGTTTGCTACCTAAATTAAAACCGCAGAATGTTATCATAGTTTTTTAAGACACCCTAGAGGCAAGCAGACCTCTCTTCTCATTCTTGGTTATTGTTCTCGTCCGCAGTATGATCTGTACACTCAGTCGGCCGCAATTAGAGTAAAAAATAACCACTTCCCTTTTTGATTATCTCTGGTATACTCGCCGCCGCTTTCATTTGTTCTTTAACATCCGTTGGGAAATTCGTATGCATCCAATGCTAAACATTGCTATTCGCGCTGCGCGAAAGGCAGGCAATCATATTGCTAAATCATTAGAAAACACTGATAAAGTAGAATCTACTCTTAAAGGCACTAATGACTTTGTCACTAACGTAGACAAAGAAGCAGAATACATCATCATCGATACTATCAAGCAGTCTTACCCTGAGCACTGTATCGTTGCTGAAGAACAAGGTCTTATCGAAGGTAAAGATAAAGACGTACAATGGATCATCGACCCTCTGGATGGCACCACTAACTTTGTAAAAGGTTACCCAACTTTCGCGGTTTCTATCGCTGTTCGTATTAAGGGCAAAACTGAAGTTGCTTGTGTTTACGATCCAATGCAAAACGAGCTATTCACTGCACAACGCGGTGCCGGCGCTCAACTAAACAGTGCACGTATTCGTGTTGCTCAACTAAAAGACCTTCAAGGTACTGTTCTAGCAACAGGCTTCCCATTCAAGCAGAAACAACACGCTGAGTCTTACATCAAGATCGTTGGTGCGCTATTCACTGAATGTGCTGATTTCCGTCGTAGCGGCTCTGCTGCTCTTGACCTTTGTTACGTGGCTGCTGGCCGTGTTGATGGTTACTTCGAGCTAGGCCTAAAACCTTGGGATATGGCAGCAGGTGAGCTTATTGCTCGTGAAGCTGGCGCAATCCTAACAGACTTTGCTGGCGGCACTGACTACATGAAGTCTGGTAACATCGTTGCTTCAAGCGCTCGTGGCGTAAAATCTATCCTTAAGCACATCCGCGAAAACGGTAACAGCGCGATCCTTAAGTAAGATTTGAAAGTCATATATAGCCCGTCACGCTGATGACTTTAGAAAGCCCCGCTCATTGAGCGGGGCTTTTTTATTTCGAACAATCAGCCTGTTTGTAGAAACGGTCGTAGTCAGATAAGTGGTCTATTTTTACGTGCTTAACCTTCCATATTTGTTCCTTCATTAAAAACTGCAGCGAAACCGTGACTGGCTGGTATACATCACCAAAGCCATTTACAGAAAGACATCCAACTCCTCCATCCTCACTGTACTCTTCAAAGTAAGACAGCTCTGTAACCAAACTTGATGGGATAGATGATAAAAATGGAAATTGATGACCAAATTTTATTGGGTGAGACTTAATACTGTTCAGCTCTTCAATCGATAGATTTGGTCCTGCCATAGCTTCTACCACCTCTATATACTGCATCTTGTATAAATTATTACGTATATCAAGGTAAGTATCGTGGAGTGGACTTGCGATGCAGGGCGTTGAAACACTTAGTAAAACCGGAATAGGTAGAATTCTATTTAGCATAACCAACTAAACCCCAGCTTCACGGAGCGCTTGATCAATTTTACTCGGCTTAAATCTGTACTTACAAAGCCCCCACTCGCACTGCTCTAAAAGCTCACGGACATTTACCTGCCCAGTAACTCCAAAGGAAACAACACCAAAAAGAGAAACACTCCCACTGTATGTCAAAACACCATCACGAGTAGTTTTAAAAGTAACAGAAACGGCTTTTAATTTTATGCCCAGCTCTTCAACCATTTCTTTTGAAACTTCAAACTTAGTAAATCCAAGCTCACCAGATAAAGTTACTTTACCTGACTCATCAACTGCTAACTTGAACCTTTTCCCTCCAGTAACTAGCTTGGTGGTAACACCTTTATTGTGCTTGTAAGAAATCTCTACAAACTTCAGTAACTGTACTTTTATTTCAGCTTGCCTTGACATTATTTCCTCCCGAAATTGTTGAACATACTTCCGATATTCAACTCAATCAAAAAACTACAATTCAAGCTGGAAGTACCTCAAAAAAAAATGAAACTTTCAAATCTATCAGGCATAAAAAAACCGCTGATTGTTCAGCGGTTTTTGTTTTCGGTTCTCAATCTGCCTTATGGCATTTCGTCGAACTCTGCACCTTCTTTTTCTACTTGAGGTGGCATCAAGTGCTCTTTCTGGATGCCCAGTTTTAGCGCTAGTGCTGATGCTACGTAGATAGAAGAGTAAGTACCAACAGTGATACCTAGTAGTAGTGCAGTTGCGAAGCCGTGAATCATCGCACCACCCTGCATGAACAGTGCAATTACCACGAACAGCGTCGTACCAGATGTAATCAATGTACGGCTCAACGTTTGAGTGATTGAGGCGTCCATAATGTCTGAAGGTTCACCCTTACGCATCTTACGGAAGTTTTCACGAATCCGGTCAAATACAACTATGGTATCGTTGAGTGAGTAGCCCACAACCGTCAGTAGCGCAGCTACGATGGTCAGGTCAACTTCAATTTGTAGAAACGAGAAGACACCTAGCGTGATAATTATATCGTGAGCCAATGCCATTACCGCACCAGCCGCTAGACGCCATTCAAATCGCATCGATACATAAAGCAGGATACAGATCAGCGATACCAAGATCGCTAGACCACCAGCTTCTGTTAGCTCATCACCAACGTTGGGACCTACGAACTCAATACGACGCATTTCTACGCTTTCGCCAGTACCATCTTTGATAGCACCAATGATTTGGTTACCTAGCGTTTCACCAGAAACGTCATCACGTGGACGAAGACGGACCATGACTTCACGAGCACTACCGAAGTTTTGTACTGTCGCATCACCAAAGCCTTTGGAATCTAGTGCTGCACGAATCTCTTCAAGGTTTGCTGGCTGTTCAAAACCTACCTCGATAAGCGTACCGCCAGTGAAATCTAGACCCCAATTAAGCCACTTGGTTGACAAAGTGAAGATAGAAGCAGCAATCATTATAATTGAAAAAACGAATGCTACTTTCGACCAACGCATAAAGCCGATCGTCTTCTCTGCTTTTAGAATTTGAAACATATTAATTCCCAGCCTTAGATCGACAATTTATCAACGCGTTTGCCACCGTAGATCAGGTTCACGATACAACGTGTACCAATAATGGCGGTGAACATTGAAGTTAAGATACCGATAGATAGAGTAACTGCGAAACCTTTCACCGCACCTGTACCGACCGCAAATAGAATGATTGCAGTAATTAGTGTTGTGATGTTCGCATCAGCAATCGTGCTGAATGCATTCGCGTAACCTTGGTGAATTGCTTGTTGTGGACTGCGTCCATCACGAATTTCTTCACGGATACGCTCGAAGATCAGTACGTTCGCATCAACCGCCATACCGACTGTTAACACGATACCGGCTATCCCTGGAAGCGTCATGGTAGCGCCTGGAATCATCGACATAACACCAATGATAAGCACCAAGTTTGCCATTAGAGCGATGTTTGCAATCAAACCAAAGCCGCGGTAGTAAAGCAGCGTAAATAGCATTACGGCAACCATACCCCAGATACATGCTTGGATACCCATATCGATGTTTTGCTGGCCCATTGATGGACCAATGGTACGTTCTTCAACGATAGAGATAGGTGCAATCAGTGCACCAGCACGTAGTAGAAGTGCTAGGTTGTGTGCTTCTGCAGCAGAGTCGATACCTGTGATACGGAAGTTACGACCAAGAGCCGATTGAATCGTTGCTTGGTTGATGACTTCTTCATGCTTATCCAGAATAACTTTGCCTTCAGGCGTACGACGGCCACTGTCTTTGTATTCTGCAAACACGGTAGCCATTAGCTTACCAATGTTCTTCTTAGAGAACGCAGACATCTTATTACCACCTTCGCTGTCTAGCGAGATGTTAACTTGTGGACGACCATATTCATCAACACTTGAGCTTGCATCTGTGATGCTTTGACCGCCAAGAATAACGCGCTTCTTAAGCACAACTGGGCGACCATCACGGTCCATCTTGATTTCACTACCTGCTGGCGCACGACCATTTGCCGCTGCCGATAGGTCAGCTTTATCATCAACTTCACGGAATTCAAGCGTTGCCGTAGCTCCGAGAATTTCTTTTGCACGAGCAGTGTCTTGAACACCAGGCAGTTCAACCACAATGCGACTAGCACCTTGACGTTGAACCAATGGTTCCGCAACACCTAGTTCGTTGACACGATTACGTAAAATCGTAATGTTTTGCTCAACAGCATAGTTACGGATCTCTTGTAAACGTTGCTCAGTAAAGGTTGCAGTAAGAGCGTAACGGCCATTTGAATCAGAATCGACAAAAACCATGTCCGGGTGATTCTTTTCTAGCGTTGCTTTCGCTTCTGCTAATTGCTCTTCGTTACGCAACAACACTTCTACCGCTTCTTTTCCAGAAGGGCGGATTGCACGGTAACGAATCTTGGCGTCACGAAGTTCGCTACGGAAAGCTTCTTCTTGTTGACCAACAAGCTTTTCCATCGCTGCATCCATATCCACTTCCATTAAGAAGTGAACACCACCGCGAAGGTCAAGACCTAGCTTCAATGGTGACGCGCCAATCGCTTCTAGCCAATCGGGTGTAGAAGGTGCAAGGTTAAGTGCAACAATTGTGTCTTTGCCTAGCGCTTCGCTGATGACATCACGAGCACTGATTTGTGTGTCAGTGTCGTTAAAACGAACAAGAATTGATCCATCTTCGAGAGCAATGGATTTATGAGAAAGTTGCTCTTTGTTAAGAGCAGTAGTGACAGCATCCAGCGTTGACATATCTACAGAGGCGCCACGCGCCCCTGTAACTTGAATAGCCGGATCTTCACCGTAGATATTTGGAAGTGCGTATAACGCAGCGGTGATGATGGCAAAAAGCACCATCAAGTACTTCCATAATGGATAACGGTTTAGCACAGCGAGGATCCTTTAGCTGTTTTATAGAGACTTAAGCGTACCTTTTGGTAGCACTGCAGTGATGAAGTCTTTCTTGATTACTACTTCATTGTTCGCGTTAAGCTCAATTGAAATGTAGTCATTGTCTTCAGCAATCTTAGTGATTTTACCCACTAGGCCACCGCTAGTTAAAACTTCGTCGCCTTTGCCCATAGAAGCCATTAGGTTTTTGTGTTCTTTTACGCGTTTCGCTTGTGGGCGGTAAATCATGAAGTAAAAGATCACTGCGAACATGCCAAGCATGATTAGCATTTCAAAACCACCGCCTGCTGGCGCGCCTTCTGCTGCTGCGTGAGCCTGAGAAATAAACATTAAAACATCCTCATTATATTTTATTGATAATCAAACAAATTGGGCTTTCGCATTTTAGATTCAAGTCTGAGAGTAACTAATAGAGATCGCTCTCTCAAAAATAACGTGCGTTAGCCTACTTTATTAGCAAAAGCCTCTGGCGACATGCCAAAGGCTTTAATTCTTTTAGTTTTTCAATTACTGCTCTTTTGCTAGTGGTGGCACTTCACGACCACGACGCTCATAGAACTCAGTAACAAATTCATCGAAGCGATCTTCATCAATTGCTTTACGAATGCTTTCCATCAGACGCTGGTAGTAACGCAGGTTATGGATTGTATTCAAGCGAGCGCCTAAGATTTCATTACAACGCTCTAAATGGTGAAGGTACGACTTGCTGTAGTTTTGACAAGTGTAACAGTCACAATGCGGATCCAATGGTGTTGTATCCGTTTTATGTTTCGCATTACGGATCTTGATCACACCACCAGTCACAAATAAGTGACCATTACGTGCGTTACGCGTTGGCATTACACAGTCAAACATGTCGATACCACGACGAACACCTTCAACCAAGTCTTCTGGCTTACCTACGCCCATCAAGTAGCGAGGTTTGTCTTCAGGAAGTTGAGGACAAGTATGCTCAAGAATACGGTGCATGTCTTCTTTAGGCTCACCTACTGCCAAACCACCAACCGCATAACCGTCAAAACCGATTTCCGTTAGACCTTTTACCGACACATCACGTAAATCTTCGTAAACACCACCTTGAACAATACCAAATAGGTTGTTTGGGTTTTCTAGCTTCTCGAAGTGGTCACGTGAACGCTGTGCCCAGCGTAATGACATTTCCATCGATTTCTTCGCTTCATCATGTGTCGCTGGGTATGGCGTGCACTCGTCAAAAATCATAACAATATCAGAGCCCAGGTCTTTTTGAATTTCCATCGACTTTTCTGCGTCCATGAAAATCTTGTCACCGTTTACTGGGTTACGAAAGTGAACACCCTCTTCAGTGATCGTACGCATCTTACCAAGGCTGAATACTTGGAAGCCGCCTGAATCAGTAAGAATAGGACCGTGCCAGTTCATAAAATCGTGCAGGTCACCGTGCATTTTCATCACTTCTTGACCAGGACGTAGCCACAGGTGGAACGTATTACCTAGCAGAATTTCTGCACCAGTACCTTTTACTTCTTCTGGTGTCATACCTTTAACGGTACCGTAAGTACCTACTGGCATGAACGCAGGAGTTTGAACAGTGCCGCGTTCGAAAGTCAGTTGACCACGACGTGCATTGCCGTTTTTCTTCTTAAGATCGAATTTTAATTTCACGATGCCTCCGGGTGTCAGAGAAACAGTCTGACTGAGTGTTTAGGGCTCTACCCTACTTTAAGGAGCGGTCGCTTTTCCTTGCGAGAGACAAAGCAATGGATGCTTTATTTCCTAGCTTACTGCTAGCACTCGTAAATCTATTTTTAACTACGCCGTTTTCTTCTTGATGAACATTGAATCGCCATACGAGAAGAAACGGTATTTGTTTTCCACCGCATGTTTGTAAGCATTCATGGTGTTCTCGTATCCAGCAAATGCACTCACCAACATGATCAGTGTTGATTCAGGCAAGTGGAAGTTTGTGATCAAGCAATCCACCAACTGATATTCGTAACCAGGGAAAATAAAGATTTCTGTATCGCCAAAGAATGGGGCCAGCTCAGTCCCTTTTTGCAATGCGTCTTGCGCTGCACTTTCAAGTGAACGCACAGATGTGGTACCAACAGCAATAATTCGTCCGCCACGCGCTTTCGTCGCTTTAATTGCGTCGACGACTTCTTGTGGTACTTCTACGTACTCGGCATGCATGTGGTGATCGTTGATATTTTCCACTTTTACTGGCTGGAATGTACCCGCCCCAACGTGCAAAGTAACGTAAGCAAACTCTGCACCTTTCGCTTTGATTTTCTCCAAGAGAACATCATCAAAGTGAAGGCCCGCCGTCGGTGCCGCAACCGCACCTGGCTTTTGATTATATACCGTTTGGTAACGCTCTTTATCTGCATCTTCGTCTGGACGGTCGATGTAAGGAGGAAGCGGCATATGGCCGATTTCTTCCAGAATTTCTAGTACCGTCTTATCAGAACTAAATTTCAGTTCAAATAAAGCATCATGGCGTGCAACCATTTCTGCTGAATATTCATCATTCTCGCCAACAATAATGGTTGTACCTGGTTTTGGTGATTTAGAGCAACGAACGTGCGCGAGGATGCTTTTCTCATCCAACATGCGCTCCACCAGCACTTCTAATTTACCGCCCGATTCCTTGCGGCCAAAAAGACGAGCAGGAATAACACGAGTATTATTAAACACCACTAAGTCACCGGGTTGAACTTGGCCCAATACATCAGTAAATGTGCCATCAATGAGCTCTCCGGTATTGCCGTCCATTTGCAGCAGTCGGCTAGCGGTACGCTCTGGTTGAGGGTAGCGAGCGATGAGTTCATCTGGAAGGTCGAAATGGAAATCTGATACTTGCATGTTACTTGTCTTATCTATTGGTCAAATCACGTCTAGGCGACGATAAAATTGCGACGAGTTTTTCGCAGCAGACTAGTATATGTTTACATGCTGCAATAGCAAGCAAATCACCAGAATATAGCAGTAAAAGCCATGGTGAAGAGTGTAATAAAACGTGAAAAGCCTCGATTACTTGGCACTATTTTTAATTTGAGCCCCAAAGAGAGAACATGAAAAAAGCAAAGCAACGTATACCGCTGCTTATTAGTTTGGCATTCCAATCGCCCTATCAAACCTCACGCTTTCGCCACAAGAATAACGGCACGAATAAACCCAATAACCAAAACCCTAGACTGCCACCTTCATCATCTGAGCCTTTGAAATCACAGTTATTGGTCGCAATGCCATCGTGACACTCTTTATTGTCACCACTTTCATTGTTAGCACTTTTGATAAAATTCGGCGCAATGATGTAACGACTTGGTGGCGCATCGGCAGTGATGTAAGACTGTACCCAGTCGTAATAGTGGCTCACCTTGGTGTAGAAACTTGGGATCGTCAAAGAGCCACACGTTGGTAGAATAAGGGGGCCGCCACTAACAATACCAATTTGTTTGCCGGTCGCCACATCGACCAACGGGCCACCACTGTCACCTTTACATGCAGAGTTGCCATATTGAGTATGGCTATCTGGCTCCAATACATGGTTTTGTGTTGGTAGCGTACAAATTTTGGTTTGGTTGTCTCTTGAATCAATGATCCCCGGAAAACTGCTGCCAATTTCTAAACGCTCATAACATTTGTCGATGGGTAAAAATGTGCTAATGGTGGTTTTGAGCGTATTAGAAGGTTCAGAAGCATCCGGCTGAGTAGCCCCCCATCCAAACACTTGCACATTTTCGACACGTTGATTGGTCAGGTAATTATCGTTCCAATCCGCCACCAAACGTGCTTCGATACTCTCCATGTCAACTTTACTCGCTAGGTCAGCAAAGTTCGCGTTTGCCACTGGGCGCGTGAGATACAGCAACGCGATGTCTGAATCTAAACCGGTTTGGATAGGTTTCACGTTGCCATTACTGTCGGTCTCAGCTTTTGAAATCCGGGTGTAATCCGGATGAACCACAACGTGAGACACCGGATAAAAGTTATCAAGCCCTGCAGAATTAAGTTCATACGCATTCGCATTCACCGACAGCTCACCCGGCGGGGTCACATAGTAGGTTGCTTCATTGGTTCCTTGTCCCATCACCACACAGTGCGCCGCAGTCAGTACCCATTGCTCTGTCAGCATCGTTCCACCACACAGCGGAAACTCTGCCATGTTACTTGCTCGCAAAGTAACGCGGTCAACAGGATCGGTTTGTTCATCTCCTAACACAATCGCCTGTGTTGATGGCACACTGAATGCCGCCACTGCCAGCGCAATAAGTTTGTTACACGTTGTTCGTTTCATCTAGGTTGCTGTCTTCAATTTGGTAAGCCTGGACGTATCTTCTTCGAGAGAAGAATCTTGGAAAATCCAGCGAATAAAAATGTGCGATTCAATTCATTGGATTACCTTGGGAACACATTCAATATCAACTAAAAATGCCAACTGACTCGCACACAAACCGACTTATTCAAATTAATAAAAACACCAATAAAACACAGATTACGCAGCCCATCAGCATTGTGCTATTTAATTGATGAAAAACGAGTTAGCTCCCAGATATACAGAAAAATATTCTCTATATTTAAGAGAAGGACAATGCCGCTGGAGGTCTCTATGATCAAGGTTGAAGACATGATGACTCGTAATCCTCATACCTTACTGCGCACGCACACCTTGCGTGATGCAAAAAGCATGATGGATGCGCTTGATATTCGACACATTCCGGTTGTTGATGCCAATAACCACTTACAAGGCTTGGTGACTCAACGCGACATTCTTGCTGCTCAAGAATCGAGCTTGCACCCAGATGAGGCTGAACAATCTTTTACTTTAGACACACCGCTCTACGAAATGATGCACACCAATATCATGACGGCAGAGCCTATCGCGGGGCTCAAAGAGAGCGCTATCTATATGCAAAAGCATAAAGTTGGCTGTCTACCTGTTGTCACCAAAGGTCGATTGGTCGGCATCATTACTGACAGTGACTTTGTGACCATTGCGATTAACTTATTGGAACTGCAAGAAGAAGTGGAACCTGAAGAAATCGAGCAGGAAGAGTAGTACGCAAGCGTATTCTCTTTGTTGTAAGTTTCGTTTTTACACCGGTTAAACGAAAAAAGAGCGGCAGGGTTGCCGCTCAAAATGCCATTACTGACGCTGATTAAGGAAGTGTTTCTCTGCCAATTAGAATTGGTCTTCTTCGGTCGAACCTGTCAATGCTGTCACTGAAGAGTTACCACCTTGGATAGTATTGGTCATTCTATCGAAGTAACCTGTACCTACTTCTTGTTGGTGCGCAACAAACGTATAGCCTTTTTCAGCTGCTTGGAATTCAGGACGCTGAACTTTCTCAACATAATGACGCATACCTTCACCTTGAGCGTAAGCGTGCGCCAGTTCAAACATGTTGAACCACATGTTGTGAATGCCTGCTAGCGTGATGAATTGGTACTTGTAGCCCATGTCTGCCAACTCTTGTTGGAACTTAGCAATGGTTTCTGCATCTAGGTTCTTCTCCCAGTTGAAGGACGGCGAACAGTTGTACGCCAACAATTGATCTGGGTATTCAGCGTGAATTGCTTCTGCAAACTTACGTGCTTCTTCCAAACATGGCGTAGCCGTTTCACACCAAATCAAGTCTGCATATGGTGCGTAAGCCAGGCCGCGAGAAATCGCTTGGTCGATACCCGCGCGAACGCGGTAGAAACCTTCTTGAGTACGCTCACCTTCGATGAAGTCTTTATCATATGGGTCACAATCTGAAGTAATGAGATCCGCCGCATTCGCATCAGTACGAGCAATAACTAATGTTGTTGTACCCGCTACGTCAGCAGCCAAACGAGCTGCAACGAGCTTTTGTACCGCTTCTTGCGTAGGAACTAATACCTTACCACCCATATGGCCACACTTTTTCACCGATGCTAACTGGTCTTCAAAGTGAACGCCCGCGGCACCGGCTTCGATCATCGATTTCATTAGTTCGTAAGCGTTAAGCACACCACCAAAGCCCGCTTCAGCATCCGCTACGATAGGTAGGAAGTAATCAATACCACCTTCATCTTCAGGCGTCTTACCAGCAGCCCACTGAATTTGGTCTGCACGACGGAATGAGTTGTTGATACGCTTTACTACTGACGGTACAGAATCTACTGGGTAAAGAGATTGGTCTGGATACATCGTCGAAGCGGTGTTGTTATCCGCCGCTACCTGCCAGCCTGACAAGTAAATCGCTTCAATACCTGCTTTAGCTTGTTGAACCGCTTGACCACCCGTTAGCGCACCAAGACAGTTTACATAACCTTTTTTCGCACTACCGTTGACCAGTGACCAAAGTTTGTCTGCACCACGTTGTGCAATTGTGTTTGCAGGCACCATAGAGCCACGCAGTTCCACCACTTCCTCGGCAGTGTAAGTACGCTTCACATTTTTCCAGCGTGGGTTAGTTGCCCAGTCTTTTTCCAGAGCTTCAATTTGTTGGCGGCGAGTTAAGTTAGTCATTGGTCTATCCCTCTTTATAATTTGCACTTTATGCGTGTGCGTTGAGTTTCCGTTCTCAGGCAGTACTTCCCTATCTGCCTTGAAAATCCTTCACGTTATTGGTGTTACAGTTATTCTTTATTAATCCAGGTAGTCATAACCAGGAACTGTCAAAAAGTTGGTCAGTTCATCGCTCGTCGTGAGCCTTGCCATTAAGTCTGCTGCTTCTTCAAATCGACCCGCATGGTAGCGCTGCTCGCCAATTTCTTGCTTCACGACTTCAATCTCCTCTTTGAGATAGAGCTCGAACAGCTCTTTAGTGACCTTTAATCCGTTGTCTAGCGACTTGCCGTGTTGAATCCATTGCCAGATAGAGGCGCGTGAGATTTCTGCCGTTGCTGCGTCTTCCATCAGTCCGTAAATCGGCACACAACCATTGCCAGAAATCCAAGCTTCGATGTATTGCAGCGCAACGCGAATATTGTGGCGCATTCCGCCTTCAGTGCGCTCGCCTTCACAAGGCTCAAGCAGTTCAGCTGCTGTAATAGGCGCATCCTCTGCACGGCTCACATCCAACTGGTTGGTGCGTTCACCCAGCACAGCACTAAAGACTTCCATAGCAGTGTCAGCCAAACCTGGATGAGCCACCCAAGTACCGTCGTGGCCGTTGTTAGCTTCTAACGATTTGTCAGTCTGGATCTTGTCTAATACTTTTTGATTCTCTTTCGGGTCTTTAGCTGGGATAAATGCGGCCATTCCTCCCATCGCGAAAGCACCTCGTTTATGGCAAGTACGTACCAATAATCGCGAGTAAGCGTTTAAGAATGGCTTGTCCATCGTTACCACTTGGCGATCTGGCAGTACTCGGTCTGAGTGTTTTTTCAATGTTTTGATATAGCTAAAGATGTAATCCCAGCGACCACAGTTCAAACCAACGATGTGTTCTTTAAGCGAGAACAGAATCTCGTCCATTTCGAATACCGCTGGTAAGGTTTCAATCAGCACAGTCGCTTTGATGGTGCCTGTATCCAAACCGAAATAGTCTTCCGTGAAATGGAACACTTCGCTCCACCACTTCGCTTCGTGATGCGATTGCAGTTTTGGAAGGTAGAAATAAGGGCCGCTGCCTTTTTGAAGTAACGCTTTGTAGTTGTTATAGAAATACAGAGCGAAATCGAATAGCGCACCTGGAATGATCTGACCGTGCCACGTAACGTGTTTTTCTTTTAAATGAAGGCCGCGAACACGGCAGATCAACACCGCTGGGTCATCTTCCAGCTGATAATGTTTGCCATTGCCAGGATTGGTGTAACTGATGGTGCCATTAACAGCATCGCGCAAGTTAATTTGACCATCCAGCACTTTACTCCATGCAGGAGACATTGAATCTTCGAAGTCTGCCATGAACACTTTTACATTCGCATTCAGTGCGTTAATCACCATCTTGCGGTCAGTTGGTCCGGTAATCTCCACACGGCGATCTTGCAGATCTTGTGGGATTCCTAGGATCTTCCAACTTCCTTCACGGATGTCTTGTGTCTCTGGTAGAAAATCTGGTAGCTCACCAGCATCAATACGTGCTTGCTTCTCTTCTCTTGCTTCCAGCAACTGTTCAACACGTCCGGCAAATTTTTCACACAGTAGAGATAAAAAGGTTTGGGCTTCAACAGGGAAAATTGCTTGATGTTCTGGAGCAACGACTCCATTCACCTCAAGCATGCCTTGGGTTTGCTTTAGTTGTTGTGTTTTTTGTTCTGTCTGAGCAAGCATAATCATTCATCCTTAACGTGCTTTATCAATCTTGGGCAGTCAGCGTAAAGCTACATTTGTAAGTTATGAACAACAAATTACATCCTTTAACTTTGTGTTCAACTCGTCTAGCCATGCCGATAGATTGCGTAATGCTACGTGTGTTTTCAATCTAGACATAAGTCGTATCGGCCTTTAAATAAGCTATATCAACAAAGGGTTTAGTGAAACCCCCAATATAAACAAAACAGAAAATTCAAAGTTTTATTCCGCAAGGTAAAAACCATCTATCAAGCGCCTTATTTTGTAAGTTATTACGTAATAAAATTACATTAAATTTAAAGTCGTTTTATCATTTCAAACAAGCGTATGAATATTGACAGGTAAACAAACACCTTGTATTCACAAGGGCTGAAGAGATGGATTTAAACAGGGGTCAAACAAGGTATGCAGGGCTTTGTGTAAAATTAACATTGTGAAATTTCACTATTTTATGAAAGCTTCATCAAAGAAGAGCTGTAAAATTTTACAAGTCAAAGTTTACCAACAGAATAAAATACTAGAAAGCGCACTGTTTCCAGTGCGCTTTTAGATAAATAATGGAGAAGTAAGGGCTAATACTAATAGCTAAAGCAGCTCTGAAACGACTTCTGCAAGTTGATTAAATGTTTTCGTTCTTGACGAGCTCGGACGCCAAACTAAGCCGATTTCGCGATAAGCTTGTTTACCTGGAGGATCGATCACGACTAAATTCTGGTTATGCAGCAAGCCATGGTCGATAGCCATTTGAGGAATGAACGTTGTTCCCAAACCATTCGCAACCATTTGCACCAGTGTATGGAGACTGGTTGCCGTAAACGGATTGATTTTTTCTTTGTCTGTTAATTTACACGCTGATACCGCATGTTCCGTTAAGCAATGTTCTTTCTCTAGTAGAAAGACGGATTCGTCAGGTAAATCCGCGTAACGAATCGGCACAGGGACCGATTGGGCTTGATTAGCGCTTATAACCATTCGAAACGGATCCTTACCCACTACTCGGCTTTCCATCCCATCAATTTCGACTGGTAACGCTAAAATAAGCACATCCAGCTCACCATGTCTGAGCGCTTGGAGTAAGTTTGTCGTCGTGTCTTCTCTTAATAAAAGGTTCAGTTGTGGGAAACGGTAGTTCACCTCTTGTACCAAATCACACAGTAAAAACGGAGCAATTGTTGGTATGCATCCTACTTTTAGCTGGCCTTGCATATCGTCGCCTTGGCACATACGTCCAAGCTCGACCAAATCTTGCCCTTTTGCTAACAGCTCTCGCCCCTGCTTTACTACCATTTCTCCTGTTTGGGTAAAAACCAGTGGACTTTTCTTGTCTTTCTTTTCATATAATGGACAGCCAATCAACTCCTCTAAGTTTTGAATACCCTTACTTAAAGTCGACTGACTGACAAAACAACGCTCTGCAGCGTCACTAAAATGTCTTGTTTCATGCAGTGTGACTAAATAGTGTAACTGCTTCAAACTGGGCCATTTATTCATAATTGTATTTGTATCTACCGCCGTTCCAGTGATCGAGTTAAGAGTTTTGTTATTATCGTTTTTTTCGATTAACTCAATCTATTTATTTCGCTTTTTTCAATACTACAATCTGTACTATAGTTTGTCTCGTACAAACACGAACCAAACCGACACAACTGAATTCGGTTTGGAGCTAACCATACTTTTTAGGAGCAAAAAAATGGTACTAGTAGGTCGTCAAGCCCCTGATTTTACTGCAGCAGCTGTTCTAGGTAACGGTGAAATCGTTGAAAACTTCAACTTTGCAGAGTTCACTAAAGGTAAGAAAGCAGTAGTATTCTTCTACCCACTAGATTTCACTTTCGTTTGCCCATCTGAGCTAATCGCATTCGACAACCGTCTAGCTGACTTCCAAGCTAAAGGTGTTGAAGTAATCGGTGTTTCTATCGATTCTCAGTTCTCTCACAACGCATGGCGTAACACTGCTATCGAAGATGGCGGTATCGGCCAAGTTAAGTACCCACTAGTTGCTGACGTTAAGCACGAAATCTGTAAAGCTTACGACGTTGAGCACCCAGAAGCAGGCGTTGCTTTCCGTGGTTCTTTCCTAATCGACGAAGAAGGCGTTGTACGTCACCAAGTAGTTAACGACCTACCACTAGGCCGTAACATCGACGAAATGCTACGCATGGTTGACGCTCTTAACTTCCACCAGAAGCACGGCGAAGTATGTCCTGCACAATGGGAAGAAGGTAAAGCAGGTATGGACGCATCTCCAAAAGGTGTTGCAGCGTTCCTATCTGAGCACGCAGCTGACCTAGGCAAAAAATAATAGACCTTCACCCTAGCTCAACGGGTGTGATGGTTGGATGTATATAAAGCAATAAGCTAATGCGGAAAACCGCAAACGCCAATCAGTCTAAGTAAAGTCCTATCAAAGCCCAGAGCCTCTGCTCTGGGCTTTCTTTTTCCTTCAGATAAACCGCCAAAATGAGGTAACGCTTTAGCGTAAACTTTACCTCTATTTATCATCTCCTCCATACAGATTCTGCTTACTGGCCCTGTTAATATCTTAGCCACAACACTTATTTGTAACGTTAGCAGGATGAATGAACGTGGTTACTCACCTAGAAGTCTGTATTGATAATATTGAATCTCTGCACTACGCCATTGCTGGCGGCGCCACTCGGATTGAACTTTGCTCCTCTTTGGCTTTAGGCGGACTAACACCCAGTTATGGTTTTATGCAGCAAGCGGCTAAGCTTTCGAGTGTTCCAGTTTATGCCATGATCCGCCCACGCCAAGGTGACTTCTTCTACAATGAAGAAGAGATCGAAATGATGCGTTGGGATATTGAAGCGGCTCACCAATCAGGCTTGAGCGGTGTCGTGTTCGGCGTGCTCACTCAAGACGGTGATATTCATATGCCTTACGCGGCTGCGCTGTGTGAATTTGCTCAAGCGCTTGGCTTAGGCGTGACCTTCCATCGTGCCTTTGACCAGTGTCGTGACGCTGAAAAAACTTTGGAAGAAGTGATCAGCTTAGGTTGTGAACGTATTTTAACCTCCGGTCTTGCGCCTTCAGCACCACAAGGGATCGATGTGCTTAGAGCTTTGGTTAGGCAAGCCCAAGGACGCATAGCAATCATGGCGGGGGCTGGCGTTAATGCGAGTAACGTACGTGCGTTAGTAGAAGACACTCAAGTTCCTGAAATCCATCTGTCAGGCAAAACCACACGCCCTAGCCAAATGACCTTTGTTGCTGAACAAAGCAAAATGGGCGCATCCGATGTCGATGATTTTTTAATCCCCATCACAAGTACACAAGCCATAACCGATGTCGTAGCAACTCTCAAATAGACCACCGTAACCTCACGCGCATAGCTTTTGAGTGCTAACATATTGTTTATCAAGGAGTGAGGAAAGGTGTATGTCTAAATTGAAGAAAAAGGAATACGAAAAGGAGCTCAAAAACCTTCAAGTTGAGCTCGTAAAACTTCAAGAGTGGGTCAAACACAAAGGGTTAAAAGTGGTGGTTCTGTTTGAAGGCCGTGATGCTGCGGGCAAAGGCGGAGTGATAAAGCGAATTACAGAAAAGCTAAACCCGCGTGTTTGTCGCGTAGTGGCTCTGCCTGCACCGACCGAAAAAGAAAAAACGCAATGGTACTTCCAACGTTACGTCGCTCATTTACCATCTGCTGGTGAAATCGTTTTATTTGACCGAAGTTGGTATAACCGAGCAGGTGTCGAAAAAGTCATGGGGTTCTGTACTCCAGACGAATACGAGGAGTTTTTACGCTCTTGCCCTGAATTCGAGAGAATGTTGCAACGCTCTGGGATTATTCTGATTAAGTATTGGTTTTCGGTTTCAGACGAAGAGCAGGAAAAACGTTTTCTAGGTCGAATTAATACGCCGATCAAACGTTGGAAATTCAGCCCCATGGATTTGGAGTCACGTCATCGCTGGGCGGAGTATTCGGAAGCAAAAGATAAGATGTTTGCCTATACAGACACGAAAAGCTGCCCTTGGTGGGTCGTCCCTTCAGATGACAAAAAGAAAGCGCGCTTGAACTGTATCAGTCATTTACTAAGCCAGATTGATTACAAAGCACTTGAGTACTCACCCATCGAATTACCTGAACTCAATAAAGAAGGTTACGTCAGAGCGCCCATTGATGATCAGACCTTCGTTCCTGATAAATATTGACGTGCTTTCCTTCTCTCTAATAAATAGACCAGCCTAAAAGCTGGTCTATTTATTGAAGTCAGTTACTTCAGTACGTCATCAATACTTTGATCACCTAGATGGCGTACATCTTTCCCTTTCACGAAGTAAATAATGTATTCACAGATGTTCTGGCAGCGGTCCCCCACGCGTTCAATCGCGCGCGCCGACCACATCACTTGCAGAATATTAGGGATATTTTTTGGATCTTCCATCATGTAAGTCATCAACTGACGAATCACCGCTTCATACTCGGCGTCTAGTTTGTCATCTTGTTTATGCACCTCTGCTGCCGCTTCTACATCCATGCGGGCAAACGCATCTAAAACCTGATGCAGCATATTAATTGCCTGACGGCAGAGAGGCTCTAACGACACTTGGAATTGTCGTTCTTTTGATGATGGGCTTTCAATGGCAACGTAAGCAATGCGTGTCGCCACATCACCGATGCGTTCTAAATCCGTGATCGTTTTGATGATAGCCATGATTAAGCGCAAGTCTTTTGCCGTTGGCTGACGCTTAGCAATAATGCGTGTACAGGCGTCATCGATCGAGACTTCCATCGCATTCACTTTATGATCGTCACGCACAACCTTACGCGCCAGTTCGATGTCTTCTTTATGCAAGGCTTGAATAGCATACGAAAGCTGCTGCTCTACCAAGCCTCCCATGGTTAATACATGAGTACGAATCGATTCTAGCTCTACGTTAAATTGTCCTGAAATATGACGTCCAAAGTGCATGATGTTCCTTATTCCGTATAGAGTCGCGACTTAACCGTAGCGACCCGTAATGTAATCTTCGGTCTGTTTCTTCATTGGCGAAGTGAAGATCGAGTCCGCGTCAGAGTATTCAATTAACTTACCCATATGAATGAATGCAGTATGATCGCTCACTCTCGCCGCTTGTTGCATGTTATGGGTAACGATAACCACAGTATATTGAGTCTTCAGCTCATTGATAAGCTCTTCAATAGTTAAAGTTGAGATTGGATCCAACGCTGATGTTGGCTCGTCCAATAACAGGACTTCCGGCTCAATCGCCACCGCGCGCGCAATGACCAAGCGCTGTTGCTGACCACCAGATAAGCCAAATGCGTTCTCATGCAAGCGGTCTTTTACCTCATCCCACAACGCCGCCGAGCGCAAGGATCGCTCCACTGCGTCATCTAAACTGCGGCTGTTTTTTACACCTTGTAAGCGTAAGCCATAAACTACGTTTTCATAAATTGACTTAGGAAATGGATTGGGTCTTTGAAACACCATCCCCACTCGGCGTCGAAGTGTCGCAACATCGACATTAGGATGATAAACATTCTTGCCGTGGAGACGCACTTTACCTGTGACTCGACACCCTTCCACTAAGTCGTTCATGCGATTGATGCAACGTAATAACGTCGACTTTCCACACCCTGAAGGACCGATAAAAGCGGTGACTCGCCCTTTGGGAATTCGCATCGAAATATCATGCAGCGCCTGAGTTTGACCATAGAACAGATTAAGGTTCTCGATTGAGATGGCTGTTTGTTCATCCGTTAAATTATGAACATCCAATGGTGGCTCATAACCTAATGTACTATCAAAATTAAACATACTTAATCTTGTCCTAACGTTCTGTATTTTTCTCGTAAATTATTGCGAATACTGATTGCTGTTAAGTTTAGCCCGACAATCACTGTCACGAGTAAGAAAGAGGTAGCATAAACTAATGGTCGCGCCGCTTCGATGTTGGAGGTTTGAAAGCCAACATCGTAAATGTGAAAACCTAAATGCATGAACTTTCTATCCAAATGCACATAAGGGAATTGTCCGTCAACCGGTAAACTGGATGCCAATTTCACGACCCCCACCAGCATCAGTGGCGCTACTTCGCCAGCTGCACGCGCAATCGCAAGGATCAAACCTGTGATAATAGCTGGCGTCGCCATAGGCAAAACCACGCGCCATAGCGTTTCGAACTGAGTTGCACCAAGTGCCAGAGAGCCATGTCGTACGGAGCTCGGAATTCGAGTTAAACCTTCTTCTGTCGTCACAATCACAACTGGAAGCGTCAGCACGGCAAGAGTTAGTGCTGACCATAGCAAACCCGGCGTACCAAAGGTTGGTGCTGGTAGCTTCTCCGCATAGAATACGTTGTCGATAGAGGCACCAATCGTATAAACGAAGAAACCTAAACCAAACACGCCATAAACAATCGATGGAACACCCGCTAGGTTTATAACCGCAATACGAATAACTCTGGTTAGAGCGTTATTCTTAGCATATTCATGTAGATAGATAGCGGCGATCACCCCGAGTGGCATCACAATGATCGACATGATGAGTACTAAGAAAACCGTACCAAATATCGCAGGGAACACGCCTCCTTCGGAGTTAGACTCTCTTGGATCTTCAGATAAAAACTTCCAAACCTGTTTTCCCCAATGCATGACTTTATCAGGCAGTGACATTTGGTTTGGATACCAATAGTCCAAAATATCTTCGAGCGGAATCGATACTTGTGACCCCGTCATATCCTCGGCAATCAAGGCATAGTCAGAGAGCTGAAGTCGTAAACCATCAAGTTGCAAATCTAACGTCGCAAGCGCTTTTTCTATCTGCTCTTTTTTCGTCTGATTTTCCTTTAAGAAGCTTTCTGTCAGCGTGTCATTCAATTCATGCTTGCGCTTTTCTAATCGCAACTGCTCTAGCTTCCAACCAAGCTCTTTAAGCTGATCGACCACCAAAGAATCAATCTCATGGCGCAGAGTTTCTGCATCATCAAGCTTTTTATTTAGTACCGATTGAATATCACTGGTGTATATATTATCGCCATCTTGAAACGCCACCAGCTTACCAAAGAAATAACCACCGCTACTGCGCTCTATCACCGCCCACTCTTTTGGCGTCGTGGGCTCATCCAACTGCATTTGCAATACGGAGATAAAATCGGCGGGATACAACTCTCGGTTAGCGATTTTGATGTTGAGTCGCGTGGCAAAATCTTCATCGTCTTCTAACTGTTGTGCTGCGCTTTCAGGCAAATAACTCTTCGGTACAAAGCTGCGCTCATACACTTGACCAATCAGAATAGTATTTTCATGTAGCACTTCGCCTTGTACAGGAGTCAGCGCTGCAACATTCCACTGATACAAAGGCGCTGGCCAAAAGTAAGTCAGGCCTTTCCAGCCGATAAGGAGTAACAACCCTAATACCGACAACAAACTGATGCTGACTGCACCGCCTGTTAACCATATCCACGGTGCGCCAGAACGAATCCAATTTAACACGTTATTACTCGCTCTTTATTCAAACCATTATTACAACGCACGGTACTTATCTCTCAGTCTCTGACGAACCCACTCCGCAAGCGCGTTTACTGCAAACGTAAACACAAATAAAATCAATGCAGCTAGGAACAGCAGGCGATAATGCGAACTTCCAACTTCCGACTCTGGCAACTCAACGGCGATGGTCGCCGACAGGCTGCGCAATCCTTCCAAAATATTCCAATCCATTAATGGCGTATTGCCCGTTGCCATTAACACAATCATGGTTTCGCCAACAGCGCGTCCCAGGCCCATCATAATGGCAGAAAAAATACCTGGGCTTGCAGTAAGCAAGACAACATAGATTAAAGTTTGCCAAGGCGTGGCCCCTAATGCCAAAGAGCCATCCGATAAATGCTTCGGTACAGAGAAAATGGCATCTTCGGCAATGGTAAAAATCGTCGGGATAACAGCAAACCCCATCGCTAACCCCACCACCAATGCATTACGTTGATCGTAACCAATACCATGCTCGGTTAAGAATAAGCGCATATCGCCACCAAAGAACGTCTGCTCAATCGTAGGCGAAATCCACACTCCAAGCCCAATCAGTACCAATATGACAGGCATGAGCACTAAAGCATGCCAACCATTAGGCAGACGATTCCGCAAAGGCTGCGGTATTAATGCCCATAGCCCGCCCATAATCATGGTGCTCAAGGGCAAAACAAACAGCATAACGACGATCGTAATCAAATGATCTTCGACAATAGGCGCGAACCACAATCCCGCGAGGAAACCTATGATCACCGTCGGCAGTGCTTCCATTAGCTCAATCGACGGTTTTACTACACGACGCATGCGTGGCGACATAAAGTAAGCCGTATAAATAGCACCTAGCACTGCGAGCGGTACTGAAAACAGCATCGCAAACATCGCCGCTTTTATCGTTCCAAACGCAATAGGTACTAGGCTGAACTTAGCCTCAAAGTTATCGCTCGCCGAAGTCGATTGCCACACAAATTCAGGCTCAGGATACCCTTCGTACCACACTTCTTGCCATAATGAAGACAATGAAATTTCCGGATAGGCATTGTCCACTTCCGCAACATTTAACGCATTATTTTGCCAAGTGATTAAGTAGCGTTCATTGTTAGACATTGCTGCGATTGCGGGCGCTTGATTGTACGCACGCTTAAACAACACCAGTTTTTCACTGGTTGTATAATGGCTTTGCAACGTGCCGTTGGTGTAAAAGCTATAAAATCCTTTTCGATGAGAATCCGGCAACAAATACTTAAGCTCTGATGCCAATTTAAAATCACGAATATGCGTTAACGTGCGTTTTTCTTCTTGCAGCGTATCAAACCATTGCGACACCCGACCATCGTTGTGCGTCACCAAAAGCGAGTAAGCACCAGCCAATAAGTCTATCGTACGAACGGAATGCTTCTTATCACCTTGAGTGAGATCGACCACCTCTCGCACAGCAAATTTACGTGCGGTTTTCTTTAACACGATCAACTCAGAGCCATCGCGCAAATAAAGCGTTTCACCGTCAGGTGTCAACAACATTTGCTGAGGCGTATTAAAGCCTGAAGAGAACGTAAAATCGATCGTTGTAGGAGGCGTACCCAAAGACGAAGCCACTTGCCAGCGAGCTTTCACTTCACCACTTTGCGTCTGCCAAACAACCGTTGGTAAGGGCGTCGAAGCTGCAAATACAAACTGAGTCACAGGATCTTGAGGCGTACTTAGTGTCAGATCCATGCTGGTGTCTAGCTCAATCACTTCCGGAGGACGTGTATTTTCTCTCAATGTGGCATTAAATTCTGGCTTGAAAAGGTTCGCTTTACCCTGCCCATCAACAAATCCATACCAACCTAGCCCAGGAGCAGATTGAGAGAAAGCGACGGGTTTCTGGACGATTTGCTGTGTATACACCGCAGGTTTCGTAGGATCGTCCATCGACAAATATTGAATCTCACCACTTTGGGTTAGAACGAACGCGAGCTGAGCGTAATCATCCACTGAAATCGCAAGTGGTGTTTCAATATGAGTGGCTCGAATGGCTTGGTTGGTTTTGATCTCCGCATCAGAAAAAAGCGGAATGATCACCATAGCGAGGTAGACAAAGATCAAAATAAGCGCCGCGAGTACGCCGACACCACCGGATGTCACTGCAAGTCGAACTAAACGATCTTTTATCAGTCGTTTCTTATCTTTTTCCTGCAATGAAAACTCGGCTTGTGCCATTTAAATCTCTACCTTTTTTGACTTAGTACTAGAATATGTCGTTAAGATGACAATTATATTACAGATCACATTAAACACCTGAAAAGAATACAACTCTTATGCAATGCGTGGTATGAAATAAATCTGTAATGAAAATCTCATAATGTTCTCACTCATCCATTTTTCCAAGATGAGTACGTATTACTTCACTTTTGGCTAGGTAAGGTTATGAGCGCAGAAAAACTATATATAGAAAAAGAACTGAGTTGGTTGTCTTTCAACGAACGAGTATTACAAGAAGCTGCCGATAAAACCGTCCCTTTGATCGAACGTATTCGCTTTCTTGGGATCTTTTCCAACAATTTAGATGAATTTTACAAAGTACGCTTTGCGGACGTGAAGCGCAGAATCCTAATCAGCCAAGAGCGCGGTGGCAGTGATAGCCCTAAACGACTGTTAACCAAAATGCAGTCGAAAGCACTAAAGCTTAACGAACAATTTGATGAGCTTTACAGCGAATTGATTCGAGAAATGGCGCGACGTCGCATTTTCTTGGTCAACGAACAACAACTGGATGAATCGCAACAAAAGTGGATCGCGAAATACTTCCGTAGAGAGGTAATGCCGCATATCACTCCCCTCCTAATGAAAGACGAGATCGATGTTCTGCAATTTCTCAAAGACGAGTACGCTTACATCGCCGTGGAACTGCGTAAAGAAGAACATTACCAGTATGCTCTGATCGAAATTCCGACCGATCACCTTCCCCGCTTTGTGATGGTACCAGAACAGAAAGGAAAGCGTCGAAAAACCATCATCTTACTTGATAATATTATCCGCCACTGTTTGGACGAGCTGTTCAAAGGCTTTTTTGATTATGATGAGCTTAGCGGCTATGCGATGAAAATGACGCGTGACGCTGAATACGATTTACGCAATGAAATCGAGTACAGCTTGCTTGAACAAATGTCAGAGGGTGTCAATCAGCGACTGACAGCAAAGCCCGTTCGCTTCGTCTACGAACGCGATATGCCGCCTCAAATGTTAGAGTTTCTGTGTAACAAACTTAATATCTCTAACTACGATAACCTTATCCCCGGCGGACGCTATCACAACTTTAAAGACTTCATCGGCTTTCCAAATGTTGGACGAGAGTATCTTGAAAATAAACCTCTCCCGCCAATGAAATGTGCCGATTTCGAAGGTTATGCCAACAGCTTTGACGCGATTAAAGCGAAAGATATTCTGCTCTATTATCCCTACCACACTTTTGACCACATTAGTGAGTTAGTGCGCCAAGCCTCCTTCGATCCCAAAGTACTTAGTATCAAGATTAACATTTATCGCGTCGCGAAAGATTCTCGCTTGATGAACTCTTTAATTGATGCGGTGCACAACGGCAAAAATGTCACTGTGGTCGTCGAACTGCAAGCTCGCTTTGATGAAGAAGCCAATATCGAATGGTCAAAAGTATTAACCGAAGCGGGTGTGCACGTCATCTTTGGTGCGCCTGGTCTTAAGATTCACTCAAAGCTACTGATGATTAGCCGCCGCGAAGGTGAAGAAATTATTCGCTACGCACACATCGGCACAGGCAACTTCCATGAGAAGACGGCACGAATTTATACCGACTTCTCCCTGCTTACGGCAGATCAAGAAATCACTAATGAAGTCCGTAATGTCTTCGGTTACATTGAGAATCCATACCGACCAGTGAAGTTCAATCACCTTATGGTATCTCCTCGTAATTCTCGAACCCAAATCTACCGCTTAATCGATAATGAAATTGCGAATGCCAAGCTAGGGAAAAAAGCCGCTCTTACGATCAAGGTCAATAACCTAGTCGATAAAGGCATCGTCAATAAGCTTTATGGAGCAAGTACTTCCGGTGTAAAAATAAACATGATCATTCGAGGCATGTGCTCATTAGTACCGGGCATTGAGGGGATCAGCGACAATATTCGCATCATCAGTATTGTTGACCGCTTTCTTGAGCACCCTCGCGTGGTGATCACCCACAATGATGGCGATCCGCAAGTTTATATCTCCTCCGCAGACTGGATGACAAGAAATATTGATCACCGTATCGAGGTAGCAGTACCAGTCCGTGATCCACGTTTGAAACAGAGAATTATTGATATAACGAATATCCATTTTACCGATACAGTAAAGGCTCGTTTAATAGATAAAGAAATGAGTAACGCTTACGTACCACGAGGTAATCGCAAAAAAGTTCGCTCTCAAATCGCTATCTATGACTATCTTAAAAATATAGAAAAGCAAACTAGAAAACAAAATTCAGATGCCTCAAATACTTGAACAAGATACTCGCTACATTGCCGCGATAGACCTCGGCTCAAACAGTTTCCATATGGTGGTGGCCAAAGTTGTCGGCAGTGACCTACAACTGGTTAGTCGTCATAAACAACGTGTTCGCTTAGCATCAGGACTCGACAGTGAATTGAACTTAAGTCACGCCGCAATGGAGCGTGCGCTAGAATGCTTAGCCATGTTCGCTGAAAGGTTGCAAGGGCTTGATGAGTCAAATGTACGTATCGCCGCCACACACACACTAAGACGCGCTAAAAATGCCCACCTTTTCATCGAGCGTGCGAAAGAAGTGATGCCTTTCCCAATAGAAATTATCCCCGGAGAAGAAGAAGCCCGCCTGATTTACTTAGGCGTCGCGCACACTCAAGTAGAATCCAACTCCAAACTAGTCATCGATATCGGAGGCGGCAGTACCGAGATGATTATTGGACAAGAATTTGAGCCTGAGCTTCTCAACAGTAAACAGATGGGATGCGTCAGTTTTACAGAGCAATACTTTAAAAACGGCAAACTGTCAGGAAAAAACTTCAGCAAGGCGATGTTAGCGGCCGAACAAAAACTCGAGTCCATCGCTTCAACATATCGTAAAAAGGGCTGGGATATTGCTCTCGGCTCATCAGGAACCATCAAAGCGATTCAAGAAGTGCTAGTAGGATTAGGTTTTGAAGATGGCCTGATCACAGCGAGTCGACTGGATACACTTATCGAAACTCTGTGTAAATTTGATTCCATTGAAGATATTGAGCTGGCGGGTCTAACAGAAGAACGTAAACCCGTATTCGCAGCAGGCGTAGCGATTTTGTCCGCGATTTTCAAAGCGCTTCGCATTGAGCAAATGTTTTTCTCCGATGGTGCTCTACGCGAAGGCCTGTTGTACGAAATGGAAGAGCGTTTTGCACGCTCCGATATTCGCATGCGCACCACAGAAAATTTAGCCAACAAGCACCGAGTCGACTTAGAGCATGCCGCTCGTGTTAAGGGGCATGCACGTGAGATGTTATGTCAGGTACGCTCTGAACTAGGCATTAAGAAAAAGAGTGAATTATTTGACTTACTAGAGTGGGCAGCGTTGCTTCATGAAGTCGGATTAAGTATCAACTTGCGTAGTTTCCATCGCCACTCTTTTTATATTCTGTTGCACTCCACCCTACAAGGCTTCAACCGTGAGCAGCAATTAGTGCTTGCAACATTGGCTCGCTTCCAGCGTAAAGCGCTCAAATTGCAAGAACTACCAGATTTCAACCTCTATAAACAGAGTGACGTTATAAGCCTCATCAAAATATTACGACTTTCTATCGTATTAAATGGGCAGCGTAATGAAGATCCATTGCCTGATATCACCTTATCTATCAAAAATGACGAATGGATTCTCACATGCACAGATGAAGCATGGCTAGAAAACAATAAATTACTTCACGCGGATTTACAGGAAGAACAAGAACGTTGGGACAGCGCGAAGTGGACACTCACTTTCTGATCTCGTACTGCCCATACCTAAATAAAAAGTCGGCTTACAGGCCGACTTTTTTTAACTCTTCTTCTGCAAAGTCTGCCGTAATGGGCACATAACCATCTTTCTCAACCAACGCTTGTCCCTGAGCAGAAAAGATAAAGCGAATAAATTCAGCTTCAATTGGTGTTAATGGGTAATCAGGGTGCTTATTCACGTAAACATATAAGTAACGTGATAGTGGGTACTTACCACTAACAATATGTTCTCGCGTTGGAGTCACGTAGTCATTTCCCATTTTAGCCACAGGGACTAAGCGCACGCCTGCCACTCGATAACCGACACCGGAATAACCAATTCCACTGATGGTTGACGCTACAGCTTGCACAACTGACGCGGAGCCTGGCTGCTCGTTAACTCGAGTCTTGAAATCGCCGCCACACAAGGCATTACTTTTGAAGTAACCATAAGTTCCAGACACGGAGTTACGACCAAACAACTGTACGTTTCGCTTTGCCCACTGTGATTCAAGACCGAGTTGCTGCCAGTTTGTTACAAATTGACTTTCGCCACAGCGTAGCGTGGCAGAAAACAAAGCATCTAATTGACTAAAGTTAAGACCTTGAATTGGATTATCTTGATGAACAAAAATACCGATTGCATCGATGGCTACCCTAAGCGCCGTTGGCTTGTAGCCATGTTCACGCTCAAACGCTTCAACCTCTCTTAAACGCATAGGGCGACTCATGGGACCAAACTGAGCTGTTTGTTCGGTCAATGCTGGAGGGGCAGTAGAAGAGCCAGATGCTTGGACTTGCGCATTAATATTCGGGTAAATGGATTTAAACTCTTCAACCCAAAGCGTTGTCATACCCGCGAGTGTATCGGAGCCAACAGAGAGCAAGTTCCCGACAATCCCCGTCGTTTTATGATAACTCGGCAATGGTTTATCTTGAGCGCCAGCCATACAGGAACAAACAAGCGCGAATAAACTGAATGTTTTTGCCAATCGTAACACCATTATTTCACCACCAAACGCTCAGGCAATACGAAAGAAAACTTGCTGCCCACGCCTACTTCACTGTGAATTTCTAAATGAGAGTCATGGTGACTCAGCGCGTGTTTTACAATGGCTAGCCCTAAACCACTTCCTCCAGTATCACGTGATCTTGCTTTATCTACTCGATAAAAACGCTCGGTAAGTCGGTGTAGGTGCTGAGGTTCAATACCATCACCGCTATCTTCCACCTCTAAGCATGCGCCTTGAGAGGTCTGGAACCAACGAACATTAATGTTCGCACCAGGTGGTGTGTATTTGACGGCGTTATAAACGAGGTTAGAGATAGCACTACGTAACTGGTCATCATCGCCCAACACGCGTAGGCTTGCATCAACATCAAATTTCAATTTATGTTGGTTGTCCCCACTAAGGCTAACCGCCTCTTTTTCTAACACTTCAAGCATCGCGGGCACATTCACGACTTCCTCAAGCTCATGCATAGGTGCCGCTTCAATTTTAGATAATGTCAGTAGTTGGTTCACCAAACTGTTCATGCGGTTAAGCTGCTCCGTCATGACACCATGAGCTTTGCTCCACATTGGACCCACGACCATATCAGGGTCTTCAGTCATCTCCAAATAACCTTGTAGCACCGTCATTGGTGTACGCAGTTCATGAGATACGTTGGCAAAAAAGTTGCGACGCATTCCCTCAAGTTGTTTTAATTGGCTCACATCACGCACTACCATCAAGTGCTCACCCTCGGTATACGGTACGATACGCAATTCCAGCATCCGTTCGACGTTGAGTGGTGAACGCATTTCTAATGGCTCTGAGAAGTCTTTCTTGTTGAGGTACTTGATAAAATCAGGTGTACGAATGAGATTGGAGATAGGTTGACCTGAATCTTCTGGCCAATGGAAGCCCAGTAAGTGCTGAGCCAGCTTGTTGCACCAAACAATATTTCCTTCAGCACGGAATACCACTACCGCATCGGGTAGCGATTCTGCACCATTTCGGAATCGACGAATAAGATTAGTAAGTTCTTTTCGTTTGCGGCGTTGGCGCTGTTGTAAGCGATACAACCCATTGAACAAAGATTCCCAGTTACCGCTACCTGACGGTGGCGTGAGGCGTTTTTCATCCCATAACCAAGAAGATAAACGTACTTGGTTATGCAAATGCCACACAAGCTGCAATGCCGTAGCAGCCAAAAGCAACCACGGCATATAACCGAATATCCAACCTACTATCACCCATGGGGTGTAAAAAAAAGCCAGCTCCCAGGCCAGCTTTTTCCACGTTAATCTTTCAACCACTCATAACTCCAGAAATGGTACCGATAAGCTGCGTGTTAATTTATGCTTTCGTCGAGAAGCGGTATCCAGCACCACGAACAGTTTGGATCAGCTTATCATGCCCTGCAGCTTCCAATGCTTTACGCAGGCGGCGAATGTGAACATCGACCGTACGGTCTTCGACATACACGTTAGTGCCCCAAACATTGTTTAATAGCTGCTCACGGCTGTATACGCGTTCTTGATGCGTCATGAAAAAATGAAGCATCTTAAATTCTGTTGGACCCATGTCTAATGGCGCATCATTAGCCGTAACACGGTGCGATACAGGGTCAAGCTTCAATCCCTGTACATCAATTACATCTTCTAGTGCAGTCGGGGTAACGCGACGAATCACCGCTTTTAAGCGTGCAACCAACTCTTTAGGAGAGAATGGCTTGGTAATGTAGTCATCCGCACCGACTTCTAAACCGCGCACTTTATCTTCTTCTTCACCACGAGCGGTAAGCATCACAACTGGAATGTTGCGCGTTAATTCCTCTCGCTTCATATGTTTGATGAAGTTAATGCCACTACCGCCTGGTAACATCCAATCCAGTAAAACTAAATCAGGGAAGGGTTCAGCCAGTTTGGTTACTGCAGTATCATAATCTTCCGCTTCTACCGCTTGGTAACCTTTCTGCTCAAGTACGAAGCACAGCATTTCGCGAATAGGAGCTTCGTCTTCAACAACCAGAATCCTTCTAGACATAATTGAGTAACCTTATGTTCGTTGAGCTAATGAATTTAAGAGACAAAGCGCCTCTCTATGCATAAGCATTATCACTACCAATTATGACACTTTTGTGACCTTTGAAAACAAATTTTCATATAACTTTCTTTTGAGGTTCATTCGGATATTTTTCATTTCTATTAAGACATCAGCACAAAAATTCCCTATGATTAGTCCCTTGTCATCAAGCCTAGAGAAGATTTATGTGGTTTAAAAACTGTCTGGTATACCGCGTTAACCGCGAGGTTACTTTTAACGCCGAACAACTAGAAACTCAGCTGTCTGAATTCCGATTCACCCCGTGTGGCAGTCAAGACAAACAGAAATTTGGCTGGGTCAGTGCAATGGGTAGACATGGCGATATGATGACTCACGTGTCAGAAAACCGCATTCTGATTTGCGCCAAGAAAGAAGAGAAAATGCTACCTGCCTCTGTGATCAAAGAATCATTGAATGCAAAAGTAGAAGCAATGGAAGCGCAAGAAGGTCGTCCTCTGAAGAAGAAAGAGAAAGACAACCTGAAAGATGACATCGTAATGGATTTACTGCCGCGCGCATTCAGCCGCAGCAGCCACACTCACGTGCTCATCATGCCAAAAGAAGGTTTTATCCTTGTTGATGCAAGCAGCTATAAAAAAGCAGAAGATGTATTAGCATTGCTTCGTAAAACCATGGGTAGTCTACCTGTTGTTCCTGCTATTCCAGAAGTGGCGATTGAAACTACGCTAACCGAGTGGGTGAAAAGCGGTGACACACCTCAAGGTATCAGCATGATGGACGAAGCTGAGCTAAAATCCGTACTTGAAGAAGGTGGTGTGATTCGCTGTAAGAAGCAAGAGCTAACCACTGATGAAATCCGCAACCACATCGCTGCGGATAAAGTCGTGACGAAACTTGCGCTTAATTGGCAAGATCGTATTGAGTTCATTATGACGGAAGATGCGGGCATCAAACGTCTAAAATTCTCTGATGAATTGAAAGATCAAAACGATGATATTCCACGTGAAGATCAAGCAGCTCGATTTGATGCAGACTTCTCTCTAATGTGTGGAGAGTTCAGTGCTTTCCTTCCCAACCTATACGACGCGCTAGGCGGCTTACCGAATCCTAACGCATAATATTGTATAAAGGTTAACCATAACGCCCTCACTTTTTTTGAGGGCGTTTTTCTATCTGAAGCACAATTACCCTAGTCACAGTTCACATTTTGACGTAAAATTTGCGCCCCATTTCCATTAGGTGGAATTGGCCTGACTTGTGATCAGATAAAAGAGAATTGAGTAATGACAACTGAGAAAGCATTCGTGCCTGAGCTACTATCTCCAGCGGGCAGCCTCAAAAACATGCGTTACGCATTCGCCTACGGGGCAGATGCAGTTTACGCTGGCCAACCTCGCTACAGCCTTCGCGTACGTAACAACGAGTTTAACCACGAGAACCTAAAAATAGGTATCGATGAAGCCCACGCCCTAGGCAAAAAGCTTTATGTGGTATGTAACATTCAACCACACAACTCGAAGCTAAAAACGTTCATCCGTGATCTGAAGCCAATCGTAGAGATGGGTCCTGACGCATTGATCATGTCAGATCCAGGCCTAATTATGATGGTTCGTGAAGCTTTCCCAGAAATGCCAATTCACCTTTCTGTACAAGCGAACGCTGTAAACTGGGCGACCGTTAAGTTCTGGGCAGCGAATGGCGTGGAACGTGTGATCGTTTCTCGCGAGCTATCTCTAGAAGAAATCGAAGAAATTCGTGAGCATTGCCCTGAAACTGAGCTTGAAGTATTCGTTCACGGTGCATTATGCATGGCTTACTCTGGTCGTTGCCTACTTTCTGGCTATATCAACAAACGTGACCCTAACCAAGGCACTTGCACTAACGCATGCCGCTGGGAATACAAAGTTGAAGAGGGTAAAGAAAACGACGCTGGTGACATCGTAGAGAAATTCGACCCGACTGAAGCACAGCCTGTCGAAGTACAAGACGAGCGCCCTGAAACCACAATTGGTCGCGGTAAACCAACAGATGAAGTCGTTCTGCTTTCTGAAGCGCACCGTCCAGAAGATAAAATGGCGGCTTACGAAGATGAGCATGGTACTTACATCATGAACTCTAAAGACCTACGAGCGGTTCAGCACGTTGAACGCTTAACTAAGATGGGTGTTCACTCATTGAAAATTGAAGGTCGTACTAAATCGTTCTACTACTGCGCACGTACCGCTCAAGTTTATCGTAAAGCAATTGATGATGCTGTAGCAGGTCGACCATTCGATGAAAGCCTAATGGGTACACTAGAAAGCCTAGCTCACCGTGGCTACACTGAAGGCTTCCTACGCCGTCATACACACGATACTTACCAAAACTACGATTACGGTTACTCAGTCTCTGATGCTCAACAGTTTGTTGGTGAATTCACTGGCAAACGTCGTGGTGACATGGCTGAAGTAGAAGTAAAAAATAAGTTTCTTGTCGGTGATAGCCTTGAACTAATGACGCCAAAAGGCAATATTGTTTTCACGCTAGAGGCAATGGAAAACCGCAAATCAGAGTCTATTGAAGACGCGAAAGGAAACGGTCACTTTGTATTCATTCCAGTACCAGCAGAGCTAGATTTAGAATATGGCCTATTAATGCGTAATCTAAACTCAGGGCAGGACACCCGTAACCCGACTGGTAAGTAACCATGGCCTTGCTCATTACTGATAAATGCATTAACTGCGACATGTGTGATCCCGAATGCCCCAATGGGGCAATCAGTATGGGAGAGAGCATTTTCGAAATTGATCCAGCGCTATGTACAGAGTGTAAGGGGCATTACGAAAAGCCGACCTGTCAGTCAGTGTGTCCAATTACAAAATGCATAATCACTGATCCGAACCATGTCGAAACTGAAGAGCAGTTGCTTGAAAAATTCGTGATTATTCAAGGGTTAGCATAAGAGCAATTAGGTTCAACTTTGACATCAAAGTTGAACCTTTTC
Source organism: Vibrio sp. 661 (assembly GCF_033339315.1). Taxonomy (NCBI): domain Bacteria; kingdom Pseudomonadati; phylum Pseudomonadota; class Gammaproteobacteria; order Vibrionales; family Vibrionaceae; genus Vibrio; species Vibrio sp. 661. The sequence goes on along the minus strand of NZ_JAWOUJ010000008.1, from coordinate 2,627 downwards.
TCAACCTGATTTTTCAATAGGGATAATATTGCAGAATAGCTCTTTTTCAAAATGATACTCTAGTCTCTCACGCCAATTCTCCGCTTGAGAAACAGGTATTAAATAAAAGTTTTCTCGGCTCGTATCAGTAACGAAAGCCATCCCATATTGCATCAGCTCATAATGCACATCATTAACAAAACCCGGATCAAGGCGTTGACGCCCAGTCAGGTGATTCACATCCTCTCGAGTCAAAGAGACTCCTTTAGTATCACTGCTAAATCTGTGTCTTAACCACTCTGCAAATTCTTTTGCACAAATCATAGTCATGGTTTTGTCCTTGATTTACTCTTCTAACAGGAAAAGGGTATATCCCTGCCTTACACACTTGTCTGCGTTGTTATCGCTTTTTAGCCAACTGACAGACATATTGCTAAGAAACCAGAGTATCGTGACGAAAGATCTTTTTCTAAACAGAGAAGTTACAACTTACCCATACTACAACTCTTTGTTTAATTTAGATTTCTATAATATGTCCCCAAAACTAATTGGGTTAGTTTTTGTATTGGTACTATTCAATGTAGACAAAAGTATGATGTTTCTCCAGTTTCATAAAAGAGATCACCAAGTACAGATAAACCTGAAGAGTAACACTAATTAGGATTGATAAGCGGCAAGCATTGAGGTGGAACGACTTTTTTTCGTTTGGGCTTAGAGGTTGTTTTTACCCGTGGAGAGATATCAATAGGTTTCGCTTTCGGGGCCCAACTTGCAAGCTCAGCACCGCAGCCATCGCCTACTGGAGGTGGTGCTTGATCAACACAATAGTCGCTCGAATCAGGACAAGACAACCTGACGTGAAAGTGGTAATGATGCCCCCACCATGGACGTACTTTACGTAACCAAGAACGATCTTTGCCGTTTTCTTGCAAGCAAAGTTGCTCCTTAATAACAGGATGTACAAAAATTCGTGCAACATCCTTACTTTTTGAAGCGTACCGAATTAGCTTAAAGTGCCGTTCTTCCCAGCGATGATTAAGTATGGAATAACCTTTTAAATCCACCACACTCATGGGCTTAGGAAGTTGTAATTCGTTATAAGAAAGCGGTTGATCAGCAAGCCTTAACCAGATATCGATATCTAACCCGGTTTGATGACTAGAATGACCAGAGGAGAACCTTCCACCTCTAGGTAAAGACAAATCACCAATCAACAGAGTGGTGTTGAGATTTTGATGAGCTTTAAGCGCCAGATTTTCAATAAACTCTATCGTTTTAGGGTGCCCATAGTAGCGCTTCGTTTTACTACGTAAGACTTGATAACCAACGCCATCGAGAGGCAAGGGTAATGCACCATCTAAACAACCGTTAGCATAACTACCAATAGAGGAGGAAGAGTTTCGGGTAGGATTAACCGCAGACTCCCAAGGAGTAGAACATACTGAAGCTGAGAAACATAAACCCAAAGTTACAATGAAACTCAGCCTCATAGCCTTTAACCTTTAGTAGTGTTCGCCATTATCGTAATAAGCTTTAGGAGATAAGGCGGAAAAGATAACTGCAACATCAATATCGGCACCAGCGATACCGCGCACTTGTTGCGTAATAAGCTTGGCAACTTCATCTTGCACTTCCTGGCCACGGTCGAACCAAAGCACTTCGACAAAAGGATATGCAGCACTCACTTCACCCTCATTGAAAAACGTAGTGTAGATATACTCAAAAGTAAAATCCTCACGCGGACAGTCCATTAGAGGCTGAAGTTCATCCGTAAGGGGTTTTGATAATGCCTGAACAGCTTGTGGCTCTACAGCACGGAATCGAAAATGTGGCATAAACTTACTTCCTAATTATTAGCATCAATGCATGATGATAACAGGAACCAAGTCAGTAATCATCCAAGCCAATGTAACCACTGACCTTTCAATAGATTGTGAATCAGATGTGCTCGATAACGAAGAAAAAGCGTTATGAAAATTCGAAGGTAAAACAGAAAGAGCAAAGCGATACATCAACATTTAATAATTACATTACTAGAAAATAAAACTATCTGAAGCAAAGGTATGCCATATTCGTTGGATAAACATACACCTGACGTCGAAACTATACGTTAGGAATAAAAGAGCCCCTGACCTAAGCCAGAGCTTATGAACATGGGGGATAGGTGAAGTGGACCAATATCCCGGAGATATGAACTTTCAATCCCCCGATACTTTGGTATCAGAGGAATCGACAACTCTCCAACTAGTCAGATTCTCTTTTCTTCAGATGCAAAAAAGCCCCAGCATTACTGCTGAGGCTTTAGAGTATGGCAGGGGTGGAGAGATTCGAACTCCCAACACGCGGATTTGGAATCCGCTGCTCTGCCAATTGGAGCTACACCCCTGTAATTCGTGTTTATTGAGACGACGCTCAAATAAGTGGCGGAGTGGACGGGACTCGAACCCGCGACCCCCGGCGTGACAGGCCGGTATTCTAACCAACTGAACTACCACTCCGCAGTGGTATCACTCGCTTTAATAAGCAAGCGTCCGCTTTTGTCTTCACTTTTCGAAAAAGTGAAAATAAAACTAAAGCCTGGCGATGTCCTACTCTCACATGGGGAAGCCCCACACTACCATCGGCGCTATTTCGTTTCACTTCTGAGT
>NZ_JAWOUJ010000007.1:0-202467 GCF_033339315.1 Vibrio sp. 661 | reverse complement strand
CTTTAAAATACAAAACGCCCGATGAAGTACATCGAGCGTTTTAGTTAAAAAGTGTCAACCCATATCAGGACGGGTCAAACTCATCTTTACATACAGGTGCAACCCAGCAGCCTTTTTGCGGCTCGAGTTTGACGTATTTGCTCCAAGATAATTGCACCAATGCTTCTCGAATGGGTGACGCTCCTACGTTGTACTTCTCTTTGAGTTCGGCAACCACGAGTTTTTGACCTGGTTTAAGCTCGCCATCGAGAATATCCTGACGGATCATTCTTAATACTTTGTCGGTAAGAGTGGGACTAGACACATACACCTCATAGAAGAAACTTTAATCGTGACGATAAAATTAAACAGTACGAAATTCTGATAGAGGTGAATAATACAATTAGCCTATTATGAGAGCAAGAAAGCCATATAAAAAAGGAGGGCATAAGCCCTCCTTCTCAAGAAACTGAAGTGTTAAAAGTTCAGTCTTATAGTACGTGTACAGAAGCTGTGTTCGTAGTACCTGAAGCAACTAGAGCGCCAGAAACCATAACAACGATATCGCCTTTGTTACCTAGACCTGATTCTAGAGCAAGTTCTTTACCCGCTACGTAGAATGCGTCAGTGCTTTCGATTGAATCAACAACTACAGGAGTAACACCTTTAGTTAGAACTAGCTGTGCAGCAGTTTTCTTGTTAGTTGTTAGCGCTAGGATGTTTGCAGTTGGGAAGTACTTACGTACTGAACGTGCAGACTTACCGCCTTCAGTTGCAACAACGATAAGTGGAGCAGCTAGTTTCTCAGCTGTGTCTACAGCGCCTTTACATACTGCTTCAGTGATGCGAAGACGTGGGCTGTCTAGACGAGAACCTAGTTCAGCTTTTAGCGCTGAGTCAGTACGGTTCGCGATTTGAGCCATGATAGTTACCGCTTCAACAGGGTATTTACCTTTCGCCGTTTCACCAGAAAGCATTACTGCGTCAGTACCGTCCATTACCGCGTTAGCAACGTCGCCTGCTTCCGCACGAGTAGGACGTGGGTTGTTGATCATAGAATCAAGCATTTGAGTTGCTGTGATAACCATCTTACGTGCACGGTTACACTTCTCGATCATCATTTTCTGAGCGAAGATTACTTCTTCAGCTGGGATTTCAACACCTAGGTCACCACGTGCAACCATGATGCCGTCAGAAAGATCTAGGATCTCGTCGAAGTTATCAACACCTTCTTGGTTTTCGATCTTAGAGATGATGTGGATGTTCTCGCCGCCGTTTGCAGCAAGTACTTCACGGATTTCTTGAACGTCAGACGCTTTACGGATGAAAGAAGCTGCTACGAAGTCAACGCCTTGCTCACAACCAAACTTAAGGTCGTTCTTATCTTTTTCAGATAGTGCAGGTAGGTTTACAGAAACGCCAGGAAGGTTAACACCTTTGTTTTCGCCTAGTGCACCGTTGTTAAGAACTTTACATTTAACTTCAGTTTCAGTCTTAGAGATAACTTCCATCTCGATTAGACCGTCGTCTACTAGGATAGTGTTACCTACGTTTAGGTCGGCTGCGAAACCAGCGTAAGTTACTGCAACTTTATCTTTGTTACCTACAACTGAAGTGTCAGTTGTGAAAGTGAATTCTTGACCTGCTACTAGATCAACATCGTTACCGCCTTCTAGCTTGATAGTGCGGATTTCTGGACCTTTAGTATCTAGAAGAATTGCTAGTGGTTTGCCAGTAGCTTCCATTACTTTACGGAAGTTCGCGATACGAGTGCCGTGTTCTTCGTAGTCACCGTGAGAGAAGTTAAGGCGCATTACGTTCATGCCTGCGTTAACTAGTTCAGTTAGCTTCTCTACAGATTCTGTTTTAGGGCCAATCGTACATACGATTTTGGTCTTTTTCATGGAAGATACTCTCCGGTAAGTATAGTTACAATTTGAAAGTCGGTTATTTACTCTGAAGTCAGGACGTTTTTGATGACATTTAGTACCTGTCATCCACCGATTTTTCGTCTCATTATTAGAACTTCAGATTCTGAAAGTCTTTCACCAAGTTTAGTCATTTTATGACTAAAAGATCGGCGATTTTGGTTACCTTTTTGTGACTAATCCCACTTTATATGCAGAAAGTTGCAAAAAAATAGCCTTCAATTCTGTAATTTTTTTTCTTTTCGGTGGCGAATTCTACCACTGAATGAATCCAATATCACTGTTTAAGAATTGTCTTAGGACAAGGTTTTATCGAGAAATATTAATTTTTTGGATCGAAATAAATGGACTTGAAAGTTTCGGTTTGACTATAATAAGTTTCACATCGAAACTTAAAGTCAAAACTTAAATGTCGAAACGAAATACTCAATTAAGAAGACACGCCATTTCTAACTTGGTTTCTGAACTAGGAGAAGTCAGCGTTGATGAACTTGCTCAGAAATTCGAAACCTCAGAGGTCACGATTAGAAAGGATTTAGCTTCTTTAGAGAAAAACGGCCAACTTCTACGCCGCTATGGCGGTGCGATTGCTATCCCAAAGGAAGTCATTCACGAAGAATTGGGCGCTAATGTTTCGACTCGAAAGTTAAGCTTAGCAAAAGCAGCAGCATCATTGATTCGCGATCATAATCGCATCGTGATCGACAGTGGCAGCACGACTGCCGCGCTGATTCAACAGTTGAATGACAAACGTGGCTTAGTGGTCATGACCAACTCGTTGCATGTTGCTAACGCCCTAAATGAATTAGAGAGCGAACCGACACTGCTGATGACTGGCGGTACTTGGGATACGCACTCAGAGTCCTTTCAAGGCAAAGTAGCCGAATCTGTATTACGAGCTTACGACTTTGACCAACTATTCATCGGTGCGGATGGCATCGATCTCGAGCGTGGAACCACGACATTTAATGAGTTGGTTGGCTTAAGTAAGGTAATGGCAGAAGCGTCACGTGAAGTGATCGTAATGATAGAGTCCGAAAAAATCGGCCGTAAGATCCCAAACTTAGAGCTCGCTTGGCATCAAGTTGATGTGTTGGTGACCGATGCAGATATCCAAGCAGAGCATAAAGTACAGATTGAACAACATGGCGTGAAAGTCATTTGCGCCTAATGATGTAATCAGTTTCATATTTCACTTCCCTCTGGATAAAGGCCTTTGCTTGCTGCCTCTATTTGAAATCATGGCTAGGGAAGAACAAAACTACAAACGGAGATAAACACATGTGTGGAATCGTAGGTGCAGTAGCACAACGAGATGTTGCAGAAATTTTGGTTGAAGGTCTACGCCGCTTAGAGTACCGCGGTTACGACTCTGCTGGCGTTGCGGTTGTTGATGGCGAATCAAACCTAACGCGCGTTCGTCGCTTGGGTAAAGTACAAGAATTGGCTGATGCAGTAGAAGAAGCAAAAGTGATCGGCGGAACTGGCATTGCGCACACTCGTTGGGCGACGCACGGTGAACCTTCTGAAATCAATGCTCACCCACACATGTCTGGTGATATCGCAGTTGTCCATAACGGCATCATCGAAAACCATGAAGAGCTGCGTGAGCTGCTTCAATCTCGTGGCTACGTGTTTGAATCGCAAACGGATACAGAAGTTATCGCACACATGGTTGAGTGGGAACTTCGTACTTCAGAAACGCTATTAGAAGCGGTACAAAAAACAGCAAAACAACTTGAAGGCGCATACGGCACGGTAGCGTTGGATCGCAAAGATCCTTCACGCATCGTAGTAGCGCGTTCAGGCAGCCCGATCGTGATCGGTTTTGGTGTAGGTGAAAACTTCCTAGCGTCTGACCAACTTGCATTACTTAACGTTACGCGCCGTTTCATGTACCTAGAAGAAGGGGACGTAGCAGAAATTACTCGCCGTGAAGTCACTGTGTTTGATGCAACGGGTGAGCCAGTTGAGCGTGAAATTGTTGAATCTAACGCAGAGCATGATGCAGGTGATAAAGGCCAATACCGTCACTTCATGCAAAAAGAAATCTATGAGCAACCTAAAGCGTTGATCAACACAATGGAAGGTCGTATCACGGCAGACTCTGTTGTGACAGACGCGATCGGTGTGCACGCGGCAGACATTCTAAGCAAAGTAGAACACGTACAAATCGTCGCGTGTGGTACGTCTTACAACGCAGGTATGACAGCGCGTTACTGGTTTGAAGACATTGCTGGCGTTAGCTGTGATGTAGAAATCGCGTCTGAGTTCCGTTACCGCAAGTTTGTGACTCGTCCAAACAGCCTTCTTATTACGTTGTCTCAGTCTGGTGAAACTGCAGATACGTTAGCAGCACTTCGTCTTGCGAAAGAGAAAGGTTATATGGCGGCGATGACCATTTGTAACGTAGCAGGCTCTTCTCTGGTTCGTGAATCAGATTTTGCATTCATGACTCGCGCTGGCGTCGAAATCGGCGTGGCTTCAACCAAAGCGTTCACGACTCAGCTTTCTGCACTACTTATGCTGGTAACAGCACTAGGTAAAGAGCAAGGCCGCATCAGCAAAGAGAAAGAAAAAGAGATTGTTGAAGCGCTGCATGCACTTCCTAAGCAAATCAACGCGGCACTTTCTTTCGAGAAAGAAATTGAAGCACTAGCAACGGATTTTGCAGACAAGCACCACACATTGTTCCTAGGCCGTGGCGAGTTCTACCCAATCGCGATGGAAGCGTCTCTAAAACTGAAAGAGATCTCTTACATCCACGCAGAAGCGTACGCGGCGGGTGAACTAAAACACGGTCCTCTGGCTCTAATTGATGCTGACATGCCTGTTGTTGTGGTTGCACCAAGCAACGACCTACTTGAAAAGCTAAAATCAAACGTTGAGGAAGTACGTGCGCGTGGCGGTCTTCTGTATGTATTCGCAGATGCAGACGCAGGCTTCGAAGGCGATGAAACAATGAAGATCATCACGATGCCTCACGTTAGTGAAATCACGGCGGCGATCTACTACACCATCCCAATGCAATTGCTGTCTTACTACGTAGCACTGATCAAAGGTACGGACGTAGACCAACCACGTAACCTAGCGAAAGCGGTAACGGTTGAGTAATTACGCTTAACAGCAAAAATCCTGAGCGGCACATGCGAGAGTATGTGCCGCTTTTTTATTTAAACCCATTTTAAGGTTTGTGAGTTATTGACCCAACTGGTGAGCGGTTAGAATTGCAGAGTAGACATTTTCTGCCGTCACTGGGAATGGCATATTGTGGATGGTTTCTCCCTCGGCCGTTGAGGCTTCGGCGACCTCGCGCAACTTAGCGTGGTTAAGCTCTTTAACGCCCATATCAAATAAGTTGGTTGGTAGACCTACAGAGCGGCAGAATGCAAGAACCGTATTAATCTCTTCCATCGCTGCGTTTTCTAGTACCAGCTGAACTAGTGTGCCGAACGCGACTTTCTCACCATGATAGAGATGATGACACTCTTCAAGCTTAGTTAGGCCGTTATGAATAGCGTGAGCACCCGCTAGACCACTGCTTTCAAAACCGATACCGCTCAGGTATGTATTGGCTTCAATAATGTTTTCTACCGCTTTGGTGCTCACACCATTTTCTACTGCAGCTTTTGCTTTTACACCATCTTCAAGCAAGGTTTCATAGCAAAGTTTCGCAAGCGCTTGTGCTGAACGCGTCGCTAACCCACCAGCCATTGTTGCCTTACCAGAAGTCATGTTGGCACGAGCTTCAAAGTAGGTGGAAAGCGCGTCGCCCATCCCCGATACAAGTAAGCGAACAGGGGCTTTGGCGATGACTGACGTATCCATGATGACCATGTCTGGGTTTTTAGGGATCATCAAATATTCTGCAAATTCACCTTCAGGTGTGTATATCACCGCAAGCGCTGAGGTTGGCGCATCAGTCGAGGCAATCGTAGGAACCACCACGACAGGAATTTTTGTGTAAAACGCAACAGCCTTTGCTGTATCTAACGTTTTACCACCACCAATACCGACAATGACATCGTGTTTTTGAGTGGCACAAATGTCCGTGATGCGTTCAATCTCAACGCGTGAACATTCGCCACCAAAAATGTTCATAGTGAGTGGAAGCTTTTCGTCAGCAAAACTTTGTTTGACGTCATCACCAACCAGGTTAGTCACGAACTCATCGGCAATTACTAACGGACGTTCACCCAATGTTTTCACATAGTGAGCGATAGATGTAAGTACTTGTTCACCTTGGACGTATTTGCTTGGGCTGATAATAATTTTGTCCATAATTCAAACCTTTAACCTTTTTTATGTGTGTTTTGGACTGCAATGAATATCCATTGTAGGGATAAGGTTTATATTAGGTTTGGTGTGGTAAGTGGTGAAGGATATCTCTGGTTTTGTTCCATGCTTTTATGACCTCTGTGTCAAACCGACTGCCAGAAGTAATAAGAATCAGCATGCTTTATGGCGACGATCACTATTCAGGAAAATTTGTCGTTTTTCGTTTCATATTGAAACAATAATGCCGAAGTTTTTGTTTCAATATGAAACGGATTGATTTTTGTTGAGCACGCATTTTCTCTGTTTAAGATGAATTCATACCCTACATAAAAATATAAATGGAATGAGATAGAACGATGAAAAAGTTAATTAACCAAGTTGATGATGTTGTATTGCAGCAAATGGAAGGTCTGGCTTTATCTCGCCCAGAGCTAAAAGCGAACTACGAACCTCGTTACATGTGGCACGAGGAAACACCGGGGCAAGTGGCACTGGTTTCTGGTGGTGGCTGTGGTCATGAACCTTTGCACGCAGGTTTTATTGGTAAAGGCATGCTGACAGGCGCCTGCCCTGGAGAGGTATTTACTTCACCAACGCCAGATCAAATGTACGAATGTGGCAACCAAGTGAATACTGGTGAAGGCGTGCTATTTATCATTAAAAACTACACCGGAGACGTGTTGAACTTTGAAACGGCTGTGGAGCTGCTTCATACCGATGGCATCAAAGTTGGGTCGGTGTTGGTGGATGACGATGTTGCAGTCAAAGACAGCCTGTATACCGCTGGTCGCCGTGGCGTAGCTGGAACGGTATTGGTTGAAAAGTTAGTTGGGGCTGCCGCGAGCAAAGGTTATTCGTTGGAGCAATGTGAAGCACTGGCTCGTCGCGTTAATAATCACTGTCGTTCATTTGGCGTGGCGCTTAATGCTTGTGTTGTACCCGCAGCAGGTAAACCATCTTTTGTTCTGGAAGATGATGAAGTGGAGTTTGGTGTTGGTATCCATGGTGAACCAGGTATCAAGCGAGTGAAATACACCGATGTCGATACGTTAGTGGATGAAATGTTTGCTGAAGTTGCTGAAAACACGCCTTATCAGCGCACATTGCGTATTTGGAATCGTGACGAAGGTGAATGGGATGAAGTGGAGTCCAGCATTGAGCCTTTCGCCGCTGAACACAACTACATCGTGATGGTGAATGGTATGGGTGGTACGCCAACTTCAGAGCTTTACGGAGTGTACCGCCGTCTGGCTCATAACTGCGAGCAAGCAGGGTTCCGTATCGTGCGTAATATGGTTGGTAACTTCTGTACGTCACTCGATATGGAAGGCGTTTCGATTACGTTGCTGAAGGCAGACAAAGAGATGTTGGAGCTGTTTGATGCTCCTGTCGATACGGCCGCGATCAAGTGGTAACAGGGGGGAGCAAACATGCAAATTGAAAAACAACATATCGTTCACTGGCTAGAGTTATGTGCAAAAACGTATCAAGAGAATCAAGATTTTCTGACCGACCTTGATCGTGATATTGGTGACGCAGACCACGGTCTCAATATGAACCGTGGCTTTAAAAAAGTCGCGGAAAAACTGCCGCAATTTGCGGACCAAAATATCGGCAGCATTCTCAAGAATACGGGCATGACCTTGCTTTCTAGTGTCGGTGGGGCAAGTGGCCCTCTGTATGGCACGCTGTTTATTCGCACGGCCGCCGCTGTCGGAGCCCGAGAGCAATTAACGTTTGAAGAGTTGGTGGATGCACTAAAAAGCGGTGTGGATGGCGTGGTGTCTCGTGGTAAAGCAGAGCTGGGTGATAAAACCATGTGTGATGTTTGGTTACCCGTTTTAGTTAGCGTGAAGGCGTCGTTAGAAAATGGTATGAGCGCCGATCACTTACTGAATGAAATGGTTGAGCTAGCAGAAACGAGCGCGGTTGCCACGATTGAAATGTTGGCGAAAAAAGGGCGAGCAAGCTATCTGGGGGAACGTAGTATTGGTCACCAAGATCCCGGTGCAACCTCTTCTTTGTTAATGATTAAAGCACTCCAGCAGGTAATAGCAGGTAATTAAGATGGTGGGAATTGTAGTTGTATCTCATAGTCGTCGACTTGCAGAAGGGGTGGCAGAACTTGCCACCCAAATGACGCAAGGCAAAGCCAAGCTTGCGATTGCTGCTGGGATTGATGATCCAGAGAACCCGATCGGAACCGATGCCATTGCCGTGATGGAAGCGATTGAGCAGGTACAAGATCAACAAGGGGTTGTTGTGTTGATGGATCTTGGCAGCGCGTTGCTTAGCACGGAAATGGCTCTGGACCTGATTGATGATCATGTGAGGGAAAATGTCACCCTTATCTCGGCACCTATTGTTGAAGGAACCATGGCGGCGTCGGTGGCTGCTGCTGCCGGACTACCTTTATCGACGGTAGTCGAAGAGGCACAGAATGCGTTAAGCGTAAAACAAGAGCATCTTGGTGATCAGCCACTAACATCCGCTGAGATAGCGCCAGTATCAGAGAACTTTGAGCAAGAACGGACATTTGATTGGGTAGTGCAAAATCCGCATGGATTACATGCTCGTCCCGCTGCGGCCATTGTTGGTGCACTCGCGCCTTTCGACTGTCAATTATGGTTGAAAAAAGGCGAGCGCCGTGTGAACGCGAAAAGCTTGAACAGCATTGCGAAACTTGGCGTTCGTAGTCAAGAGACGATCACGCTGTGCGCACTCGGCTCTCAATCCAGTGAAGCAATCAAGGCATTTGAAGCCTTAGCTAGTGAGCACTTCGGAGAAAAAGAGGCGGTTGAGCAAGGCATTGTCGAACCTGAAGAAAGCTCGGATACTCTGCTCGATGGCATGGCCTCAAATCAGATTGAAGGTGCTGTTGTTGGTATTCGAGTCAATGACGGTATCGCTACTGCTCCTGCTGTCCTTTTTACTCATGAAATGCCAGCAGTGCCTGAACGTGATTTCCAAAGTGAACAAGATGAAATTGAACGGGTTAAGCGTGCGATAGGCGTGGTTGTTCAACATTTGCAGGAGCAAGCGAAGCAGCCGAAAGGGGAAATATTTTCCGCTCATAGCATGATGCTCAGTGACCCAGAATTATGGGCATCGGTCGAGTCGCGAATTCAAACGGGCATGATAGCCGAGCAAGCTTGGGTAGAATCACTGCAAACGTTGGCCGAAGAGTTTCGCCAGGCAGAAAGTCAGTACATGCGGGAACGCGAAGCAGATGTGCATGATATCGCACGCCAAGTTATGGTCGAAATGACAGGCGTAACGCCTAATGCCATCGACATTCAGGAACCGAGTATTTTGTTGGCCCGCGACCTGATGCCTTCTGATGTGGCCGGGCTTGATAAATCGAAAGTGCTTGGTATCTGTTTGAGTGAGGGAGGGAAAACCTCTCACAGTGCGATTCTTGCTCGTGCGATGGGGATTCCTGCCATCGTTAAAGCTCAGGGCTGCCTTGATGCTGTGCGTGCTGGTCAAGTGGTGACTATTGATGGCTTTCGAGGGCATTTATGGTTCTCTCCTTCAGATGCCGTACAGCAGGAATTAGAAGCGCAACAAATTGAGTGGCAAAGCACCCGACAAAGTGCGCTAGCGAGTGCTCAGCAAGCCGCAGTCACCTGTGATGGTGTCCATATTCCAGTATTCGCCAATATTGGTGGACCGAAAGATATTGATGATGCACTAACATCAGGAGCTGAGGGCGTTGGTCTATTCCGGACTGAGTTTCTATTTCAAAACAGTGATGAGTTGCCAACTGAGGAAGCGCAATACCAAGTGTATCGTGATATTGCTGCCGCACTTGGTGATAAGCCACTTACGATTCGTAGTCTAGATGTTGGCGGTGATAAGCCTTTAGCCGCTTATCCTATGCCAGCAGAAGATAATCCATTTTTAGGTTTGAGAGGGGTGCGGTTGTGCCTTCAACATGAGTCATTGTTTACCGCTCAACTTCGAGCCATTCTGAGAGCCTTTCACGAGCAACCGAATATTCAATTGATGATACCGATGGTGGCTCAGGTTGAAGAAGTGAGAAAAGTAAAAGTGCTGTTGGCGCATCAAGCAAACCAACTCGGCTTGGATGCGACTCATTTGCCCGTTGGTATTATGATTGAGGTACCAGCCGCGGTGTTAAATGCTGATGCGTTAGCCCAAGAAGTCGACTTTTTCTCTATCGGCACCAATGATTTGACTCAATATGTTATGGCCGCCGATCGAGGTAACGCCGCTGTTGCTGAATTGGTGAACTACTTTGAACCATCGGTACTAAAAGCCATTGAGCTCACGTGTGCAGCAGGCGATTGCGCGGGCATACCGGTTAGTATGTGTGGTGAGATGGCTGGCGATCCAAATGCCACAGAAACATTGCTTCGCGTGGGGTTGCGAAAATTCAGCGCCAGTTCGAGCATGCTACCGGGACTAAAAGCGCAGATTCGTCAGTTGTCTGTCGATGTTTAATCGATACCTTATCGTTAGTACACCTGTACCGGCGTGCTTACGCCGGTTTTACTTTTGTTATAGGAACGCCAATTCACGACTTAATACAGCTTCATTTGCTCCTGCAGCCCAAACTTATTAATTTTTCTCCATAAGGTCGTGCGGCCAATTTGCAATGCTTTCGCCATATCATGCATTTTGCCATCACACTGATTCCAAGCCTGAACAATCGCTCTTCTCTCGGCTTCTTCTAACGTGATTACTGGCGTATTTTCTGCGGTATGGCGAGAATTCAGTTTAATGTCTTCAGGAATATCGTTCAGCTTGATTAAGTTGGAACTGCGGTTAAGCAAAATTCGCTCAGTTCGATTTCTTAATTCAGAGTTGTTGCCTGACCAACGAAAATTCATCAACGCTTCCAGTGCGACTGGCTCTATCGAGATCGTCACATTGTGGCGGCGTTCATAATGGCTGATAAGTTGCTGGACGAGAAATTCAATGTCTTCTTTACGCTTTCGTAGTGGCGGAATATGCAGCTCGTTCGAGGAGATTTCATAATAAAGTTGCCGACCAAATGAGCGCTGAGTGACATACTCGCTGATCTCTGAAGCGGTGCTGGTAATAAGTTGAAAATCTACGGGGATCAATCGCAAACTGTCGCTGCGGCTGACGAGCCCAGTTTTTAACAACTTAAGTAGCACGGCTTGTAAATCGGGCGACAGATATTCCACCTTTTCTAAAAAGAGCGTACCGCCATGGGCGAGCTCAAACTTTGAAGGCATGCCTTGCCCTTCGTCATACCCCAGAGTTTCTTTGACCAGTTGCTCTGTATTGATGGAGCGGCAGTTGAGCGTAATGAACGGCCCTTCTTTGTAAGTGCTTTCGTTATGGATCGCCATGGCGAGAGTGGCTTTTCCTACACCTTCTTCACCCGTAATTAGAATCGGTGATTTGGACTTTATGGCCCGTTTTGCAACGGTAATGACATGCTTCATTTTTCGTGAAATGACAGGCAAAGTGCTGAACGTATAGCGCGCACTGCCACCTATTTGTTGTTGAGCAAGTTCGCGAATTTTATCGATAGGGTGCAAGAACAATAAGTGTGTGCCGTCGTTGAGTGGACGCAAGGTGATGATCGCTTCAACAAACTCGCCACGAACCTCTACCGTTGTGAGTTTACGGTTTATGCTCGCACCTGACTCAATACTAGTAAGGACATTCGGTGGGAAGCGCAAAACAGAAAAGACTTCTTTATCCAAGACCTGACTGGCTTTAATGTTTAACAAGCGCTCGGACTGGTGATTTACCATGGTTATACGGCTCTCTTCATCCCAGGCCAGAAGGCCGTCATCCATGCACTCTAACGTTGCGTTATGCGCACAAGTGAGGCGGTTCATGTTTTCTTGTTCCGACTGAATGTGGATTTGCAAGCTGACTTCTTTCGCGCTCGACGCGATGATGACTAAGTCTTCTTTCTTATAGCTTTCCGCTTTTCTGAAAAGGCATGTTGTACCGCGTAATTTGCCAAATTGGTCAAAAACAGGCGCCGCTACAGAGGCATAAGAGTGCAAGTGGCGATTGAAATGTTCGGCAGCAAAAACTTCACACGGGATATGAGTGTTGATACAGAGATTGACTGCATTTGTGCCTATCTTTCCTTCGGAGAGAAAACAGCCTTGTTTAATACCGAGCGCCTGCATCTCTTGTTGCATTGAGTTATGTCCCACAACAGATAGAACGCAGCCGTTGCCGTCAGTCACCATCAATACCAGGTCTTCGTCACCAAGCATATCGTACGTATCTTCAAGCACGGTCGTGGCGCATTCGATGAGATATTCGTTGCGCTTCATTAGAGATGAGAAGGTAAATCCAGAAGCAATATGTGGTTTTGACCAGGTGTAAGGGCTGCATTGCTTTATGCAACGCTCCCACGACTCGAGGACGGGAGTGCGGGAAAATTCTGGAGATACCCAGTGGTGTTTCTGGAAAAACTCCCACTTAGTTTTAGTGTCTTCGATTGAAAGCATGCGATACCGTTTCAATACTAGCGATAGATTGGTCTGATGTTACAGAGACATCGGAATATGGACTGTGATGGCTTTCACGCACGTTGTATAGAAGAATGTGCAAAAAGGGGGGCGAGTTGAGGAGGCTTCCGTGCCAGTTTTTCGATTAAAAAGGGCTGTCTTTGCCGAGCTCATTGCAAATCTCGACAATGGCAAGTGAGAGCCCTGACTTAATGATTTGTTGTTGACGTTGCAGTTGTAGCTGATAAAACTCAAGGTCGATGTCGTCATCTGGTTCGCTGACTTCCAGTTGTACCATGCCCATTTTCTTCACCAAGTGCAGTTTCTTAATTGGTTCTAGAATATTCGGGTCAGTGAATTCGTAATCTGAAGCGTCACTATTGAGTTGGTTTTTGAGTTTGATGATGTCTTCGATGTCGTGGTAAATGTCATCGGGGAGCACTCCCAAGCCAAACAATAACTTCAAACGAACAGACAGATCGCCCAGCGGTCCAGAGTCTTGTAGCAGCGGACCGACAACTGATTGAACAGCGAAGTTATCTTTACGAAAGATTCTTTGCACCAACCCGTCGATCGAATCGTTAAAAACGTCGACTGCTGCAATGAAAAAGCCTCGTACCGATGGTGCGCTGTTTAATCGCTCAATGATCTCGGTTTCGTTGATGTTATCTGCCATATACTGAATACATTTCTAATTATTAGCTATCCCAACTCTTCAAGCAGAGAAGGACATAGAAGGGGAGCCGAGCTCCCCTAGGTAAAT
The DNA here is from genome assembly GCF_033339315.1 of Vibrio sp. 661. Taxonomy (NCBI): domain Bacteria; kingdom Pseudomonadati; phylum Pseudomonadota; class Gammaproteobacteria; order Vibrionales; family Vibrionaceae; genus Vibrio; species Vibrio sp. 661. The sequence goes on along the minus strand of NZ_JAWOUJ010000007.1, from coordinate 189,046 downwards.
CAAAGTTGGTTGTAAAGTGTCTCGATTTGAGCCACTTCAGCACTGTCTTCTGCAAGACCTGTGTATGTCGCTAGCGTCTTCTTCACACCCACTTCTTTTAATGAGTTTTGTAGCTCTACGGCTTGTGGGTCAGTGTCGTTAGTGTACTTCAACGCAGCGGCAATGCCTTTCAAAAGTGTTTGATTTTCAGTGCCATACTCAATTGTACCGAGTAAAGGCTTCACTAATCTATCGTTTGCACCTAATTTACGAATTGGTTGGCGACCAACACGATCAACTTCATCAACTAAATAAGGGTTGGCAAAGCGTCCTAAAATCTTCTCGATGTAGGCGTTGTGCATGTCACGGTCGAAGCCGTAACGTTTGATCAGCACTTCACCACTCTCTTGCATCGCCTGTTTTACTTCAGCGTGAATGCTTGGGTCTTCAATTGCTTCACGAATGGTACGATGGCCTTTCAAGCAACCTAGGTAAGCGGTAATGCAGTGACCTGTATTGAGGGTGAAGAGCTTACGCTCTACAAACGCCATTAGGTTATTGGTTCTTTCCATGCCTGCGATGTCAGGGATTTCGCCCTTGAATTGCTGCTCATCCACAATCCATTCGCTAAAGCTCTCTACCGTCACTTCTAGTGGGTCATCGTTCGCTGCTTCTGCTGGTGGGACGATACGGTCTACCGCTGAATCGACAAAGCCAACCAGTTCGTCTGCTTTCGCGTGCAATGATTCATCCAAGTGTTTGTACACTTCACCTTTTAGGTGTGTGGTGCCGCGAACCATGTTTTCACACGCTATGATGTTCAATGGCTTATCGTTACCTGCTGCAAAGCGTTTAGCAATGCCGGTAGCGATGGTTTTTGCAATGATGTCCAGTACGTTAGGGCCAACCGCTGTTGTTACCAAGTCGGTTTTTACAATGCGGTCGATGACATCTTCACTGGCTGAGTTTACCGCGGTGACGTGAGTTACTGTGTCGATTTGGCACTCAGTACCGACCACTTTTACTTTGTATTCTTGCTTGTGACTCAGTTGGTCGACGAGTGGAGCGTCAACGTCTGCAAATGTGACCTCGACTTCTGCATCTGCTAAGAGTTTTCCGATGAAGCCACGACCAATGTTACCTGCGCCAAAATGAACTGCGTTTTTCATAATTCTTACCTACCAATGTCTAAAATGTTGACTTACGAAACTAGGGGGAGGCCAACCGCATAGGGGGTGACAGCTGACCTCATTTGCCTCAGGAGCAAATTAAAGGGGTAATTAAGCCGCTTGTTGACCGCCAAGGATGTTTAGAATCTCTTCCACATCGTTGGTGCTGGTTAGCTTCTCAATTGCCTCCGGCTCATCGAGCGCGTTCGTAATGGTGGTAATCACCTGGATGTGCTCATCGTTCTTAGCGGCAATGCCGATAACCAGTTTCGCTACATCATCGTCGTCTTCAGTAAATTGGATACCCGATGGGTATTGGCAGATTACAATGCCGGTTTTCTTCACGCGGTCTTTCGCTTCTACCGTGCCGTGAGGCACTGCGATAGATTCGCCTAGGTAAGTTGGAACCAATGCTTCACGCTCAAACATCGCGTCTACGTATTCTGGTTCTGCGTAGCCAAGTTCGACCAACTTGTTACCCGCGAAGCGAATCGCTTCTTCTTTGTTGGCAGCTTTCAAACCTAGGTGAATGTTTTCACGCTGGATTTGGAACACCGACGTTTGCTGTGGCTCGAAGTTGTCGTCGTTTGCTGCCACGAGCGAAACTTTTACCATTTGGTCGTCATTGGCTGCGGATTGGTTTTGCGCTGCTAGTAGTTTGGTGACTAGCTGGTTGTACATCTCGCTGTCTAGGAAGTTAGTCAATGAAATGTGGTGTGCGTTTGGAGCATGCTTACGTGCACGATCCGTTAAGTCTTTATGAGTAATCACGATATCTGCACTCTCTGGTAAGCTGTTAATGGCAAGGTTGGTTACGTGGATGTTCAGACCTGCGTCTTGAACCTTTTTGCGTAGCATGCTCGCGCCCATTGCACTCGAGCCCATGCCCGCATCACAAGCGACAATGATGCTTTGTACTGTCGCTAGGTCTACGTCACCTTTGCTTTGGTTGTTTACCACCGCATCGTTTTTAGATGCAGATTTCATGTCTTTCATTTGTGATGTTGCTTTTTCTAGTGCTGCTTCATCACCGTCTTCTTCTGTTGACGTTTGCGTCTTCATTAGCAGTGCTGCTACGGCGAATGACACGCCTGTTGCTGCTGCGATAGACGCTAGAACACCAACGATTGAGCCTTTCTGAGTCATCAACAAGATTGCAAAGATTGAACCTGGTGATGCTGGAGAAACGATACCTGCGTTAAAGATAGTTAGAACGAATACGCCAGTCATACCACCTGCGATAGCCGCAAGGATTAGGCGAGGGTTCATTAGGATGTATGGGAAGTAAATCTCGTGGATACCGCCGAAGAAGTGGATGATTGATGCACCACCTGCCGTTTGACGAGCCGTACCTTTACCAAACACCATGTAAGCTAGCAGGATACCTAGACCAGGACCTGGGTTTGCTTCGATTAGGAAGAAGATCGATTGACCTGTTTCAGACGCTTGTTGGATACCCAGTGGAGAGAAAATACCGTGGTTGATCGCATTGTTTAGGAACAGGATCTTCGCAGGTTCAACGAAGATTGAAGTCAGTGGTAGTAGGTGAGCAGAAACTAGGAAGTTAACGCCAGCCGCCAAGCCACCAGAAAGAATTTTTACGAATGGACCGATAAAGATGAAGGCAAGGATCGCACATAGCATGCCGATGATGCCCGCAGAGAAGTTGTTAACCAACATCTCGAAGCCACTTTTTACTTTACCATCGATGTAGTTATCGAATTTCTTGATAGCCCAGCCGCCCATTGGGCCGACCATCATTGCCCCCATAAACATTGGGATGTCGGTGCCGACAATCACACCCATTGTTGTGATTGCACCGACTACCGCACCACGATCGCCACCAACTAATTTACCACCGGTGTAACCGATAAGTAGTGGCAGCAAGTAGGTAATCATTGGGCCAACCATAGAGGCTAACGTTTCGTTTGGTAGCCATCCAGTTGGGATAAATAGAGCAGTGATAAAGCCCCACGCGATAAACGCGCCGATGTTTGGCATTACCATGTTTGACAGAAAACGACCAAAATTTTGTATCTTGATCTTGGCATCTGGTGATATCATAACAATTCCCCGTTCGATGTTCTGATGAATCTTGTTGTAGTAAACGGTTCGCCAAAACCGTTTGTTTGATTGCTTAGTACCCAATCAATTTACCACACATTTTCCAATTGGAACTGACAACGGGTTTTTCGTGATCTACGCCCGCATTTCTTAGGCTGAGAAACGGTTTTTAAGTGACCAAGTTCAACTTATTAACTTGTAACTTAATAACAAAAAGCCACTTTTAAATCTGTCAATAAAAATCTTAGTGATCAATCCGATCTTCTGACAAATTTAAAATCAAAATACTTTGTGACTTTGATCACTTTTGATTTTTTTTGAAATTCGAATTAAATACTTGTAATGATCAATGTCACGTTTTGTGTTGAGTTGTGGTGGATTTAAAGTGTGACCTGGATCTGTTTTTGTTTTTTGTGAAAGTTTGTGACGGAATTGGTGAGATAAATGCTATCTAGATCTTTCGATAGATTGTATCTATGAGAGTCTTTTCGGCGCACTTCACGGAGCACGCCTAATTAGTTGATGAAAGGGTAAATAAAGAGAGTCGCCACACGGTTCTTCTTGTGATTCCCAACTCTCTATTTAATCACTGTTCTTAATCATCGTTGCTATTTAGTATGATAGACGAGGTAGTCATGAGCTTGCTCGCGTCCCATATACCTTGCCAACGTCTTTTCTTGAACATCGCGCAAATCCACCATAATCAATCCATCTAGAGCGTTATTGAATGCAGGGTCGACGTTGAAGCATACCAGCTTGCCATTGAGGCTTAAGTACTGACGCAGCAAAACGGGCACTCCTTTCCCTTCATCGATTCTGGCAATGACACGTGACAATAGCTGTAAATCACCCAGAGCAGTGAGCATGCTGGTGTTCCAGTCACGGTGGTGCTCAGGAAGTGGGTTAGAAGGTGTGACATACTCTGCGCAGTTGTTATCGTAGTGGTGCAGTGTCATTGATTGAGCCAGTAATTGACGTGCAGTATCACTATAGTCGTTGCTAATGCTTACCGGACCAAATAGGTGAGTGTAATCTGGGTTTTGATGAACGAACGTTGCGATGCCTTTCCACAGCAGCAGTAGCGCGCTCATGCTCTTTTGATATTGCTGTGCAATCACAGAGCGCCCCATCTCAATGGATTTACCCATTTGGTCGATAAAGCGTTGGTCATAGTTAAACAACGTTCGTGAATACAGACCTGCTACGCCGCGCTTTTCAATCAGTTGATCAACCAGACCTAAACGATACGCGCCCACCAAGCATTGGTTCTCTCTGTCCCACACAAACAGATGCAGGTAATCATGATCGAAATGGTCAATGTCTATTGCTAGTCCAGTCCCTTCGCCAACTTGTCGGAAATTGAGCTCACGTAGGCGACCAATTTCATGCAGTAGGGAAGGGATACTCTGCGACTCCGTGCAGTAAACATCGAACTCACCACTTGTTAGCAGCTTGGACTCTTTTGGTAAGTTGTTCAGCTCTTCAAGCAATTCGCCTACGGGTAACCCTGCCGCTATTGGAGAGAGCAGTTCTGATGAAGAAGAAGGCTTAACTGATTGGGTTTCACGATTGAGCAAGTAAGTGTTGAGCCGCAAATAGTTCACCACTTGATCATCGTTAAGTGTGTTGAGCTCTTTGAATTTAATCGCTTGGCCAAAAGACAAGTTGATGGTTTGTGCATGTTTGTTCAGTAGCTCCCGCCCGAGCATTAGGGTACGCAAAAGTGGATGGATTTTCCCTGCCATATAGAAGCGTTTCGAGTTCTGACCACTGATGAATACTGGAACTGTCGTTGCTTTGTTTTTGCGGATCAGGCTACTTACGCTTCGACTCCACGCTTTGTCTTCCAAGCGTTGCTGTTTGGCATCGACTAACTGGGAAACCTCACCGGCAGGAAAGACAAGCAATAAGCCGCCACTTGCGAGGTGTTTATTAGCCGCTCTGAGGGCCTTCATATTCGATTTGACGGCGTCTCTGCCTTCAAACACATCGACACCAATGAAGAGCTGATCTAACTCTGGTACGGTTTTCAGGTATTGATTGGCTAGAATTTGGATATCGTCTCGTACCATCAACAAGAGTTCGGCCAAGATGACGCCTTCCACACAACCAAGCGGGTGGTTCGCCACAATGACGGTAGCTCCTTGTTTAGGTACTGAGTCGAGTGAACCATGAGCAATGCGATAATCGATACCTAAGATATCCAGCGTGAAGCGGAGAAAAGTTTTGGTATCGGCATTAACGGGGCGTTGGGCGTAGAACTTATCAAGTTGGTTTAAACCGGTTGCCCATTCAGCAACGTTTTCACCAATGCCAAACGGCGTTTTACGAGGGAGACGAAAAGGGGTTGAACTATCCATATTTACCTCAGCGTACAAGTTGCTGATTGGATAGTAGAAATTACAGATGACAGTTAAGAGGCAAAAGCATGAGCCTTTGGTGACAAACCAATGAAGCTTTATTGACTAAAGAAAACGGTATATCACTGTGCTATGAATCAAAACTCGCGTTATGTCTCCCTCTTAAAACAATAGATAGGCTATCTTATCTAGAACAAAGATTAAGCTAAGTTGATATTTATCAGGGGGAAATAATGGAACGAGTTTCCAATAAAGCAGCACTTTGGATTGGGCTAAGTTTGATACTTGGTCTTGGCATCCTTGGCTATTTTATGCAGCAGACGGCGGTGAAATACCGAGCCTATGAAAGAGTCGTGACAGTAAAAGGTTTGTCGGAGCGTGAGTATCCTGCTGATACGGTGATTTGGCCGATTCAATTTACTCTAGCGAGTAATGATATGGGAGCCATGTTTGATGAAATTGACCAGCAAACCCGTTTGATTTTGGACTTTCTAAGTGCCAAAGGGCTTCCTGAAACCAGCGTTTCCCTTTTTTCCCCAGCGGTCATTGACAGAAAAGCACAGCAATATGGGAGCGAGCAAGACATTGAGTATCGTTATTTGGCCTCGCGAACCGTTACGGTTTATAGCCAGAGTGTTGATGTTGTTCGAGCGGCAATCAATGAAATAGGTGAGCTAGGAAAGCAAGGCGTTTTGCTTAACCAAGATCCTTATGCAAATCGTGTTGAGTACAGCTTTACTAAGCTGAATGATGTGAAGCCAGACATGATCGAAGAAGCGACTAAGAATGCGCGTGAAGTGGCTGAGAAATTTGCGAAAGACTCACAGAGTTCACTGGGTAAGATCAAACGTGCAACTCAAGGGCAGTTCTCGATTTATGACCGAGACAGCAACACGCCTTACATTAAGAAAGTACGAGTGGTATCGACGGTTCAATATTACTTATCTGATTAAAGTTGCGCTCATATAGTCAATAGTTGGTCGTTCCATCACCTTCTATTTGTAGAGGTATCTATGCTCTGTGATAGGGAAATCAGTCTTCGATGACGCTATATACAAGTACTTTTTTATAAAACTAAGTTCTTAACAGTGATGAGGTGAGTTTGATAATAATCAAGCTCACTTGTTTCTTATGAGCGTAAGTTAGTATGACTTATTGCTAGAAGGAATTAGTATCATGGCATACAAGCACTTTATTAGAGAACTACTGGGTTTAGCGATTGTTGTCTCTGTCGTCTTTGGCGTATTAGGCGTGATGTTAGAGCTCTTCGCACTGACGGCACTTTGGGAGCATCAGCAAACGATAGCCGATGTTTTCTTCCATGAATCACTCTACTTCATCGTATTTTTAATCCCACCATACTTCCTCTGGAAGTTGATTAACCGTCCTGAATTGGTTTCTGCTGACCAAGCTTATTTGGCAATGAAGTTAGAGGCTGAAAGTCGACAATGAGTCGATTTAGTGAGTAATGAAAAGAAGAGGCTATGAGAAAACATTAGCCTCTTTTCTATCTGATTCGTGGGCAAAGTATTCGCTGCTTTATTGATTAAAAAGCTGCTTCGATTGTGCCTTTGAACGTACGATCGAGATAATCACGAATCGCTTGAGATTGATAAATAGAAACGAACTTTTTATACGCTTCATTATTTTTGTCTGCGTCACGAGTGGCGATGACCATGACTGCTAATGGGGCGTCTTTTGCTTCAAGATAGATACTTTGTTTCTTCGGATCTAAACCAGAAGACATTACGTAGTTCATTGTAATCGCAGCCGCGTCCACATCATCTAATGTTCTTGGTAGCTGAGCGGCATCTACCTCGACAAATTCAAATGATTTTGCGTTTTTTGTGATATCAGTTAGGACGGCTTTATGGCCAACACCCTGTTTCAGCTCAATTAAACCTGCATCGGCGAGTAGCAACAGACCACGACCACCGTTGGTAGGGTCATTTGGAAGCGCTATACGTGCATTGTTTGGAAGCTCTTGCAGTGAGCGATACTTATTGGAATAAAGCCCCATACGCATAAGAATGGACTGACCAATTGATACTAATTGGGCGTTATGGCTACTGTTGAAGTTGTCTAAAAATGGCTGGTGCTGATAGCTATTAATATCGATGCTACCATCGCTAAGAGCGGCATTAGGTGTCACGTAGTCAGAAAACTCAATGACTTCGACATTCAAACCTTGCTTTGCTGCCTCCTTCGCTACCGCCTCGACTACTTGTGCATGTGGTCCAACTGTCGCGCCCACTTTAATGACAGAGTCATCTTTTTCTCCACAAGCGCTTAAGCCGACTACTGCCGTGAGAATCAAAGCTAGTTTCTTTAAGTGACCAATACTTTTCATTGTAGCTCCATTTTTTGTTTTAGACGTCCATACGTTTGTATGTCCATCCTATCAGAAGTTGTCTGAGGGTCAATGGTTTAAATCACGAGCGGACATTTTGTTTCATTGCTACATATAGAAAGCCAGATAAGGGTTAAAGAAAAGGGGAAGAGGAAAAGCTATTACGAGGTTAGTGACGAGTTACCGCAACCGAAACTGTACCCAAAGATATAAGATACAAAAAAAGCGTAGTAGGTATTAACCTGCTACGCCTTTCGGAATATGGTGGCCCCTCGCAGACTTGAACTGCGGACCAATCGATTATGAGTCGACTGCTCTAACCACTGAGCTAAGGGGCCTTAATAGGACAACGATTATAGGGGAAGCGTTGCAAGGTGTCTAGATACCAACTAGGGCAATTGCGCTTAGTTTTTATCCACTTAGAACAGTAGATAATAAAAAAGGTGACCTAAAGTCACCTTTTTTGATTTCTAAAAGCTTGTATGCGCTGCGATTATTCGTCTAGGAAGCTGCGCAGAGTCTCTGAGCGGCTTGGGTGACGAAGTTTACGTAGTGCTTTTGCTTCGATCTGACGGATACGCTCACGAGTAACGTCGAACTGCTTACCAACTTCTTCTAGAGTATGGTCAGTGTTCATGTCAATACCAAAACGCATACGAAGTACTTTCGCTTCACGTGGCGTTAGACCTGCAAGCACGTCTTTTGTTGCCACCTTAAGGCTAGTTGCAGTTGCAGAATCTAGCGGAAGTTCTAGCGTTGTATCTTCGATAAAATCACCTAGATGCGAATCTTCGTCGTCACCGATTGGTGTCTCCATTGAGATAGGCTCTTTAGCGATTTTTAGAACTTTACGAATCTTGTCTTCTGGCATTTGCATGCGCTCTGCCAGTTCTTCCGGTAGTGGCTCGCGACCCATCTCTTGCAACATTTGACGAGAAATACGGTTTAGCTTGTTGATCGTTTCGATCATGTGTACCGGGATACGAATCGTACGTGCTTGGTCCGCGATTGAACGAGTGATTGCCTGACGGATCCACCACGTTGCGTAAGTCGAGAACTTGTAACCACGACGATATTCGAACTTATCTACCGCTTTCATCAGACCGATGTTACCTTCCTGGATCAGATCCAAGAACTGTAGGCCACGGTTGGTGTATTTCTTCGCGATAGAAATTACAAGACGCAAGTTCGCTTCAACCATCTCTTTCTTCGCACGGCGAGCTTTTGCTTCACCGATAGACATACGACGGCTGATGTCTTTAATGTTCTGTACGTTTAGAGAAGTCTCTTCTTCAATCATTTTTAGTTTAGCGATTGAACGACGGATTTCTTCTTCGTTACGTTTGATCTTTTCAGCGTATGGCTTGTCTGAAGCAAGAACTTCATCCAGCCAAGCTTCACTTGATTCATTACCAGTGAACAGCGCGATGAATGATTTCTTCGGCATTTTGCCGTATTCAACCACAGACTTCATGATCAGACGCTCTTGAGTACGAACGCGATCCATAGCAGTACGCAGTTCATTCACTAGGTGATCAAACTGTTTAGGCGTTAGACGAAACTCGCGGAATACGTCTAGCATCATTTCATTAGCAACGGTTGCTTTCGGGCTGTTATAGCCGTACTCGTTGATTGCTAATTGAAGATTTTGATAGGTGCTGCGTAGTTGGTTGAATTTCTCTAGCGCTAATTCAGGATCGATACCTACATCTTCTTCAGAATCATCTGAATCGTCATCGCTATCTTCGTCGTCATCAACGTCTTCATCGTCTTCTTCTTCTAACTGAGATTCAGTCAGTTCAGAACCGATGTGTGTTGCCGTTGGTGCAGCGGTGTCGTCAGCATCTGGATCTACAAAACCTGAAATTAGGTCTGTAAGACGTAGTTCTTCAGCTTGAACTTTGTCAAATTGCTCAAGAATGTACGGAATTGTGCCTGGGTATTCAGCAACAGACGATTGAACTTGGTTAATACCTTCTTCAATACGTTTTGCGATGTCGATTTCGCCTTCGCGAGTTAGAAGTTCGACAGTACCCATCTCACGCATGTACATACGTACTGGGTCTGTTGTACGACCAATCTCACTCTCTACGCTAGAAAGTGCAGCGGCTGCAGCTTCGGCTGCATCTTCATCGGTAATATTTGTGTCATCGTTCAGTGCTAAATCATCAGCATCAGGAGCAGTTTCTACTACCTTAATGCCCATGTCGTTGATCATCTGAATGATGTCTTCTACCTGTTCTGAATCTACGATTTCAGCAGGTAGGTGGTCATTTACTTCGGCGTAGGTCAGATAGCCTTGTTCCTTGCCTTTAATAACAAGTGACTTTAGCTGTGACTGCGGATTGTGATCCATAGACGGTATCCAACTTCGTAATCTGGTGAAGGAATCAGTATGCGAAATGCAAACCACTTACTATAACAAATTAAATCGTTGCTGACTAATTAAACAGGGTTACGCTTTTAAATCTAGCATAAGTGCTAGCAGCTCCCTTTTCTCTTCGGCTGATAAACCGACACTTCTTGCTTTGGCCTGCAGGTTTTCAATTTGTTTTTCTACGCACTGGGCAATAATTTTATCCAGTGAGTCTAAAAAGATTTCTTCTTGGTTGTCCTCATCGAGTGGAATGTCCCAACTCGCGAGACGAGACAGAAGGGTCTCATTTTGGCTGTTTCGCCAGTGCTCTAATAATTGGCCTGTGTTGATATGGGGATGCGCTTGGCATTTATCAAGTACATCAACAAATAAACTTAGACCAGGAATGGGCAAATCTCTAACGCTAGTTAGATCTGGCACCATACTTACGTATTGTGGGTTTTGAATCAGTAACGCGATCACTTCTCGCATCGGCGTTCGCTTGATTTCTTTATGAGGTTGAGGCCTTTTATCCTCTTTACCTTGTTTTGAAATTAGCTGCTGTAGTTGGCGTTCATCAACCAAACCCAAACGGCGGCCAAGCAATTCTCTCAAGTATAGTCTTAAAGTGCCGCCAGGGACTTTATCAATGAGAGGAACCGCAAGAGTACTCAGTTTTGCCATGCCTTCTTTCGTGCTCATATCGACCTGCTGAGTCAATGAGCTGAACATGAATTCAGACAAGGGCATCGCATTAGACACTTGCTGCTCAAATGCTTGTTTTCCGTTTTGTCGGATATAAGAGTCGGGATCTTCTCCATCCGGCAAAAACATGAATTTTAACTGGCGACCATCCGTTAGGTAAGGCAATGCATTTTCCATGGCACGCCACGCGGCTTCACGGCCTGCGCGGTCACCGTCATAACAACACACGACGGTGCTTGTTTGCCTGAATAACACTTGCAAGTGATCGCCCGTTGTCGAGGTTCCCAATGAGGCAACGGAATAATCTACGCCATATTGAGCAAGCGCGACAACATCCATATAGCCTTCAACCACTAAAATTTGTGGTGGCTCACGGTACGCTTGTAGTACTTCATATAGGCCATACAACTCTTTACCTTTATGAAATATCGGGGTTTCGGGTGAGTTGAGATATTTTGGTGTCCCATCACCTAATACTCGACCACCAAAGCCTATTACTCGACCGCGTCTGTCTCGAATAGGAAACATCACTCGACCACGGAATCGGTCGTAGCGGTTGCCTTTATCGTTTTCAATCAACATGCCGCCTGTGACGAGCATGTCTTGGTTTTCTTTATTCTGGCCAAAGTTCTTACGAACTAAATCCCATTCATCAGCCACATAGCCGATGCCAAACTTCTGGACGATTTCACCAGACAGGCCACGATCTTTTAGATACTCAATCGCCACCTTACTTGCTGGCTGTTTGAGTTGGTTACGATAAAATTGAGCAATGCTGCCCATTAAGTCGTATAGGTTACGTTTTTCACTGCTGCTTGCTTGTGGGCCTGACTGAAACGAACCATTACCGCCGCTACGTTGTTCTCGAGGAACATCTAAACCCAAGTATGAAGCGAGTTCTTCAATGGCTTCGACGAATTCTAGTCGGTCGAATTCCATCAAAAAATCGATGGCATTTCCGTGCGCGCCACAACCAAAACAATGGTAGAACTGCTTTTCTTGACTGACACTGAATGAGGGTGTCTTTTCGTTGTGGAAAGGGCAGCATGCGCCGTAGTTTTTGCCTTTTTTCTTAAGTTTCACACGTGCGTCGATGATATCGACAATATCAAGTCGAGCTAGAAGGTCATCGATAAAACTGCGAGGGATGTGTCCAGCCATAAAACCTAACAAAAAAAGAAGATGATGAGTGGAGTGAATGCCTTAAAAGAATGAGCGTATTGCCCATTGATTTCATTCCATCCATCCAGATACAAACAAGCCGTGCGCTCCAAAGGATAGCACGGCTTGCTGCAATTGGGTGGGGTACCTTAAGCCAATTTAGCGCGAACTAAACCGCTTACTTTACCCATATCTGCACGCCCTTGAATTTGCGGTTTCAGAACGCCCATTACTTTGCCCATGTCTTGCATGCCAGCTGCGCCAGATTCAGCAATCGCGTTCTCGATGAGAGCCGCTACTTCTTCGTCTGTCAGTGGTTGAGGCATAAAGTCCTCAAGAACGGTAATTTCTGCTTGTTCCGCATCAGCAAGATCTTGACGACCCGCTGCTTCAAATTGCGCTACAGAATCGCGACGTTGTTTAACCATCTTGGTCAATACTGCAAGAATGTCGTCATCGTTCAGAGTAATCTGTTCGTCAACTTCACGTTGCTTGATTGCTGATAGGGCTAAACGAATAGTACCAAGGCGCAATTTGTCCTTGGCTTTCATCGCTAATTTTTGCTCTTCTTTGAGTTGATCAATCAGAGCCATAACTAAATTCCTTTTGGAGCTCAGTTATTAGTACAGGCGAACGCGACGAGCGTTTTCGCGAGCTAGCTTCTTAGCGTGACGCTTTTGAGCTGCTGCTTTAGCGCGTTTGCGAACTGTAGTTGGTTTTTCGTAGTGCTCACGACGACGCACTTCAGAAAGGATACCTGCTTTTTCGCAAGAGCGCTTAAAACGACGTAGAGCAACGTCGAACGGTTCGTTTTCACGTACTTTAACTACTGGCATATGCCTTTCACCTCAGGGGTTATTCGTTAACGCTGGTATTCAACAGACCAAATCACAATTGTTAGGTCTCTTACCAGCTTGATCAAAAATGGTGCGGAATTTTAATCCGATCACAACTACTTTGTAAAGCCTTTTGTCGATTATTGTCTGTACAAAATTTGTTTGCAGCACCAAGGCGAGGTAATATGACGCCCAAATTTCCTCTATACAGAAAGCATACTGAGAAAACCATGCGCATTATTGGTATTGAAACCTCTTGTGACGAGACTGGCATCGCAATTTATGACGATGAAAACGGTCTCTTGTCACACAAGCTATACAGCCAAGTAAAACTGCACGCAGATTACGGCGGTGTGGTGCCTGAGTTGGCTTCACGTGACCACGTAAAGAAAACCATTCCTCTTATTAAAGAGGCACTAAAAGAAGCGAACTTAACTTCAAAAGACATCGATGGTGTCGCGTATACCGCGGGGCCTGGTCTTGTTGGGGCGCTATTAGTGGGTGCGACTATCGGTCGCAGTATTGCTTATGCTTGGGGAGTGCCAGCGGTACCTGTTCATCATATGGAAGGTCACCTATTGGCCCCAATGTTGGAAGATAACCCTCCACCGTTCCCGTTTGTGGCGGTATTAGTATCGGGCGGTCACTCTATGATGGTGGAGGTGAGAGGCATCGGTGAGTACAAAATTCTAGGTGAGTCGATTGATGATGCGGCGGGCGAAGCGTTTGATAAAACAGCGAAGCTAATGGGTTTGGATTACCCAGGCGGTCCACTATTATCTAAACTGGCGGAAAAAGGTACACCGGGCCGCTTTAAGTTCCCGCGCCCAATGACGAATGTGCCAGGTTTGGACATGAGTTTCTCTGGTCTAAAAACCTTTACGGCTAACACGATTGCTGCAAACGGTGATGACGAGCAAACTCGCGCGGACATCGCATTGGCATTTGAAGAGGCTGTGTGTGCTACGTTGGCTATTAAATGTAAGCGCGCGCTTGAGCAAACAGGCATGAAACGCATTGTTATTGCTGGTGGTGTGAGTGCTAACCGTCGTTTGCGAGCTGAGTTAGAGAAGTTAGCGAAGAAAGTTGGCGGCGAAGTTTACTACCCACGTACTGAGTTCTGTACAGATAACGGTGCGATGATCGCTTACGCAGGCATGCAGCGCTTGAAGAATGGCGAAGTGGCTGATATGTCAGTAGAGGCTCGTCCACGTTGGCCAATTGATCAACTAACACCTGTTGCTTAATCAAATTTATGCGGTAGGTTTGAAACCGGTTCTGTGTAATAAAGGTCTCTGCTCCTCAGAGGCCTTTATTTTTAATTATTCAATGAACCGCCTCGTTTTACATTCTGACTGATGCGATCAGTTCGTGATTGTTTCAGTGCTAGGATGACGTGGAAGAATAAGAAATGGATATAACAATGAATAAGTTTGAAATTGAAGGTCAGCAACTTGCTTATCTAGATAAAGGTGAGGGCCCTGTGCTTCTATTTGGTCATAGTTACCTTTGGGATAGCCAAATGTGGGCGCCACAAGTTGAGGTTTTAAGCCAGTCATTCCGTTGTATTGTGCCAGATCTTTGGGCACATGGTGAATCGGACGCTGCACCTGCATCGACACAGTCATTGGCCGACTATGCACAACATATGTTGGCATTGATGGATCATTTAGATATCGAAGAGCTCTCGATAGTGGGCTTATCTGTTGGCGGCATGTGGGGAGCAGAGCTAACGGCTCAAGCGCCGCAACGTGTTAAGTCACTGGTATTGATGGATACCTTCATTGGCTGGGAGCCAGAAGTTACGTATAAGAAGTATTTTGCAATGCTTGATACCATCAGCCAAGTCCAAGCAGTGCCTGCGCTAATTATTGAAGCCGTTGTGCCGCTGTTCTTTGCCAACAACGTCAATCAGGATAACCCTGAACTTGTCGCTTCATTCAAACGCAGTTTAGAAGAGCTGAACGGTGAGCGTGCGGTGGAAGTAGCTCGCATAGGGCGTATGGTGTTTGGTCGCCGGGATGTGATTGAGGATTCGGAAAAATTTGCTCTGCCGACGTTAATTGCAGTGGGCTGTGAAGATAAACCACGTCCAGTTTTTGAATCTTATTTAATGAAAGACTGCATCACAGGCAGTGAGTTGGTGGAGATTCCCCAAGCGGGACATATCAGTTGTTTAGAACAACCTGAGTTCGTCAACCAGATGTTGTTGAACTTCCTGAATCGAGTTCATGCGTAACCAATGCATCCTTCTTTAAACGAAAAGCTCGGCATTAAGCCGAGTTTTTTTGTGTCAGTTTTTTCTCGCCGATTTTTGGCTCGTCGCCAGACAAAAGCCGCCGAATATTTTGATGATGCTTAAATACGATTAAGCAGCACAGCATAGCAACAGGTAACGTGTATTGCGGTTTAAACATCCAAGTATAAAACGGAGTGACCAAAACCGTGACGAGAGCCGCTAAGGATGAATAGCGGAATAGCGCGGCTACTGACAGCCAAGTTAACATTACCAATCCTGTTAAGTCCAAACCAATCGGAGCGATAGCGCCAAGCGCGGTTGCGACACCTTTTCCGCCTTTAAAGTGGAAAAAAATGGGGTACATGTGGCCAAGACAGGCAGCAATGGCGATGACGCCAAGAATGATAGGGTCGATACCAAGAAAGTATCCGCCCCACACGGGGATAGTGCCTTTGAGCATATCGCACAACAAGACTGAAACAGCGGCTCCTCGTCCGCCAATACGCAATACGTTCGTTGCTCCAGGATTGTTAGATCCCACACTGCGTGGGTCTGGCAGTTTTAAGAGTCGACAGATCAAAACCGCACTGGAAACCGAACCTAATAAATAGGCGGCCATTGTCATTATCAGTGCCAGTGCGTCCATAGAAGTCCTTGATGGATTGGAATTTAATGCTCGGTTCCCGCGTAGTTGCTATCATACCCCGAATTTACATAATGCAGAAATCCTCACTGTGATAGAGCTTGCATTATGTGATTTCTTGTATATAAAGATGCTTTCGCAGTTTATACCTAAGTAACATTGTGATGACCAAAGTAAATGTTACTTAGGTATAGAATACTACGATCAAATTACCCCTCACGGGTATCCGACCTCTGTAATAGAAGGACATAAGATGGCTCTGGATAAAGTTTTTATTGAACAGTTAGAAGTTATCACCACCATTGGCGTGTACGACTGGGAACAACAAATCAAACAAAAGTTGGTTCTAGATATTGAAATGGCGCACGATAATAAGCCTGCGGGCAAAAGTGATGATGTGCAAGATGCACTGGATTATTCGCAGGTGAGTGAGGCGGTACTTAACCACATTGAAAATGGTCGTTTCTTATTGGTCGAGCGCGTGGCTGAAGAAGTAGCAGAGCTTATCATGCAGCGTTTCTCTGTGCCTTGGGTGAAAATCCGCCTAGCGAAGCCTGGCGCCGTGCCGCAAGCACGTGCTGTTGGTGTGGTGATTGAGCGAGGCCGAGCATGATCACCACTTATATCGGTGTTGGGACGAACGTAGAAAGAGAGCAACATGTGCTTGCTGCGTATCAGGAGCTGCAACGGCTTGGAGAAAATCTCCTCGTATCACCGATATATGAATGCGAACCTATTGGTTTTAGCAGCAAGAATTTCTACAACTTTGTCGTTGCAATGCGTACCGAGTTGTCATTAGAAGAGTTGAGCCATCAACTACGCGAGATTGAATTTAAGTGGGGACGCGAAGAAAACGCGCAAAAGTATCAGGATCGAACACTGGATCTCGATATAGTGTTGTTCGGTGAGCGCGTCTCCAAGAAAAAACCTGAGCTACCTCGCAGTGATATCTACAAATATCCTTTTGTCACAAAGCCGCTGTATGATCTCGAACCGCAATTAGTGATCCCAGGCGATGGACGCACAGTCGCAGACATTTGGCATGCTATGCAGCCAGTCGATTCGCTCAAACCCGTTTCCTTTCATTTTTAATTTGAGTTGTTTACATGAGTTATTTTGAAGCCTTTATTTTGGCTCTGATTCAGGGGCTGACAGAGTTTTTGCCTATCTCAAGCTCTGCCCATTTGATCCTGCCTTCCGCTATTTTAGGATGGGAAGATCAAGGTCTGGCCTTTGATGTTGCTGTTCACGTCGGTACATTAATGGCTGTCGTGATCTATTTTCGTCATGAAGTAATCACTTTGTTTCAAGCGTTATTTGCTTCGATCTTTAAAGGAGATCGCAGTAAAGAAGCTAAATTGGCTTGGATGATCGTGATTGCGACGATTCCAGCTTGTGTGTTCGGCTTATTGATGAAAGACATCATTGAAGTGTATCTACGTAGCGCTTACGTTATCGCGACTACTACGATCGTATTTGGCCTGTTGCTATGGTGGGTAGACAAAAACGCTAAACTCGTTGCCGATGAATACCAAACGGGTTGGAAGAAAGCTGTATTTATCGGTATTGCTCAAGCCTTAGCGATGATTCCTGGAACTTCACGTTCAGGGGCGACCATCACAGCAGCGCTTTACCTTGGCTTTACTCGAGAAGCGGCTGCGCGCTTTTCATTTTTAATGTCGATCCCAATCATTACATTAGCTGGTAGCTACTTAGGCATGAAGTTAGTGACCAGTGGTGAACCTGTCCATGTTGGTTTCTTAATGACTGGCATTATCACATCGTTTATCAGTGCGTACATCTGTATCCACTTCTTCTTGAAGATGATTTCACGCATGGGCATGACACCGTTTGTGATTTACCGTCTGATTTTGGGCATCGGTTTGTTCGCTTTTCTATTAAGTTCATAATTGATGTTAACGAAAAACGCCCGCGAAATCCGCGGGCGTTTTTGTTTGTTCGTTACTTCTTAAGTGCTGCTTTCACTGCTTCAATACGTCGTTTTTCTTGCTCGTCACGAATCGCAGGGCCTTTAAAGCCCTCTTTGATTATGATTTGAACGTCAACTGCCGCTGCTGCTTGGTAGGCTTGCCTAAAAATATCCGCCTGTGGATATGGTTGCGTTTCCAGTCCTTTACGACCAGCGTGATCCGCTTGGCAGCAAAGCAAGATATCTTGCAGACGTTCGGACTTACGCCACACATCGAGCTTATTGAGTATTTTAATTATGGTTTGTGGTTTAAGTTCAGCCGCGCGATGAATATTGGAGTGCTGTTCGCACACCATCAAGGCTAAATCACGAAACTCATTTGGTACCCGGACACGTTCGCACAGCTTTTTGATCAGTTTTAATCCTGTATGGCAATGCATTTTGTGGCTTGGCCATTCGCTCTCTGGCGTCACGCCCTTACCCAAGTCATGCACTTGGGCGGCAAACCTGACGGGGAGTGAGTTACTCAATTTTGCGGCTTGCTCTGCCACCATCAAAGTATGGATGCCAGTATCGATTTCTGGATGCCACTTCTCAGGTTGAGGTACGCCAAATAGTGCATCAATTTCAGGTAACACCACGGTTAATGCACCACAGTCTCGTAGAACCGATAAGAAAATATCAGGGCGAGGAGTAGAGAGAGATTTATGCCATTCTTGCCAAACACGCTCGGGAGTCAGTGTGCTCAGCTCTCCGGACTCTGCCATGTGACGCATTAACCGCATGGTTTCGTCGGCAACCGTAAAGTTTAGATCAGCAAGCTTCGCTGCGAAGCGAGCGACACGTAAAACGCGTAGAGGGTCTTCAATAAAGGCGTCTGATACATGGCGTAGCAGTTTATCGTTGAGATCTTGCTGGCCACCATATGGGTCATGGATCGTGCCATCACTCTCCATTGCCATCGCGTTAATGGTTAAATCACGACGTATCAAATCTTCTTCTAAGGTGACGTTTTGATCGAAGAAACATTCAAAACCAGTGTAACCAGAACCTGACTTTCTCTCTGTTCGTGCAAGGGCATATTCTTCTTTACTTTTGGGATGCAGAAATACAGGAAAGTCTTTACCAACGGCGGTGTATCCTTGGGACAGCATCATCTCGGGCGTCGAGCCTACGACCACCCAGTCGTTGTCATAACTATCAATTCCGAGCAATTTATCTCGAACTGCGCCACCTACTAAATAAACTTGCACGAATTACCTCTTAATTTATGGATATGCCGTTGGACATTGTAGCAAGCAATGGTACTTTTCTTTACTCCTAAGAATAGAAGAAGAGCGTTTATACCATGTCTGACTATTCCCAGGTGGTTTTTTAGCTGGAGAGCCTAATGTATAAGGACTTTTTTGGGTTTGTCGAACAACCATTTTCGATTGTTCCAAACTCACGTTATTTGTATTTAAGCCAACGTCACAAAGAGGCAATCACACATCTCCAAGCTGGGCTAGGCGATGGCGGTGGCTTTGCTATGCTTACTGGCGAAGTAGGTACAGGCAAAACGACCGTCGCAAAAGCGATGCTGGCGAATTTGGGTGATAACACCAAAGCGGGTCTTATTCTCAATCCCACGTTTTCGAGTAGAGACTTGCTCGAAGCCATTTGCGATGAGTTCAAAATCACCTATCCGCCAGATGCAAACCTCAAACAGCTAAACCAGGTTATCCATCAATATTTGCTGCGTAATTATCGTTCAGGCTGGCAGACATTGCTGGTCATTGATGAGGCTCAACACCTTGCTGCCGACGTTCTAGAGCAGTTGCGCTTGTTGACCAACTTGGAAACCGATACCAGAAAATTGCTCAAAGTGTTGTTGGTCGGGCAGCCTGAATTGCAGCGGTTATTACAAACAACACAACTACGCCAACTTGCCCAGCGTATTACCGGGCGTTATCACCTGTTGCCGTTGGATGAAAAAGAGACAGAAGATTACATCGCATTTCGACTACATACAGCAGGTGGCGACCAGCAACTGTTTAATCGTGCTTCTTGTAAACTTATAGCCAAATACAGTCACGGTATACCGCGGCTCATCAACCTTATCTGTGACAAATCCCTCAACATTAGTTATCACCAGGGTAATGTGGTGGTGGATAAGCAAACCGTTCAGCAGGCCTGTGAAGAGGTGATGCAGTTTCAGGCAGATATTTATCAGCAAGATAAAAAAGAGCGCCGGACTTTCCGTTGGCCTGCTTGGGGCTCTGTCACGGTAGGCCTTATTGCTGCATTAAGTACGGGGTGGGCGGTCGTGAATTATATGCCAGCTCAAGCGACGTCAGTGTTGACACAAGTGACGGAGCCAAGAGTAGAGCCAACACCAACCGTCGTCAGCCAACAGTTAACTGATGAGCAGCGTGATTTATTGTTAACACAAAAACAGTCGAACCTCGCTGTAAATGATTTGTATCGTTTGTGGGGATATCAAGCATCGGTTCGCGATAATCTTTGTTTGTCAGAACCGCAGTCGACTATGCGTTGTGAGCGTAAAATGGCGACTTGGCCGCTGTTGATGCAACAAAATCGCCCTGTGATCTTGGAGTTGAATTATCAAGGTGATGTTGGGTATGTCATTCTATATGCCGTCGGTAATGACCAAGCTGAAGTGCTCAATGGTAAGCAGCGTCTTCGTCTGCCAGTTTCGTGGCTAAAGCCGTTGTGGCAGGGCAATATTATCGAACTGTGGCATGCTCCGCTGAATGAAACATTACGTTTAGACATGGAAGGCCCTGCGATTGAAGTATTAGACCGATTATTAGCAGAAGCGGTGAGTGAGCCACTGCTTGAAACGTCTATTTTTGATGGTGCGATGAAAGAGCGAGTCGAATTATTTCAACGTTGGCAAGGAATTGGTGTCGATGGTATTGCAGGTAAGCGAACGCTAGACCGACTTCAGCAAAATGTTCAGCCAGATGCGCCTCAACTGGCGAGAATCGAGAAGGAGGACGCATAATGTCAGCTGTGAAACATATAGGTCTGTTCTTGCTGCCAATCACTGCTTCTGCTATCGGAGTCGCTTGGTACTTAGATCTCTTTGCACCGAGTGTTGAAGTAGATACAACGTCCCCGATAGAAAAGGTCGAAGTGGTATCACCTTTCAAAGTATTGGACTATCCAGAGAACACCCAGTTGGCCCAATTGCCAAGAGAGTGGCCAAGTGCAGAGCTATCGCGTGATTTTGGTACATTTACCACCCCCGATGAATACACGAGCCATACACCAAGCAGAGATGAAACACGCAACTCAGCATCAACCCAAACGACTTCTGCTGCTGAAGAGGACCTCGGGTTGTCTTTGGATGATCTGGATTTATCCTCATTATCTCCTGATTTAGCTAGGAAGGTCGAAAATGCCTTATCCCGAGATGATGACAATTCGTCATCACAAACGGCACGCGTGAACGATTTAGAGCGCAACGCTCACCAGTGGCAAGGGCGTCTACCTGCGCTTAATTTGCAAACCCATATGTATGCCAGTGATGAAAATCGCCGTTGGGTGAAAATTAACAATGTTGAGTATCATCAAGGGGATGTCGTTGATGATCAGGTCACTCTAAGAGAAATACAACCGCAAGCTGTGATTGTTGAGTTCCAAGGTGAGCAAATTCGTATACCAGCGTTGTATGAGTGGAAAGGGTAACTCTTGTAGAAACACATCAAGCCAGCGAAATCATATCGCTGGCTTTTTATTTTTCAGAGCATCTTTTGCATCTATTCTGGTGATGATTTCTAGATACTCAAACAAGCAAAATATAGCTTTCCTCAGTCGTTTAAATAGCACCAATATCATTCATCTATTGATAGCGCGATTCCAGTCAGCGTTGTGTAAAAAGACACCATCTTCACGAACTTCGGAGTAATGACTTGGTCCACGTTAGACCCCATCACATAATAGGAGTCTAAACAGAGACACATGCGTATTCTGATTTTTTCTTTAAGCATTGTTGCATCGACAAGCTATGCAGCAAAGCCAGACCCATTCCCAGTTACACCAGATAGTCGCGGGCAAGATTTCATGGTCAGTGCGACGAATCCTTACGTGAGCAGTACCGGTTACTCAATATTGAAAGAAGGCGGTAATGCTGTTGATGCTATGGTCGCGATGCAGATGGTGATGTCTGTCGTTGAGCCAGATATGACCGGAATTGGCGGCGGGACTTTCGCGCTGTTTTATCAACATGACGAGAAAAAATTTCTGGCCCTTGATGGTCGAGATGAAGCGCCCTCTAGCGCGAACCCTGAAATGTTTGTTGAGAATGGGGAAGTACTCAGTCGCAACGAAATATTAGGCCCTCGTTCTGTTGCGGTTCCGGGCACATTGCGGTTGCTTTACACCACTCATGAACAATATGGCAAGTTGCCATGGGCAGAGCTGATTAAGCCGGCGATTACATTGGCGAGCAATGGGTACGCGATGAACAGCTACACCTACGACATCGTAGTAAGAGAGCAAAGCCGACTTGAGCAAGATCCGGAAGTGAAAGCCTTGTATTGGCAAGGGGACGATATTAAGCCGACGGGAACCTTGATGAAGAACCCTAAGATGGCTGAGACGCTGAGGAAGATCGCGCAACAAGGCGATCGTTACCTTTATGGTGGTGAGCTTGGTCAGCACATCGTAGAGACGGTTAATAGTCGTATTGATGACCAACACGAGAAGTTGTCTTTAGAAGATTTTAAACATTACCAAGTGAAGCAGCGTGACATCATTGAGAGCGACTACCGTGGGAATAAAATCGTCTCTTTTGGTTACCCAGCTTCGGGCGGTGTGATGGTCGCTCAGAGTCTTGAACTGCTCGCACCCTATGACATTGCCCATATGGCGAAAACGGATGTGGAACCTTGGCGTCTCATGACTGAAGCGATGCGAATTGCAAAAGCCGATCGTATTGCGTATGCCGGAGATCCGGATTATGTGGAAACGCCAGTTGAACAGTTGTTGTCTAAAGCCTATCTAGATCAGAGACGTGATTTAATCCCTGATAATGGCACTTTAAAAGAGGATCCAAAAGCAGGACAGATAACGCAAACTCAGTATGCGCAATATCAAGGCTTCGAGAGCAAAGATACAGGGCATATTTCTATCGTCGATAGAGATGGAAATGCAATTGCGATGACCAGCACCGTTGGCACGGGTATGGGCTCGGGTGTGATGGTCGATGGCGTTATCTTGAATGCGCAGATGGCTAACTTCTCACCTCAGCCAACGGTTAACGGCAAGCCTACGCAAAACTCAATTGAAGCGGGCAAGCGTCCACGTTCGGCTATTACGCCATTAATGGTGATGGACAGTGATGATAACTTGCGTTTGGTGGTTGGGTCACCAGGTAGTTCACAAATCCCGGGGTATGTACTCAAAACCGTGGTTGGGGTGCTGGATTGGAATTTATCAGCGCAAGAGGCTATTGACTTACCAAACATCCAGTATGGCACTAAGATAGACCGCACCAAGTCTTATGACCCGACTGGTTTGCTGGTGGAAAAGAAAACGTTCGCAGAAATGTTGGTGCCTGAGTTTATGGAGCTTGGCTACCCAGTGCACGTTATTCCAGTGGTAAGCGGTTTGAATGCAATTGAGCTAAAAGATGGCAAGCTTTATGGCGCAACGGATCGTCGTCGAGCCTCTAGTTCAATGGGGGAGTAGTACTCACTTCTATCAAACGAAGCAAACTAAAAAGCCAGTCAATATCGACTGGCTTTTGCGTTCTTTTTAAAGATAAAAGCGTAAGGGTTTATGCCCAACCCGCAGGAGAGCGCTTTCTACGAGGCATGACATGCGGAAGAATCAAACCAAATAGTAAACCTAAACCTGCAACACCGCCGCCATAAGTGAAGTACTTAAGCAGCATGTCATCTTTTTGTGTATCCAGCTTTGCGCGTAGCTCGCGGTTTTCTGTTTCAACAGAAGTAAGCTGATCACTGATCTCAGAGTATTTATTTTCTAGATCTGAAATTTGTTGGTTACGTGTTTCGAGAGAGGTAACAAGACCGGCTTTCTCTGCATCAGAAGTTTGACGAGCATTAGCAAGCTGCTCTTTTACTTCGGCTAGCTCTTTCTCAATGCGAGGAAGGCGAATTGCCATGCTCTCTTGGTTTGTCACAAACTTGCTTTGTACCCAACCAGTGCGACCACGGTCATCACGAACTTGCGTATAGCCAGTATCTCGGTTGGTTTTAATCAGTTGTACTTTAGAACCGGCGTTAACACTACCAATAATACGGTAGGTGTTATTTGGACCTGAGTGCATAAAAGTGAAGAGGTCATCAGAAATATAACGGTCTGCTGCTAGGGCCGCTGGCGCTGCTAGCAAAGTAAACAAAACCGTGATGATTAGTTTTTTCACAGTAAATCCCTTAACGATTTTTCTTGGAGACAGCGTTGGCACCGAATGATTGGAGCCGGAAATAGACGAATAGTATGCAGTTTCAAACCTCGGTGCAACAAAGAAGGGAGGCAAAGCCTCCCTTTCTGTGCGTTTGAGTCAATAATGACAAAGCGCTTACATTCTATTGACGAGTGTCTTAAGCGAACATCGCTTGAAGTCCGTAGAAGAATACTACGGCCAATAACGCACCCGCTGGTAGTGTAACGATCCATGATGCCACGATGTTACGAACTACGCCTAGGTTCAGTGCTGCGATACCACGAGCAAAGCCAACACCGAGAACCGCACCAACCAATGTTTGAGTGGTTGAAATTGGCAGGCCTGTACCAGACGCTAGAACTACCGTACATGCTGTTGCTAGCTGTGCTGCAAAACCGCGGCTAGGCGTTAGCTCAGTGATGCCAGTACCAACGGTTGCCATTACTTTGTGACCCAGTGTTGCAAGACCGACCACGATACCAATACCGCCAAGAGGTAGAATCCACCAAGCGATGGTGCTTTTCGTGCTGATTTCGCCCATGTGTTCAACAGTCGATACGACAGCAGACAGTGGACCAATGGCGTTTGCAACGTCGTTTGAACCGTGTGCAAATGCCATCGCACAAGCGGTGATAACCATCAGAACGCTGAAGATACCTTCCACGCCAGAAAAGCTGCGGTCTTCTTCGCGATTAGCGAATTTTTTCTGGATGTATACGTAGCCGCCAATCATCACAAGTGCTGAAACTGCTGCTGCCCACATCCAGGCTTCACCATTGGTCAGGTGAAGACCAACGTGTTTTAGACCTTTTTTGATGGTTACAAGTGCAATCACCATTGTTGTGATGAACATGTAAACAGGTACAAAACGTTTCGCGTTAAACAGAGGGTTCTCAGTATCAAAAATCAGGCGCTGTGCGCTGACAAAGATAACGTAAGCAAAGAAACCTGAAATCACTGGCGTAATAATCCAGCTACCAACAATGCCTTGAACGCTGCCCCAGTCAACCGCTTCAGTACCTACTGATACGCATGCAAAACCAATGATTGCACCGATGATTGAGTGAGTCGTTGATACTGGCCAGCCCATGTAAGAAGCAAGAAGCAGCCATGTACCTGCTGCTAAAAGCGCAGACATCATGCCGTAGACAAGAACATCTGGTTGACTAGCAAATAAAGAAGTTTCGATTACACCTTTACGGATAGTGTCGGTTACTTCACCGCCTGCAAGGTAAGCACCTGCAAATTCGAAGATCATCGCAATGATGATAGCTTGTTTTACAGTTAGCGCTTTTGAACCTACAGATGTACCCATCGCATTAGCAACGTCGTTCGCGCCAATACCAATCGCCATCATGAAACCAAAAATCGCTGCAACAATAATCAGGACAGTGCCGTAGTTCGCAAGGATATCCATCGTAATACCTAGTTGTTTTATAACAAGCGGAACAAAATTTTACGCGCGCCAAACCATAAGACGATGAAAATAGTCATCGTCCCTATGACACGTGTTAATTATGCTCTTCGTTATGTCGTTAACTTTATGTTTTAAGATCGAGATAGCATGACTTCCAAACGAGCACCTACGCGCTGCGCTTGGTCGGCAATACCACCTACCCATTCAAGAATCTTGTATAGGAACATGACATCGATAGGGTTCATGTCAGCTTCAATCACCATCAACTGTTGGCGAAGTTCAATCTGCATGGCATCGGTATCATCTTCGATAACGTCTAATTGATGAATCATTTCAGCGACGAGCGTCACTTCACGGCCTTTGAAGCCGGTTTCTAGCAATTCATCAAGTTCATTGATTACCTTTTGCGCCTGATCGGCAGCATCAAGACAACGTTGAACGTAAGCGAGGAAGTTTGGTTGGAGAGCCTCAGGGATGACAAGTTGACGACCATATACACGGCCAGCAATGTCTTTTGCCAGGTTTGCAAGTTTGTCCTGTTGAGTCAAAAGCTCAAGCATGTCAGTACGGTCGACTGGCATGAACAAACCGCGAGGCAGTTTTAGACGGATTTCACGTTTCAGCACATCCGCTTCTTTCTCTAGGTGAGAAATTTGTGCACGGATTTCTGCTGCTTTTTCCCAATCACCCTTTGAAGATACTTCAAAGAATTTCACCAAGTGTGAACAACATTCGTTGACACACACAACGTGGCGTTGCAAAGGCTTAATTGGGGACTTTGCAAATAACCCCATAATTGTATTTACTGGCATGGTCATTCAACCTAATAACTATAACCTTAAAAAAACATACACCATTTCTGAGTGCTTGGCGAAATGTTGAACGATGGCTATAAAGGCGCGCATGGTAACGCATTAAATCGCTCATTAAAACTGTTTTAGATCATCATTCCGGCGATATTTCTCTCTTGCCGTGTGAGAAATTACGCAATATCCTGTTTCTATCTGCTTTGAAAGGTATAGCTATGGAAACCGAAATAGAACTGAAGTTTTTTGTTTCTCCTGAATTTTCAGAAACTTTAAAAGAAAAAATTTCTGAGACAAAAGTACTTCAGCATAGTTGTCGTGACTTGGGTAACACCTATTTTGATACTGCCGATAAATGGCTTCGAAAGCACGACATTGGTTTAAGAATTCGCCGTTTTGATGATGTATTCGTCCAAACCGTAAAGACAGCAGGACGCGTCGTCGCAGGCTTACATCAAAGACCAGAATACAATGCTGAGCACACTAGCGACGAGCCTAATCTGTCGCTTCATCCTCTAGATATTTGGCCTCCAGGTAAAGATGCAGAAACGCTGCAATCCGAGCTTATGCCATTATTCTCGACCAACTTCACACGTGAACAATGGCTGATTGGCATGCCCGATGGCAGTCAGATTGAAGTTGCCTTTGACCAAGGCTTAGTTGTAGCCAAAGGTGAAGACGAAGAAGAGAAGCAAGAGCCGATTTGCGAAGTTGAACTGGAACTTAAGTCAGGCCAAACCGAAGCTTTATTCACGCTGGCACGCAGCTTTTGCGAGCAAGGCGGTATGCGCTTGGGTAACTTGAGCAAAGCGGCGAAAGGTTATCGACTTGCAAGTGGTTATGCGGGTGATGAAGTAAAATCATTGGCACTTGTGGACAGTAGTCCGACGGATACCGTTGAATTTTGCTTGATCAACTCTTTAGAGCACGCTTTGTCTCATTGGCATTATCACGAGCAAATTTATGCTGAGCGTGACAGCGTGGAAGCACTGCGTGAAATCAATAATGCCATTCGTTTCATTCGTCAAACATTGACTATTTTTGGCGGGATTGTCCCTCGTCGCGCGAGCGCGATTCTGCGCCAAGAGCTTAAATGGTTGGAAGAAGAACTGAGTTGGTTGGATGAGCATGCACACCTTGAAGAGCTTTTAGATGACAAAGGCAATGTGCTGCGCAAGTTGGATGCGCGTAAGTTCTTAGTATCTGAGTTGACTCAGCAGTTACAAGAGTTGCCAAGCCGTGAAGAAGTGCTAGGGTTGCTCAATTCCGCGCGTTACACAGGGTTACTGCTGGATCTAAGCCGCTGGATCTTGGCGCGCGGTTGGCAGCCATTTCTTGATGAAAAAGCACGTGAAAAAATGGCAAGTAACATCATGCCGTTTTCAGTTACTCAGCTCGATCGCACTTGGGCTGAGCTAATGGAAGCTTTCCCAGCAGAGCGCGATTTGACGGCGCAAGAGTACGTTGATCAGCGTTATCGCTTATTGCGTAACCTCTATACTGGTATTGGTTTCGCGAGTTTGTATAACTCGGATGAGCGTAACAGCTTCCGTTTACCATGGGCGGATCTGGTGCATGGTATCGATGATCTGCTAATGCTGAACCACTTGCTCCCGTTGGTTGATATGCTGGAAGACGCAGAAAAAGAGCAGTTAGAACGCTGGTTGCACCGTCAAGAGCGCTCAATTTTGCATGCAATGGATCAAACCCGAGCGATCAGTGTGGAAGTTCAGCCTTATTGGCGTGAATGATCGTTCTGGTGGTAACGACAAAAAAATAGGACCGCATGGTCCTATTTTTTTGTCTCTGTTTTACGTTGTTGTAGCTCTTTTTCCATGAAATCGAGTCGTTCTAGTATTTGCGCTTGTTGGGTTAGGAGCTGCTCGAGCATACGTTCTTTATTGATTGAACTGTGCGTCTGTTGTTTCGTTGGGGCAGTAAGGATAGAGGTGATAAGACCCGAGATCATACCAAAGATACCCACCCCGCAAACAATGATGATGACAGCCAAAAACTTTCCTATGGAGGTCACAGGATAATGATCGCCGTAACCAACCGTTGAGATCGTTACAAATACCCACCACAAAGCATCGGCGCCAGTGCGAATATTCGCTTCTGGGTTTTTCGCTTCGATAAACAGCATTGCACTAGAACCGAGCGTTATGAGGATAACCATCAATAGCAGTATAGAGGCGACCGTAGTTTCGCGGCGGTTTTCTTTGAGCTGATGCAAAATGAACTTTGACGAACGCAGTACTAATACCACTCGCATAATATGAAAAATACGAGCAAAGCGCAGGGGCTCTATCAATGGGATGCTCGCCACGAAATCTATCCAATGACGTTTAAGGAATAACCAGCGATCTGTGGACCGGATCAAATCAATGGTGAGCTGTAGTAGAAAAATACTACAGATTATGAAATCCAGACCGATAAGAACTTGACGGGTTTCGTGATCGATCGGGAAAAACAACAAGCCAGAGATCACAAATAGTGCCATAAAAGACAATATTAGTGACAACAGGCCCATCGGTCGTGTGCTGTCTTTGATATCATTGTTTTTCATACGAAGCTCAAAATAAATCGCGTAACCACGCAAAGCGCGAACATAACTATAAGTAATATAAAGATTATAGATAAAGACTATATAAGACTCGGTGGAGAACTGACAATGGAAAAGCTGGCATTTAAGCCATGGGAAAGGGTCATATCCGACATTCGACTGGTGCCTAAAATGGTCATGTTGATGGTCTTCAGTACTGTCCTGATCGTGGCAAAACAACTGTGGGACGCAAACACTTTTTACGACTCACTTTTAGCGGCGACACAAAACGCGCAAGTTGCCCAACAGCATTATGAAGCATATTTAACGCAAGTTGCTTGGCAAACCGCCTTATTGATTGTGGTTTTTGTCGTGCTCTTATTAGCGGCGGCTAGAGTGATGTTGCGTCAAACACAGTATCTGAGCGACGCGATCAAACTGATGGCGAGCAAGAACCTCTCTGTTCCATTTGGTATGGATTGTAAAGATGAATACGGAGACGTGGCACGTGAATTAGAAAAGACACGTCGACAATTGCACGATGTGATTCAAATGCAAATTAATGCGTCTGATGAATTATCAACGCTCACCGAAGTCATGACACTGAGCATGTCGGAAACGAAGGAATCGGCGCAAGAAGAGTTTAACGAAATTGATCAACTTGCTACGGCGATGAGTGAAATGTCGTCGACGGTCCAAACGGTTGCGGAACATGCCCAGACGGCCTCTTCTCTGACAGAGCAAGCTTCCGCACAAGCAATTTCTGGTCAGCAGTTCTTGCAAAGTACAATGGCGAAAATGAGTGAACTTTCGTCGGATATCGCTTCATCGGCACAAGCGGTTAACCAAGTTGAAGAACGTGTTGAAGCCATTGGTAGCGTTGTAGGGACGATTCAAGGCATTTCTGAACAAACCAACCTGCTTGCACTGAATGCGGCGATTGAAGCGGCGCGAGCTGGCGAGGCTGGGCGGGGTTTTGCTGTGGTTGCAGATGAAGTTCGTAACCTTGCCCAACGTACACAACAAGCGACGGTAGAAATTCAAGAGATGATCGCACAGCTGCAAACCAGTGCTGAATCTGCGGTAGAACTCATGGAAAAAAGCGTTGTAGAAGCGGCAGATGGAAACGAGCTGGTTTCTAATGCTGGATCTGAGCTCGATGGTATTGTTGGGCAAGTGACGCAAATCAATGACATGAACTTCCAGATCGCGACGGCGTCTGGTCAGCAAAGCAGTGTTGCAGAAGAGATGAGCCAAAACCTCA
Organism: Vibrio sp. 661; assembly: GCF_033339315.1. Lineage (NCBI taxonomy): Bacteria > Pseudomonadati > Pseudomonadota > Gammaproteobacteria > Vibrionales > Vibrionaceae > Vibrio > Vibrio sp. 661. Next base: position 158,807 of record NZ_JAWOUJ010000007.1, on the reverse strand, counting down.
CCAATGTACGTGAGTTGGTTGAAGCCTCAGTTGTTGTTGTTACCGAGCTGCTAGAAACCTCTGAAATGATGCAAAATAATGCAGGTGAGCTAGACAAGAAGATCAAATCTTTCCAAGTTTAATATTCGATCCCGAACTTTTGATAAAACGCCCACAAACCTTTTGTGGGCGTTTTTATTTGCTTTCAGTCTGGTATAAAGAGTGAGTTACCGTGCTTTTCAAACAAGGAAGAAAAATGCAGCTGCCTTCGCCACTGATTTCTATCGCTGAATCTGCCGTACAAAACGCCCAAGACGCAGGTTATTTTCCCCTTTGGCCCGATGAGGTTGCGCAGCAATTTCGTTATGTGGCGGGCTTAAGCCAGTTTATAACTGAAGCTATTCATCGCGATGAAGTCCTAGCCCGTGAGTTGCCAAGTATGTTAGCGCAGCCAAGTCGTCAGGAGTCTTACCGCTCACGCCTTGCTGAACTGTTGGAACAATGTCCTGATGAGATGTCTGGTCATCGCGTATTGCGTCAGTTTCGCAACCGAGAAATGGTGTACATTGCGTGGAAGGATTTCACGCATGCATGGTCGCTAGAGACGTCTTTAAGCCACTTATCTGAGTTGGCAGAAGCGATGATTTTTGAAACCTATCAATGGCAATATCAAGTGTGTTGTCAGGAGTGGGGCACGCCAACAAGTGAGGACGGTGAAGTGCAGCCGATGTTAATTATCGGTATGGGGAAACTGGGTGGTGGCGAGCTAAACTTTTCTTCCGATATTGATCTAATTTTCACGTATCCAGAGAATGGCGAAACCCAAGGCGCACGCCGAAGCATTGCCAATGCCCAGTTCTTTACTCGTCTTGGTCAACGCATCATCAAAGCGCTCGACCAACAAACCTTCGATGGTTTTTGCTACCGCGTCGACATGCGGCTTCGCCCATTTGGAGAAAGTGGCCCCTTGGTTATGAGCTATGCCGCACTTGAAGATTATTACCAAGAACAGGGACGAGATTGGGAACGTTACGCGATGATCAAAGCTCGGGTGATGGGATGTGAGATGTACCCGCAGTATCAAGAGCTACGCCAAATGCTGCGCCCTTTTGTTTTTCGTCGTTATATTGATTTCAGTGCGATTCAATCTTTGCGTCGAATGAAGTCGATGATCAGTAGCGAGGTTCGCCGCCGAGGGTTGAATAACAACATTAAGCTAGGTGCGGGTGGCATCCGAGAAATTGAATTTATCGCTCAAGTTTTTCAATTGATTCGAGGTGGTCGAGAACCTTCTTTGCGTAATCGAGGGCTGTTGGAAACGCTGCAAGGCATTGAAGAACTGGCATTGCTTACTCCACAAGAAGTCAGCGATCTAGAAGCCGCATACAAGTACTTGCGTCAATTAGAAAACTTGTTGCAAGCAATGGCGGATAAGCAAACCCAGACGCTGCCTGATTGCGAAACCGAACGCTTAAAGCTCGCCACCGCGATGAAAATGAGCTGTTGGGAGCAATTGATTGAGCAAACCCAGCAGCATATGGCAAATGTTCACCAAGTTTTTGAATCACTAATTGGTGATGATGAAGAAGACGAGGGGACTACTGTTGCTCGTCATTTTCATGAGCTATGGGATATGGCCGACAAACAAGACGTTCTTGAGCATATCTTGCAGCAGGATATTCAGATTGAAGACTTTGCTTCATGCGCGAAAACCATCATCAACTTTAAAACCGATCTGGCCAAAAAAACGTTAGGCCCACGTGGACGCGAAGTGCTCAACCGTTTGATGCCGAAAGTGTTTGATGCGGTCTTTGCCCATCCTGATGCACAGTTTGGTCTATCTCGTGTACTTCACTTGCTACACAACATCTGCACTCGCACAACTTACTTGGAATTATTGGATGAGCATCCAGCGGCTCTGGTGCAGCTCGTACGTTTGTGTACCGCAAGCCCAATGATTTCAGAGCAGCTGTCTCGTTATCCTATCTTGCTTGATGAGTTGATCGACCCTGCGCAGCTGTACAATCCCATTCCATTAGACAGTTACCGTACAGAGCTACGTGATTATTTGGCGCGTATTCCTGAAGATGATATGGAACAGCAAATGGAAGCGTTGCGTCAGTTTAAGCAAATTTGTATTTTGCGTATTGCAGCGGCAGATATTGCTGGCGCATTGCCAGTGATGAAAGTGAGTGACCATTTAACTTATTTAGCGGAAGCTATCGTGGATGCGGTGATCAGTCAGGCTTGGTTGCAAGTGTCTGAAAAGTACGGCGAGCCAACGCATGTGAAAGATCGTGAAGGCAAAGGCTTTGCTGTAATTGGCTATGGTAAAGTCGGAGGGTGGGAGCTCGGCTATAACTCCGACTTGGATATTGTCTTCATGCATGACTGCCCAGTCAATGTCTACACTGACGGCAAAAAAGAGATTGATGGTCGTCAGTTCTACCTTCGTTTAGCACAGCGTATCATTCATATTTTCTCCACTCGCACCGCTTCCGGTATTTTATACGAGGTCGATACCCGATTGCGTCCGTCCGGTGCATCGGGTTTGTTGGTTAGCCCAACGGACGCGTTCGACGACTATCAACATCAAGACGCGTGGACATGGGAGCATCAAGCACTTGTCCGCGCGCGCATGATTTATGGTGATGAACCACTGGCAATTGCATTTCACAATACGCGGCATGATGTGCTGTGCAAAGCACGCGATCAAGCTGAACTGAAAAAAGACGTTGTCGAAATGAGAGAAAAAATGCGCGGTCATCTTGGGGGGAAAAAGCCAGGCCGCTTTATGCTCAAGCAAGATGTAGGTGGGATTACCGATATCGAATTTCTCGCTCAGTACCTAGTGCTCAACTATAGTCACGATAAGCCGAAATTGACGCGTTGGTGTGATAATGTGCGCATCTTTGAAACGCTCATTGCGCAAGATGTTATGGACGAAGACCAAGCAATGCAGTTGATACGTGCTTACACGACAATGCGCAACGAAATACACCGCCGAAATCTACTCAATTTAGACGCTGATGTGGTGGAAGATAAGTTTGTTGCCGAAAGGGAGTGGGTAAAACAGGCTTGGAATCAGTGGTTCAGTTAAGACCATATATTTAGCCTCGATAAGGGCTGTGATAAACTCACTTCGATTTAATTTTTGGAGACCAACAATGAAACCAATTCTACCTGATTACAACAGCGCTGGTGTGCTCATCATCGGTGATGTCATGCTAGATCGTTACTGGTATGGCCCAACCGGGCGCATTTCTCCTGAAGCGCCGGTTCCTGTTGTAAAAGTAGAAAACAATGAAGAGCGTCCTGGTGGTGCTGCGAACGTTGCGATGAACATCGCATCACTAGGTGGCCATGCTCACATTGTTGGTCTAACTGGGGAAGATGAGCCTGCAAAAGTGCTGACGGAGACGCTGAGCTCACTCAATGTGAAGTGCGATTTCGTTGCACTGCCTGATTACCCAACGATTACGAAGCTTCGCGTAATGAGCCGTGGACAACAGCTTATTCGTCTCGACTTCGAAGACAAGTTTGAAAACACAGATTCTGCGCCTGTGCTATCGCGTATGGATGCCGCACTGCCAAACGTTAAAGCCGTGATTATGTCTGACTACGCAAAAGGTTCGTTAGAGCATGTTCAGGCATACATTCAAAAAGCGCGCGCAGCAAATATTCCGGTTTTCATTGACCCGAAAGGTGCTGATTTTGAACGCTACCGTGGCGCAACACTTCTTACGCCAAACATGAAAGAGTTCGAAGACGTTGTAGGTAAAGTGAAATCTGACCAAGAGCTAGTAGAGAAAGCACTGGCTTTGGTTGAAGAGTTTGAATTTGAAGCGCTTTTAGTGACACGCAGCGAAAACGGAATGACCTTGATTCGTCGTGGTCAGGAACCGTTCCACCTTCCAACTCAAGCGAAAGAAGTGTACGACGTGACAGGTGCGGGCGACACGGTTATCTCTGTATTGGCAGCGTCTGTTGCCGCAGGCAAATCATTTGAAGAAGCGTGTGCATTAGCAAACGCAGCGGCAGGTGTTGTGGTTGGTAAACTAGGCACGTCAACGCTTTCTGAGATTGAATTAGCAGAAGCGGTACATGGCAGCCAAGACACGGATTACGGTGTGATTTCAGAAAAAGCACTGATCGAAGCGGTGAAAAAAGCACGAGCTCGTGGCGAGAAAGTCGTTATGACAAATGGCTGCTTTGATATTCTGCACGCTGGGCATGTGTCTTACTTAAACCATGCTGCTGAACTGGGCGATCGCCTAATCGTTGCGGTAAATACCGATGAGTCAGTAAAACGCCTTAAAGGCCCTGGTCGTCCGGTAAACCCAACCGATCGCCGCATGGCGGTGTTGGCAGGTTTGGGCGCTGTGGATTGGGTTGTACCATTTAGTGAAGATACGCCGCAGCGTTTGATCTCAGAAGTTCTACCAAGCTTGCTAGTAAAAGGCGGTGACTACAAACCAGAAGAGATTGCTGGTGGTAAAGAAGTCATTGCGGCGGGTGGTGAAGTTCGTGTATTGAACTTTGAAGATGGCTGCTCGACCAGTGAAATCATTAATGCAATCAAAGGCGGTAAGGGCTAAGCTTGCTGTTTGTTAGCATTGAAATGCTATTTGCTCATAAAGGTCGCTAAGTGCGGCCTTTTTGATACTTGATGCTCAGAGACACTTATAGGCTCTGAACTATAAGTAATAAAAAACGCCAGCTGATAACTCAACTGGCGTTTTTTATTTATTAAGGCCTGGAGTATTCAGTTCGCGGTTATTTTGCCGCTTTCAAACCTGCATCAACATCCAAGATGTCTTGTTCGCTTAGCGTACCAACGGCTTGGCGTAGCTGAAGAACACTTAAAATGTAGTCGTAACGAGCGTTCGATAGGTTTTTGTTCGCATCGTATAGACGACGAGTCGCGTCCAGTACATCAACGATAGTACGAGTACCTACATCAAAGCCAGCTTCTGTTGCTTCTAGTGCAGAGCGTGCAGAAATAACCGCTTGCTCATACGCACGTAATGCGCCGATAGAGGCGTTAATGTTGTTGTTTTGTGCGCGAACATCTTTGACTACGCTACGGTACTGTGCTTCAAGATCTTCGCTTGCTGCCACGTATGCGTATTCAGCTTGTTTGGTTTGAGAGGTTACGTTACCACCTGTGTATAGCGGTACTGCAAGGTTCACACCAATATTGAAGTTGTCTGTCGTGTTGTCACGAGAGCTATGAGAAGTATCACCGTAGTTGTAACCACCGTCTAGAGAGAGCGTTGGTAGGTGGCCAGAGCTTGCTAGTGAAATATTGTCACGCGCAATGTCTTGAAGAATACGTGAAGATAGCAAGGTCAGGTTTTTGGTTTTTGCTTCATCAATGAGCGATTCAGCAGGTACGGTCGATGGGCTAGCAGTGAAGCGGCCAGTGTCCAAAATGTTGAGATCTTTGTGCTCTTGGCCTGTAATTTCACGCAGTGACTCGTAGCTATTAGTGAGCGCGTTTTCTGCCAACACTTCGTCCGCTAGCACTTGGTCGTACTGAGCTTGTGCGTCATGCACGTCAGTGATTGCAGACAAACCTACTTCAAAACGCTGTTTAGTTTGCTCAAGTTGACGGCCAACCGCGGCTTTTTCTGCACGTACGAAAACAAGATTATCTTGTGCGCGTAGAACTTCAAAATACGCTTGTGACACGCGAAGAATCAGTGCCTGTTGCGTCGCTGCGTAAGTTGCGTCTGCTTGGCGAGCACTTTTCTCAGCAGTATCTAGAGAGATCCAAGATGCGCGGTTGTAAAGTGCTTGTGAAAAGCTAACGCCAGCGGTTAGTGCGTTGCCATCGTTTGATACGTCGCTAATTAGATTTGAATCGTATTCAGTATCACCACGAGTTAAATTGTAACCCGCAGTAAGGTTAATTTGTGGTAATAGAGCACTACGGCTTGAGGTGATTGCTTCGAAAGCTTGGTCACGTTGTGCTGCTACACTGAGCAATTGTGGATCATTTTGTTTTGCCAAGTCGTAGATTTCAGCCAAAGAGTCTGCGAACGCAGACGTACTCATGCTACCTAGCGCTGCACTGATAAATAGTGGAAGCAATTTTTTCATTTTCTATTCCCGCGGTCCATAGATTGGTTAATTCTCAGTAGTTTAACTCAATTTGCACGATATTTACTCTAAAGTTTGCACTTTTTTACACGTAATTATCCACTTGTGCAATAAATTTTTAGCAAAGACTTAAATTAATTTGTAACTATTATACAAAAAGTTGAGCCAAGTCCTTTGAGCAAGCGAATAACAATGAGTAAACTACAGGATTCACTCAGAGAGGTGTTGAATGCAACAGCGTGACAAACAACAACAAGATTTTACTTCGCGAGATGTAAAAGTCATCTCGAAAGAAACCTTATTTGAAGGTTTTTTCAAAATGGTGAAATACCGCTTTCAGCATAGGCTATTTGCTGGTGGTTGGAGTGGAGTTGTCGAACGAGAAATGTTCGAGCGTGGTCACGCAGCAGCGATGCTTCCTTATGATCCAAAGACGGACCAGGTCGTAATCATTGAACAGATTCGTATTGGCGCGTTGGAACATGAACACCCTTGGCAGCTAGAAATTGTCGCCGGTATGATTGACCGCGATGAATCTGCTGAAGCCGTAATTCGTCGAGAGGCTGTCGAAGAAGCGGGGATTCAGGTGGGGCGCGTTGTACCTGTTACTTCCTATTATCCTTCGGCTGGTGGTTGCTCGGAAAAGCTAGACGTCTTTGTTGGTGAAGTGGATGCGTCTAAAGCGCACGGCATTCATGGTTTAGACTATGAGAATGAAGATATCCGCGTTCATGTCATGAGTCGTGAAACGGCGTATCAATGGGTGAAGGACGGAAAATTTGAAAATGGTGCGTCGATTATTGCGTTGCAATGGCTGCAATTACACCATCAAGAGTTAAAGTCAGAATGGGGACTATCCCAAACGGTGGAGAGTGAGTAATGGCACAATTGGCTGAAAAACAACAATATCATGTTGATTTAGCTGGTCTTATGAGAACGTATGAGACCAACTACGCTAAATTGAATGCCTTATTGCCTGCTTCTGCTGAAGTTGGGGATGTACGTTGCTACCAAGCGGCGAACATGGTTTACCAATTGACCGTGAATGAAATCACAAAATACACCACAGTTGTTGAGATATGTCAGAGTGATGAAACGCCAGTGTTTCCTTTACCGACGATGTCTGTCAGGCTTTATCATGATGCGAGAGTAGCCGAAGTATGCTCAAGCGGAGAGTTCTCTCGCATAAAAGCTAAGTATGATTATCCCAATGACCAACTGATGCAGAAAGATGAAAAGCATCAATTAAACACATTCCTCGGTGAATGGCTGACGTTTTGTTTACGAAGTGGTATCAGTAGAACACCACTTGCCTTCAATTGATCGTCACGTCACTAAAGGAAAATAACAAATAACGATATAGTGGACGAATCAGGTTTTCATTTTGCAATCATCTAGTGACAGCATCAAACTTTTACAAATTACGGATACTCATCTGTTTGCTGCCGATGAGGGAAGTTTGCTAAGCGTAAAAACAGTCGATAGCTTCAATGCTGTTGTTGCTGATGTTTTACGCCGCAACGTGGCGTTTGATTACATCTTGGCGACAGGCGATATTTCCCAAGACCATAGTGCAGAATCTTATCAGCGCTTTGCCAACGGCATTGAACCGCTAGAGAAAGACTGCTTTTGGCTACCTGGTAATCATGATTACAAGCCTAATATGGGCAGTGTTTTGCCTTCGCCACAAATCAAAGCCGCAGAGCATGTGTTGCTTGGCGAGCATTGGCAGTTAATTCTTTTAGACTCGCAAGTTGTTGGCGTTCCTCATGGGCGCTTGAGTGATCAGCAATTAACGCTACTCGAAGAAAAGCTAGCCGAACACCCAGAAAGACACACACTTGTTTTGTTGCATCATCACCCGTTACTGGTCGGAAGCGCGTGGCTTGATCAACATACTTTAAAAGATGCCGAAGCGTTTTGGCAGGTTGTCGAGCGTTTTGATAACGTGAAAGGCATTCTCTGTGGTCATGTTCATCAAGATATGAATGTGCTTTACAAGGGCATTCGAGTGATGGCAACACCCTCAACTTGTGTTCAGTTTAAGCCTAACTCGGATGATTTTGCCCTTGATACCACTTCGCCTGGTTGGCGGGAGCTGCAACTACACGCTTGTGGCGATATTACGACCCAAGTAGGTCGGCTTCCTGATGGCCAGTTCCAACCAGACTTCTCTTCTAACGGCTACTAACGCGCCCGAGCTCTCTGTTCGGGCTCGCTTTTTTGTGCGAGATATCTATGAGTAAACCTTCACTTCTTCTCTATATCCATGGCTTTAATAGCTCTCCACTCTCCATGAAAGCGAATGTGATGAGAGCCTACTGCGAGCAACATAGGCCTGATATTAAGGTGATTGTTCCCCAGTTACCTTGTTATCCTCAGCAAGCGGCGAAAATGTTGTTGGATATTATCGAGCAATATAAAGACGACTATAAAATTGGTCTAGTGGGCAGCTCATTAGGCGGTTTTATGTCAACGTGGCTAAATGACAAGTTTGGGTTTAAAGCGGTAGTGGTCAACCCCGCAGTCAAGCCTTATGAGTTGCTAGTAGATTATTTAGGTAAGCAAACTAACCCATATACGCATGAAACCTATACACTTGAAGCTTGTCATATTGACGAGTTAAAAGCTCTTGATGTACAAAGCATCGCGTCGCCACATTCTTTTTGGTTATTGCAACAAACAGAAGATGAGGTTTTAGACTATCGACAAGCGGTAGATAAGTTTGCAGACGCTAAGCAAACAGTAGAACAAGGCGGTGATCACAGTTTTGTAGGCTTTGAGCGTTATCCTGCACAGATTATCGAATTTCTAGAACTGTAATTCGAAAGCGATTGGAAAAGGCTCATAGTTTTTATTGATATATCCAACCGTTTCTTGACATGGGCGGTATGCTTTCCGACTATGTTTTGCCAAAAGATCTTAAGGGTCGAGGACCCTGGCTACTTTGTTATGCATCATGTTTACAAACTCTTAGTGATGTGAACAGGGTGGCTTTTTCGTTTCCTGAGTATGGGTACGCCCATTGGTGATACTCAGGCAACAAGTAAACTTTGAGAATAATTCCGTATTATGACTGAACAATATAATGCTGGTGCCATTGAAGTACTGAATGGCTTAGAGCCAGTACGTCGCCGACCAGGGATGTATACGGATACAGCGCGCCCAAACCATTTGGGCCAAGAAGTTATCGACAACAGTGTCGATGAAGCGCTAGCCGGACATGCCTCAAAAGTACAAGTCATCCTACATGCTGACCAATCACTCGAAGTGATCGATGATGGTCGAGGCATGCCTGTTGATATCCACCCAGAAGAGAAAGTATCAGGCGTAGAGCTAATTCTATGTAAGCTACATGCGGGTGGTAAGTTCTCTAACAAAAACTACCAATTCTCTGGTGGTTTGCACGGGGTAGGTATATCTGTAGTAAACGCGTTGTCAAAACGCGTTGAAGTAACAGTTCGTCGTGATGGTCAAGTGTATGAAATTGCATTTGAACACGGCGAGAAAGTGTCTGATCTGACCGTAACTGGCACATGTGGTCGTCGCAATCGCGGTACCAGCGTACATTTCTGGCCTGATGCGAAGTACTTCGATTCGGCTAACTTCTCTGTGACGCGCTTAGTCAACAACCTGCGCGCAAAAGCGGTTTTGTGTCCGGGCTTAGAAATCACATTAACCGACAAAGTTAATGACAAAGACTATAAGTGGTACTACGAAGATGGTTTGAAAGACTATCTTGCGGAAGGTGTAAAAGGCTATCCAGTTATTCCTGAAGAACCATTTACTGGTGAGTTCTTGGCGGATACTGAAGCGGCAAACTGGGCGGTAATTTGGCAGCCAGAAGGCGGTGAGATGATCACCGAAAGCTACGTTAACCTGATCCCAACCGCTCAAGGTGGTACACACGTTAATGGTTTACGCCAAGGCTTGTTGGAAGCGATGCGCGAATTCTGTGAGTTCCGTAATCTATTACCTCGTGGTGTGAAGCTAACGGGTGATGACGTTTTCGACCGCTGTTCTTACGTGCTGTCGGTTAAAATTCAAGATCCACAATTTGCAGGCCAGACCAAGGAACGTCTCTCTTCTCGTCAAACCGCGGCATTTGTCTCTGGCGTTGTAAAAGATGCGTTCAGTCTTTGGTTGAACGAAAAGCCTCAGCTCGCAGAGCAATTGGCAGAAGTCTGTATCGCTAACGCGCATCGTCGTATGCGAGCGGCGAAAAAAGTCGTACGTAAGAAAGTGGCTTCTGGCCCGGCACTGCCAGGTAAGTTGACCGACTGTTCTGCACAGGACTTAAGTCGCACGGAAATCTTCTTTGTGGAGGGTGACTCTGCGGGTGGCTCGGCAAAACAGGCACGTGACCGTGAATTCCAAGCCGTGATGCCACTGCGTGGTAAGATCTTGAACACTTGGGAAGTCTCTGCCGATCAAGTTCTTGCGTCTCAAGAAGTACACGATATCTCCGTTGCTTTGGGTATTGACCCAGATAGCGACAACCTCGAGAGTCTTCGTTACGGTAAGATCTGTATCCTTGCCGATGCGGACTCGGATGGTCTTCACATCGCAACGCTGCTTTGTGCTCTATTTACTCGTCACTTCCGCGCACTAGTGGAAGCGGGTCATATCTATGTGGCGATGCCGCCTCTGTATCGAATCGACTGCGGGAAAGAAGTGTTCTACGCCCTCGATGATGATGAAAAAGATGGCATTTTAGAGCGCTTGTCGAAGAAGAAAGCCAAAATCAACGTGCAACGATTCAAAGGTCTGGGTGAGATGAACCCACTTCAGTTGCGTGAAACCACCATGGATCCGAACACGCGTCGCTTAGTGCAGTTAACCATTGACGACTCTACGGCGACCATGGAAATGATGGACATGCTGCTAGGTAAAAAGCGTGCAGATGACCGTCGTTCTTGGCTACAAAACAACGGCGACTTGGCAGAGGTGTAACGGATGTCTACAGAAATTACCTACGATGGCGTCGAACAATTGCCAATGCGCAAGTTCACTGAAGACGCTTATCTGAACTACTCGATGTACGTAATCATGGACCGCGCCTTGCCATACATTGGTGATGGCTTAAAGCCGGTTCAACGACGCATCATTTATGCGATGTCAGAGCTTGGTCTCTCTGCATCAGCAAAATACAAAAAATCTGCACGTACCGTTGGTGACGTGCTAGGTAAATACCATCCGCACGGTGATTCAGCGTGTTACGAAGCGATGGTATTGATGGCTCAGCCATTCTCTTACCGCTATCCATTAGTGGATGGTCAAGGTAACTGGGGTGCGCCAGATGATCCGAAATCATTTGCGGCAATGCGTTATACCGAAGCAAAACTGTCTAAGTTTGCTGAAGTATTGCTTGGCGAACTTGGCCAGGGCACGGTTGAATGGCAACCTAACTTTGATGGCACAATGAAAGAGCCACAAATGTTGCCAGCACGTCTGCCTCATATCCTGCTTAACGGTGTAACCGGCATTGCCGTTGGTATGGCAACAGACATCCCACCGCACAACGTTCGTGAAATCGCAGATGCGACTATTCATTTGATCGACAACCCGAAAGCAGAACTGCCGGACGTGATGCAGTATGTCAAAGGTCCGGATTACCCAACAGAAGCAGAAATTATCTCGCCGCAAGCGGATATCGAGAAGATTTACCGCAACGGTCGTGGCAGCATCAAAATGCGCGCGGTTTGGCATAAAGAAGGTTCTGATATTGTTATCACTTCTTTGCCTCACCAAGTATCGGGTGCCAAACTGCTTGAGCAAATCGCTAACCAGATGCGTGCGAAGAAGCTGCCAATGGTTGACGATCTTCGTGACGAATCGGATCACGAGAACCCAACGCGTATCGTTGTGGTGCCTAAGTCAAACCGCGTCGATTGTGATTTGTTGATGAACCACTTGTTCGCATCAACGGATCTTGAGCGCAGTTACCGCGTTAACTTGAACATGATTGGTTTGGATAACCGTCCTCAAGTTAAAGGTCTGGTGCAAATTCTGTCTGAGTGGATCGAGTTTCGTCGTACGACTGTGCGTCGTCGTTTACAACACCGTCTAGACAAAGTAATGGCTCGTCTACACATCTTGGAAGGTTTGTTAGTTGCTTACCTCAACCTAGATGAAGTGATTGAGATCATCCGTACTGAAGACGAGCCAAAAGCGGTGCTGATGGAACGCTTTGGTATTACCGATATCCAAGCGGATGCAATTTTAGATACCAAACTTCGTCATCTAGCGAAACTAGAAGAGATGAAGATCCGTGGTGAGCAAGACGAGCTAGAGAAAGAGCGTGAGAAGCTAGAACAGCTACTCGGTTCTGAGCGTCGTCTGAATACACTACTGAAAAAAGAAATCAAAGCAGACGCAGAGAAATACGGTGATGACCGTCGCTCTCCAATGGTTGAGCGTGCAGAAGCAAAAGCGCTGACTGAACGTGACCTCGTACCAAGTGAGCCAATCACGGTTGTGCTTTCTGAGAAAGGTTGGATTCGTCACGCGAAAGGCCATGACGTGGATGCCGAAGGCTTAAACTATAAGTCGGGTGATAAGTATTTAGCGCATGCTCGAGGTAAGAGTAATCAGCCTGCGGTATTCCTAGGTAGTGACGGTCGAAGTTACTCTCTGGAATCGCACTCACTGCCTTCTGCTCGTAGTCAAGGTGAGCCGATTACCGGTCGCTTGAATATTACGGCTGGTAGCAGTATTCGCCAAGTCATCATGAGTGAAGAAGATCAGCTGTGGCTGGTGGGTTCAGATGCAGGTTACGGCTTTGTATGTAAAGGCGCGGACTTGCTGTCTAAAAACCGCAGTGGTAAAGCGCTCGTCACTTTACCTGCCAACTCTGAGATCATGACGCCAAAAGAGATTGAAGATTTAGACTCTGATGAAATCTTAGCAATCACTAACCAAGGTCGCATGCTGCTGTTCCCAATCAAAGACTTGCCACAACTGGCGAAAGGTAAGGGGAATAAGATCATCAACATTCCTGCTGCTAAAGCAAAAGAGCGAGAAGAAGTACTATCTCACTTAATGTCTTTACCAAAAGGTGCATCGTTAACGCTGTACGCGGGTAAGCGAAAGTTGGGTCTTAAACCGTCTGACCTTGATAACTTCCGTGGCGAACGTGGTCGCCGAGGTGGGTTATTACCGAGAGGTTTGCAGCGAGTCACTCGCATTGAAGTTGAGCTAGATGATTCCGATACGACGGAAACACCGAGCGATAGCGAGTAACGCACAAATAAAAATCCCAGCCAATGGCTGGGATTTTTTATGCTTCTTGCTTGTCTTCGGCAATGGTGACTTTCAAGGTCATCTCTTTTCCTTTGCGAATGATACCGACGTCCACGGTGGTGCCAGGACGTAAATCGGTGACGATATCCATAACGCTCTGACGCCCTTGCACTTTATTGCCATCAATACTGATAATGATGTCCTGCTTTTGGAAGCCTGCCGCATTGGCTGGACCATTTGGATCAATACCAAGTACGACAATACCACCTATGTGTTCATTTCCAAGTAAGCGAGCAGTGACCGCATTAATGTCTTGGCCGTCGATTCCAATGTAACCACGAATCACGCGGCCATCAGCGATGATTTTCTGCATGATCTTACTGGCTAGCGGCGCAGGGATAGCAAAAGAAATACCGTAAGTTTCTAAGTCTGTCGCTTGCTGAAAAGAGGCGGTATTAATGCCGACGAGCTCGCCTTGTGTGTTCACTAGGGCTCCACCAGAGTTACCTTCATTGATGGCGGCATCGGTTTGAATGAATGCTTGACGACCATCGCTAATAGATGAACGACCTGTGGCAGAAATAATGCCGAACGTTGTGGTTTGTCCAAGGTTGTATGGGTTACCGATGGCTAGTACTACATCGCCCACTTGTGGTTTGTAATTAGAGTTCAGAGGGATTACGGGCAAATTCGAACCTTCGACACGCAGTACGGCTATATCAGTACGTTTATCTGTCCCTACGAGCTGAGCCGCTGCGGCTCTGCCGTCTTGTAATGCCACAACAATTTGATCAGCTTGAGCAACCACATGATAGTTAGTAATGATGTAGCCCTTCTCACTAACAATGACACCTGACCCCAGGCCTTGAGTCGAGAGTTTACTGCGATCGTTCTCAACATACTTACGGCTGTAGATGTTTACCACGGCAGGCGCTGCTCTTCGGACCGCTTGATTAAACGTCAACTCGACTGATGCGATATTAACAGGTTGAGGATCAAGCGCGGCAGGAATTACGTTGTTGCGCAAAGATGGAACCGCCAGTAATACCACTGCGGCAGTAGCCAAGCCTAAAAAGACAGAACGTAATAAAAAGCTGAGCATATCCTCTCCATGCGTGAGCGCCAAAATGGCATCGAAGATGAAGAATAGCATTACATTGAAAAATAACAAAAGGGCAGCACGTCATCGCGCTGCCCTTTTCATTAGTTATTGAGCGATAAGGAAAAGTGATCGAGCCTTATCACTCAGTACTATGCATCGAAAACCTTATTTCCTATCACTTTGAAAGTGGTTAACGAATGACAAGATAAATAGTACGTTCACCACGTTGAATATTAAGAGCCAGTACACCTTTGTGTTTCTCTACGATTGTACGAAGCTCGGCAAGGTTTTTCACTCGTTGACGGTTCACACCGATAATAATGTCACCTTGTTGTAATTGATATTGAGCCGCTGGAGAGTTATCTGCAACGCTCGATACTTTAACACCTTGGATTACATCACTTGGTGTTGTATTGCTTAACTCCGCACCTTTGAGTCCCTCATGTAATGTCTCCGCTTTAGCTTTCATATTCGTAGATTCGCCAAGCGTTACATCAAAGGTTTTATTCTTACCATCTCGAACCACACCTAATGTGATTTCTTTACCTGCTCCCAGTGTTGCCACTTTTGCGCGGAGCTCTGAGAAAGTATTAATCGCTTTGCCGTTCACCGATACAATTACGTCACCGGCTTTTAACCCTGCTTTATCGGCTGCGCTGTCCGGTACGACTTGACCAATAAAGGCCCCTTTACTTGACTCGTAACCCAATGCATCAGCTAGCTCAGAGGTTACTTCGCCACCTTGCACACCCAACATGCCGCGTTTGACTTCACCAAACTCTAGAATTTGATCAGTGAGGTTTTTCATCATGTTTGATGGAATCGCAAAGCCAATACCCACATTACCGCCGTTAGGGCCTAAAATCGCAGTATTAATACCGATCAGCTCACCATTAAGGTTGACCAATGCACCACCAGAGTTACCGCTGTTAATTGCGGCATCGGTTTGGATGAAGTTTTCGAAGTTTTCAACGTTTAAGCCACTACGACCAAGGGCTGAAACAATACCCGAAGTCACAGTTTGACCGAGTCCAAATGGGTTACCAATCGCAACCGTAAAGTCACCGACACGCAGTTTGTCGGAATCCGCGACTTTAATCTGCGTTAAGTTTTTCGCTTTCTCTAATTTAAGTAACGCAACATCGGCCATTTCATCACCGCCAACGAGCGTAGCGTCATACTCGCGCCCGTCAAAGAGGCGAACTCGAATCTCATCTGCCCCCTTGATCACGTGGTAGTTAGTGACAATATGGCCTTTCTTCGCATCAATAATGACACCAGACCCTAAACCTCTGAACGGGCGCTCTCGCCTTTGTTCCATAGGAAAGTCTGGGCCAAAGAAAAATTGAAATTGCTCGGGAATGCGGCTGGTTTGTACTTGTTTACCTTCTACAGCAATACTCACAACAGCTGGGGTCACCTTCTCAAGCATTGGTGCCAAGCTAGGTAACTGTTGGCCATCCACATTCAAAGGTAATGCGGCAGTGGCTTGAACTGGGGCAATAATCGACCCCAAACTCAGAGATAGAACGGTGAGCGCAAGCAGTGGTTTTTTCATCCAATAACTCCTCTTGAAACATGTCTGCCAAAAAGAAATATCCGAACGGTTAGTTCACTTTGTTAATAACTAATATAGGGTCGAGTTCGGACAATCAAAAGGGGAGGCAGTGCACATCCAAGTTAGAGCGAAGGTGAGGTGAAAAAGTTCAAAAAAGGGCCGATACAAATGTATCGGCCCTAGATAGAAGTAAGAGAGGATTATGATGCTTTTGCGGTTACCGCTTCGGGAGCATTAATGATTTCTTTCTCTTGATCCCTCAAAAGACCGGTGGCGCCATTAGCGTAGTCTTTTGGTTGTTCGTTAAACTCTGGTTGATCTTCTGAAATGGTTTCAGATGACATTGCCGTTTTCTTATCAAACGGGTTGTCTTGTTCTGGTAAGTTTGGCAAAAGCTCAGAAGAGGTCTTGGCCATATGTTGGTATAGCTTGGTGTAATCTTTACCTAGGGTGTCCAACATTTCTGCGGTTTGTGCAAAGTGATCGACGAGCTCTTGACGTTGTTGCTCTAATTCAAACTTGGCCGCTTCAAGTTCTTTCTGCACAGACTTTTGTTTCTTGTATTCAGGTGTGGTTAGTCTACTAATGACTACGCCTACGATTGTACCGACCAGCAAACCCACAATGGCATAAATCCAAGGCATAACTGCTCCTTATAGTTGTTTTAACAAGTCTTTTACTACTTAGTTACACGCGGTGCTCGTCCATGTTACTATGGCTTGAACAGCCGATAAAGAAAAATAGCAGTATGTCTTCGGGGACTGATAACTACTTCTCTCTATTCTCAAAGTTGACCCCGAGGTAACCCTTTTCTCTATACCTCTATACGACTTAATACGATGACACCACTACAACAATATCAAAAAGACATAGCAGAACACGGGTTTCAGCGTGATGAAGCTCAGTATCAAGCGGTCGTTGCATTAGACAAGCTTTACCATGCTATCGTTGAATTTCAGTCAGCGCCTGTTCCTCAGCTTTCCAAATGGCAAAAGCTAATGGGGAAAAAAATCGACAAGCCTGAACCACCAAAAGGTCTTTACTTTTGGGGTGGGGTAGGTCGCGGTAAAACCTACCTTATGGATGCATTTTTTGATGCTTTACCGACCCAAAGAAAAATGCGCGTCCACTTCCATCGATTTATGTATCGAGTACATGATGAGTTGAAGCTGTTAGGTGATGTCGAAAATCCGCTATCAAAAGTGGCGGATAAATTTAAAGAAGAAGCCGATGTGGTTTGCTTTGATGAATTTTTTGTTTCCGACATTACTGATGCGATGATCCTTGCAACGCTACTTCAAGAAATGTTCAAGCGGCAGATGATCCTAGTCGCGACTTCAAACATTGAGCCGCAGAACTTATATCGTAACGGTTTGCAAAGAGCGCGCTTTTTGCCCGCGATCGATATGATTTTGGCACGTTGTGAAGTGTTGAATGTCGATAGTGGCGTTGATTATCGCTTAAGAACGTTAGAACAGGCTGAAATATACCATTACCCGCTTGATGAGCAGGCTAGCATAAACCTTAACAAATATTATCAGCAGCTGACTGGAGAGCGTCAGTTTGTTGCTCATCAAATCGAAGTTAACCACCGTCAACTAGCGGTGATTGAAGCAAGCGACGGGGTGCTGCATGCGTCGTTTGCTCAGTTGTGTCAAACTGCTCGCAGTCAAAATGACTACATTGAATTGTCTCGTATTTACCACACGGTATTACTGGCAGATGTTCAACAAATGAACCGAAAAATAGATGATGCGGCGAGACGCTTTATCGCGCTGGTCGATGAGTTTTACGAGCGCAATGTTAAGTTGATTATTTCTGCTGAAGTGCCAATGGCCGATTTATATACTGACGGGCAGTTAGAGTTCGAATTTAAGCGCTGTTTGTCTCGGCTTACTGAGATGCAAAGTCATGAGTATCTCGCGCGTGAACATTTGGCCTAGATCCAATGGGTTCTTAAAAAAGTGAAGAAAAAATTAGTGATTTGGCGCAAAAAAAGGTGATTTTTTCTTCGCTCTTCTCTATAATCCTGCGACCCACCGTTACTGCAGACCTGATTATCGAAGTTATTTCGAAATTGAAGGTCGAGAGTACCAACGACTCGAAGGGGTGATGACTGGGCTCTTAGACAGTGTGGGAGCACTATTGGGTGTTCCTTTAAAGTTTAAAATTTAATTAACGGGTTATTGTTAGCATGAAAACTTTCGTTGCTAAACCAGAAACTGTAAAACGCGACTGGTACGTTGTAGACGCTGAAGGTAAAACTCTTGGCCGTCTAGCAAGTGAAATTGCATCTCGCCTACGTGGCAAACATAAAGCTGAATACACTCCTCACGTTGACACTGGTGATTACATCATCGTTATCAACGCTGAGAAAGTTGCTGTAACTGGTAACAAAGCTAAGAACAAAGTGTACTACCGTCACTCTGAATTCCCAGGTGGTCTAAAATCTATCACTTTTGAAAAGTTGATCGATCGTAAACCTGAGATGGCTCTTGAGCTTGCAGTTAAAGGCATGCTTCCACGTGGTCCTCTAGGCCGTGCTATGTACCGTAAGCTAAAAGTTTACGCGGGCGCTGAGCACAACCATGTTGCTCAACAACCACAAGTACTAGACATCTAATTGGGGATTTCGAAAATGGCAGAGAATCAATACTACGGCACTGGCCGTCGCAAAAGCTCAGCTGCACGTGTTTTCATTAAACCAGGCAGCGGTAACATTGTAGTAAACAAGCGTAACCTTGACGAATACTTCGGTCGTCCAACAGCACGTATGGTTGTACAACAACCTCTAGAGCTAGTTGAACTAACTGAAAAGCTAGACCTTTACGTAACAGTTAAAGGCGGCGGTATTTCTGGTCAAGCTGGTGCTATCCGTCACGGTATCACTCGCGCGCTTATGGAATACGATGAGTCTCTACGTCCTGCTCTACGCGCAGCTGGCTACGTTACTCGTGACGCTCGTTGCGTTGAACGTAAGAAAGTTGGTCTACGTAAAGCACGTCGTCGTCCACAGTTCTCTAAGCGTTAATTTCCTCTTATCGGGAATTATGCTTTCAGAGTTACTCTGGAAACTGTGTACCAAAAGCTCGGCTCTATGCCGGGCTTTTTTGTATTTAAAGACATCATACTTGTCTTCAAGCAACGAACAGCCTTCACTTATCATCACACTCCGAGCAGGCCTTCTTATTCGTCCTCTTCGTCGAAAGGTTGTCAGTGCCGTTTTATATGTGTGCCTTATTTAATCGCGACTCACCACGCTTTCTCTTGCGATGCAGCATAGATGTATTCATCAGCAGGAATGTCTTTGTATCTTATTCTTCCTGTAACATGTTTTAAAATGACTTACGTTCCTTTTTGAGCATTCTGCGTGCTACAAAATTGAAAATATAAACACAGTAAGCTGAACGCGTAATACGAAATATTTCTCTGTGTAATTAACTGAAAACTACCAAGATAAAAGGTTTTATCCGCTTTCAGCGGGGCTTCTATGTGGTGCTTTCTTGTTACAAATCACATCAATTTTTTATAATTCTGCCGCTTTTGTGACGACGCGAGCGATTTGCCTCACAAATGTTACAAAAAGGTAGCTTTATCTTGTCAAAAAGTAGGGTTTTCTTTATCATTTCCCTCCAATAAATAGAACTAAATTCATTATTTGTTAGCCATGCTCTTATAAGCGGAATAATAACGATCCAAAGGGAGCAAATGGGAGAATGTTTGGATGAGCAACGCGCCTTTAAATAACGGTCGCAGGCGTTTTCTAACCGCTACAACGGCAGTTGTTGGTGGGTTAGGGGCAGTCGCCGTCGCCGTGCCTTTTATCAAATCATGGAATCCGAGTGCTAAAGCCAAAGCGGCGGGCGCACCGGTGGAAGTGGATATAAGTAAAATTGAACCAGGTCAGCTGGTTCGTGTTGAGTGGCAGGGAAAACCTGTATGGATTGTTCGCCGCACTCAAAGCGTTCTGGATAACTTAAAATCGATCGGTGATAAGCTTCGCGATCCACAATCTGAAATGGAGCAGCAGCCTGAGTACGCTCAGAATGAGTTTCGTTCGATTAAGGAAGAGTTTTTCGTCGCAGTTGGTTTCTGTACCCACTTAGGTTGTTCACCAACCTATCTACCTGACTCTTTCTCAGAGCAGGTGCAGGGCGTAAGATCTGGCTTCTTCTGTCCTTGTCATGGTTCTAAGTTCGACATGGCTGGTCGAGTGTTCCAAGGAGTACCTGCTCCGTTGAACCTTGTCGTTCCTAAGCACATGTATTTGAGCGATACCAAGCTCATTGTGGGTGTTGATGAGGGAGATGCATAATGCAAGCAATGTTAGATTGGGTTGAAAAGCGTATTCCTGCAATGAATGCTTATAAAAAGCATTTGTCTGAATACCCAATGCCTAAGAACTTCAACTTTTGGTACCTTTTCGGTTCTCTGGCGATGCTGGTTCTTGTTAACCAAATCCTAACGGGTATTTGGCTAACGATGAACTATGTTCCTTCAGGTGACGGTGCATTTGCGTCTATCGAATACATTATGCGTGATGTAGAGTACGGTTGGCTTCTGCGTTACATGCATTCCACTGGCGCGTCAGCGTTTTTCGTTGTTGTGTATCTTCACATGTTCCGTGGTTTGATCTACGGTTCATACCAAAAACCTCGTGAACTATTGTGGATCTTCGGTATGTTGATCTTCCTTGTTCTCATGGCTGAAGCGTTCATGGGTTACCTACTTCCATGGGGTCAGATGTCATACTGGGGTGCGCAGGTAATCATTTCCCTGTTTGGTGCTATTCCTGTTATCGGTGATGACCTAACGCTTTGGATTCGTGGTGACTACATCATCTCTGGTGCAACGCTAAACCGTTTCTTCGCACTACACGTTATTGCACTGCCTATCGTTTTGCTTCTTCTTGTTGTTCTGCACGTATTGGCGCTGCACGAAGTAGGCTCAAACAACCCGGATGGTATCGAAACAAAGTTGCCAAAAGGCTCAATGGGCGACGATTACAAAACGCAATTCAAGTTCCACGATTACTACACGAAGAAATATGACATCATTGATTCGATTCCTTTCCATCCGTACGGCACGGTTAAGGACTTGGTCGGTGTTGCTGGTTTCTTGTTCTTCTTCTGTTACGTGCTGTTCTTTAACCCAGAAATGGGTGGGTACTTCCTTGAGCCGCCTAACTTTGAAGCTGCAAACCCATTGAAGACACCAGAGCATATTGCTCCGGTATGGTACTTCACGCCGTTCTACGCAATCCTACGTGCGGTTCCAGACAAACTATTAGGTGTTATCCTAATGGGCGCGTCAATTGCAGTGCTGTTCGTTCTACCTTGGTTGGATCGTTGTAAAGTTCGTTCATACCGTTACCGTAGCAAACTTCATCTATTGAATATTGTACAGTTCACTATCGCCTTTATCGCTCTAGGTATTTTAGGTGCGTTACCAGCGACACCAACGTACACACTACTATCTCAGATCTTTAGCTTGTGTTACTTCATGTTCTTTGTGTTGCTGTTCTTCTACAGCAAAAATGAAGCAACCAAACCATTACCAGAGAGGGTGACATTCAAATGAAGAAGTGGATTGTAATTCTATTTGCTATGTTGCCATCACTAGCGATGGCAGCTGGGGCCAATGTTCCGCTGGATAAAGCGAATGTTGACCTTACGGATAAAGCTTCGCTACAAAACGGCGCGAAGTTGTTCATGAACTACTGTTTTGCTTGTCACTCTACGCAATACCAGCGTTACGAGCGTGTAGCAACAGACTTGGAAATTCCAACAGACTTAATGAAAGAAAACCTGATTTTCAATCCTGAAGCGAAAATCGGTGATCTAATGGTCAATGCTATGCCACCGAAGCAAGCGGCAAACTGGTTTGGTGCTCCACCACCAGATCTTACGTTGGTTGCACGAGTTCGTGGTGCTGATTGGTTATACACTTACTTACGCTCTTTCTATGTTGATCCATCTCGTCCATTCGGCGTGAACAACATCGTCTTCCCGAGTGTTGGTATGCCGCATGTGCTTGAAGAGCTACAGGGCATCCCGACGCCGATTTACGATACGAAAATCGTAGATGGCGAAGAAGTACAAGTTGTTGTTGGTACTGAAACCGATGGCACGGGTGAGCTGAGTGAAGGCGAATATGACAAAGCGGTTGGCGATCTCGTTAACTTCTTAGTTTATTCAGGTGACCCAGTGCAGCTTGAGCGTCATGCTCTAGGCTGGTGGGTAATGGGCTTCTTAGTGCTTCTAACCATCGTTGTTGTGATGCTCAAGAAAGAGTATTGGCGCGATGTGCATTAATTGTGCTAAAATACCGTGCTAATTCCCAATTTTAATTGATGTACAATGGAGGCTTAGCCTCCATTGTTTTTATTTGTAAGTGTACTGGAGGGCTCCATGGCTGTAGCTGCCAATAAACGTTCTGTGATGACTCTTTTCTCAAGTGCATCAGATTTGTATAGCCATCAGGTTCGCATTGTACTAGCTGAAAAAGGCGTAAGTGTTGAAGTTGAGCTTGTTGACGAAGCAAACCTTCCTGCTGAGCTTGTTGAGCTAAACCCATATAAATCAGTGCCAACTCTTGTTGACCGTGAGCTAGCTCTTTACGATTCAAAAATCATCATGGAGTACTTGGACGAGCGCTTCCCTCATCCACCTCTAATGCCGGTTTACCCTGTTGCTCGTGGCAACAGCCGCTTGATGATGTACCGTATCGAACGCAACTGGTATTCACTCGCTGAAAAAGTGATGAAAGGTAATGCGGAAGAATCAGAAAAAGCACGCACAAAGCTGCGTAATGATCTTCTGACGTTAGCGCCAATTTTTGCTGAATATGAGTACTTCATGAGCGAAGAATTCAGCTTGATCGATTGTTACCTAGCTCCACTATTGTGGCGTTTGCCTCAACTTGGTATCGATCTTGTTGGCCCAGGTTCAAAAGAAATCAAGGTATACATGAATCGCGTATTTGAGCGTGATTCGTTCCTTGCTTCTTTGACTGAAGCTGAACGTGAAATGCGCCTAGTTCGCTAAGCGATTTAAAACACGTTATGGATATTGCAAAAATGACTGCTCGCCGCCCGTATATGCTTCGCGCATTTTACGAGTGGTTAGTAGACAATGACTTGACTCCTCACTTGGTTGTGGATGCAACAATGCCAGGGGTGCGTGTCCCGGTTGAATTTATTCAAGATGGTCAAATTATTTTGAATATTGCGCCACGTGCAGTGGGTAATCTTGAGTTAGGTAATGATGCGATTACCTTCCATGCTCGCTTTAGCGGTCGTCCGCACTCAGTGATCGTGCCTGTGTATGCTGTTCAAGCTATTTATGCACGTGAGAATGGTGCTGGTACTATGTTTGAACCAGAAGAAGCGTACACTCACATCGAAGAAGAAGCGATGACCGAGGAAGAATCATCCCCATCGTTCACAACGGTTAGCGATGAGCCTTCTGAGTTAGTTTCTGATTCAGATGCCGAAGAGGACGATGCTCCTCGACCAAAAGGCAAACCAAGCTTAAGAGTGATTAAATAATAAAAAAGCAGCGTAACGCTGCTTTTTTCTTTTTAACTTGTTGAAGATGATTTCAAGCCAGACTTTGGAAATTACTCACTAATCGTAAAGACTTCGACGTTCTCTTCACTTTCTGTACTTGCCTCACTTTCTATTGTTTGTACACCGTCACTCGGTAAGTCTACTTCAACAGGCTCCATTTCGCCGTATTGGAACCCTTTAATGACTTGTTTTACGCCTGAGATATTACGCGCGATTTCTGTCGCTCGATCGCCTTGCTCTGGCGTGACATAACCAAACAGAAAAACGTCGCCATCTTCGGTGATCACTTTAACCTTAACACCATTAAGCTCAGAATCAGTAAGCAAAGCTGACTTTACTTTGGTTGTGATCCAGCTGTCATTGCTAATCTGGGTAACAGTGAGTGGCTCTTTTTGTTTGATTTGATTGTGTATGACTTTTACACCACTAACTTCTCGAGCCCTTCGCTCTAAAGCAAGGATAAGGTCTTGTGTCGGAGCTTGTCCCATAAGGACTACAGTCCCATTATATGAACTGGCAACGACACGTACTTCACCTTTAAACGGTGCTTTATTGCCGATCGCCGCAACTTCGAATTCAATGTTATTGTCCTGCCAGATTTGTTTTGTCGTGCGTGTGTCCGTGACAATATTCGCTGTGGTTGCTGCACCTGCGATAAACAAACCTGCGCAACCACTTAAACTCAATGCTGTTAATAAGATAACAAGGCTACGTATCATAATTCTGACTCTCAGTCTTGGTTACTCTTCGTGAGCAGGGAAAAGCACCTGGTCAATAAGATCACAAAGGCAATGGAGTGTTACCATATGTACTTCGTGAATACGTGCAGTGCGGTGTGATGGAATACGAATTTCGACGTCGTTCTCACCGAGCAGTCCTGCCATCTCTCCGCCATCTTTTCCTGTTAGCGCGATAATCGTCATGTCTCGAGTTACGGCTGCTTCCATCGCTTTGATAATATTTTTACTGTTACCGCTAGTCGACATGGCAAGCAAAATGTCGCCTGGTTGACCAAACGCTCGTACCTGTTTTGAGAAGATTTCCTGGTAGTGGTAATCGTTGGCCACTGCGGTTAGGGTGGTATTATCGGCGGTTAAGGCCATTGC
Organism: Vibrio sp. 661; assembly: GCF_033339315.1. Lineage (NCBI taxonomy): Bacteria > Pseudomonadati > Pseudomonadota > Gammaproteobacteria > Vibrionales > Vibrionaceae > Vibrio > Vibrio sp. 661. Next base: position 134,145 of record NZ_JAWOUJ010000007.1, on the reverse strand, counting down.
TGGTAGGCTAGGGCGCTCAGTTTCAAAACGGTTTAAAAGACAAGAAACAAATTGTTGAGCGTTTGAAGCACTGCCGCCATTACCACAACATAAAATTTTATTGCCATTAAGCAGGCTCGACACCATCGCTTGAGCTGCATGAGTAATGGCATCAGGCAGCGCCTCTGCTGCTGCGATTTGAATTTGAATACTTTCTGTAAAGCTGTCTTTAATGCTGTCTAGCATCGCTTATCCTTCAGAGATTGAGTTTTCTATCCAGTTGATATCTCGACCATTATCATGAATGGCGATGACATCAAATCGATAATCGATATTGTGTTTTAAGCGCTTTTGTTGGCTAAGCCAAACTTGTGCGGTTTTGACTAGCTTGCGCATTTTAGCGTGCGTCACCATTTCTGCTGCCGAGCCAAAGTGATTGTTCTTACGGTATTTGACTTCAACAAACACAATAGTTTCACCTTGTTGGAAGATTAAATCAATCTCACCGACCTTAGTCAGAAAATTTTGTTCAATAAAGTTTAAGCCCTGGCGTTGTAAATACTGCTTCGCCAGAGCTTCATATTGATTTCCGATTTGGCGCTTGCTAAAGAGCCCCACGCTCAGCCCAGCTTAGCTCACGCTGTACAACACAATTATTGTCGATACTTAAAATACCGGTTTGGCCGCCAACTGAGTAGCCCGGAACGACCTTCATTTGTGGCAGCTCCCCAATCAATTTATACGCATCCATACCCAGTGCTTTCAAACGTTTTTCCATGTTAGATTGCTCTGACCACAACTCGTTCATTTCAGCGGTCACGCTAGGGTCTGGGTCAATCAGCAATGGAATATCGCTGTAGATGATGCCTGTTAGATCTTCGTAAGTCGCGCCGCCACTGTTGCTACGCGAGCTAGAGAAAATTTGTGGCGCTTTGGCGTCTGGATTAATCGCTACCTCAATAAACGGCTTAATCAAAGTCAGTTCCGTGCTTCTAGCAACAATATAAACCGCATCGACATCACGACGGCTACGTGGCTGTGTTTCAAGCTTGATACGCATTAGTGATTGCATCTGAGCAATACGTTGTTTGCTTTCTTGCAGACCAAATACTTCATTGATGTCTTTTTGAAGTTGGCGCTTGTCACCAAAATAACTTGCTGCGACTTTATTAGAGCTGTACTTGCGCCACTCTTTGTTGAACGCTTCAGTTACACGTTCACCAAAGCTGCCCTTTGGTGCCAGAATCAGAGGGAAGTTATAGCCTTCGCTGAACAAGTGTTTCGCTGCTTGTGCGGCTTCTTGTTCCGGTGATAATGCCAAGTAGCAAATATTGCTATCTGGTTGCACATCTTCGGGAATATTTAGCGCAAGGGCTGGAATCGTAGGACCATTTTCTGAGCCATCCATGGTTGTGTGCAATAGCTCAACGTTCTCTTTTTCTAGAGGACCAACAACAAAATCGATGTTTTCATTGATCAAACGTTGTTTAATTTGGTCGGCGTTATACGCATTAGTGTCTATTACCGTGAGGGTAGCGCTTGGATCACGGTTACGATCATTCATCATCGCAAACACAAAACCATCACGAATTAATTGCGCTTGTGGCGAGAATTTACCAGTAAGCGGCAGTAACAAAGCGGTGTTGTTTGGTTTAACGATGTCTAGAGAGAGAATGTTTTGAATCTCTTCTGGTGTGTAGATAGCGGCTGGGTGCGATGGGTTCTCGTTTAACCAGCGTTCTAGGGTATTTTTTAGTTGGGATAAGTTGCCCGACAGCGTTTTCGCATAAATAGCGAGTTGTAGCCAACCATCCAAAACATCTTCATTTGGCTCTGTTTCTAATGAGGTCAGTTCGTACTCGGAGTAGCTGCCAAAGTTCATCCAAATACGGCTAGAAATCTCTCTCTGCTCCGCGGACGATGCATATTGGCCAAATGCAACCAGTTGGCGGTTTGCCTCAAACGCTTGGTTAAGACCTTGATAAGCGTCGGCACGCATCAAGTAATAGTCTTTCCATTGCTCATTTGGCAACTTCCACCAAGGTTTAAAATTCAACAATTGCAGCAACTGAGAGTAATTACCCTGTTTTTGCTGTATGGTCGCACGCGCTAGTTGCCACTCTGCTTGCTGAACTTCGGTTAACTGTTGACGAGCCAGGCGCTTGATCAACATTTCTGCTTGATCAAACTGGTTTGCTTGAATCGCGGCTTTGGTTGCCATGATCAACCAGTCATTTTGTAAACTGCCTTCCGTGCTATCAGCTTGGATCATATAGTTCTGAACAGACTGAGTAGGCTCAAGTGTTACATCAACGCCATCAGGCTGTCTTGGACCTGAAGAACAGGCGGCGAGCGTAATTGCTAGTGCAACAGGAGTAAGTATGCGTGGTACACTGAGTCTCTTATGGTTAATCATTGCCGTGAGTTCTCTATAATTTTGTACAAAATTGTCTCTATATTAATCGTTGAAGTGATGGTAAACAAATGACAGATAAAAATAAGTTGCCGAATGAGGGGCCAACTCTCTATATCGTACCGACTCCAATCGGAAATTTAGCGGATATCACCCAACGTGCTATCGAAATTCTGTCGACTGTGGACATCATTGCCGCTGAGGATACTCGACATACGGGCAAATTACTGTCTCACTTCAATATTCAAACCAAAACTTTTGCTCTACATGACCACAATGAGCAGCAAAAAGCACAAGTTTTGGTAGAAAAGCTGCTTTCCGGTCAGTCTATCGCATTAGTTTCTGACGCTGGTACGCCACTTATCAGCGACCCAGGATACCATTTGGTGACAAAATGTCGTCAAGCGGGCGTTAGAGTTGTGCCTCTTCCAGGTGCTTGTGCGGTCATTACGGCGTTAAGTGCCTCTGGCTTGCCATCGGATCGCTTTAGCTTCGAAGGTTTTTTACCACCGAAAAGCAAAGGTCGTAAGGATAAATTCCTAGAGATTGCTTCGGTAGAGCGTACGTGTATTTTTTACGAGTCACCGCACCGTATTTTAGACTCTCTACAAGACATGTTAGACGTTCTTGGCCCAGATAGAGAAGTTGTGTTGGCAAGAGAGCTAACAAAAACCTTTGAAACCATTCAAGGCATGCCGTTAGGTGAGCTGATTGAATGGGTGAAAAGTGACGATAACCAACAGCGTGGTGAAATGGTATTGTTGGTACATGGCCATCGTGAAACAACAGACGACTCACTACCTGAAGATGCTTTACGCACGTTAGGCATTTTGACCAAAGAGCTGCCTTTGAAAAAAGCAGCTGCTTTGGTGGCAGAAATACATAACTTGAAGAAGAATGCGTTATATAAATGGGGCTTAGAAAACTTAGACTAAGTGCCACTAGCGAGATAAATGGTCAATGAGGGCTGATGTTTAGGCATCGGCCTTTTTATTATCTATTTTTGGCACGTTGACTAAAAAGTCATCACTTAGTGCATTCATTTCATCATATCTGTGATCTAACTAGACTCTGAAGTGAGAACTCTATACAATCCGCCCTCGGAGCTGACTGGGTAGTCGCTGCTTTGTTGATGTCCTTCGGGAGACTGACGTCGAAGTCCCTTTGGGAGACTGACGTTGACGTCCTTCGGGAGACTGACAAAGGGGAGGAAAGTCCGGGCTTCATAGAGCAAGGTGCCAGGTAACGCCTGGGGGGCGCAAGCCTACGACAAGTGCAGCAGAGAGAAGACCGCCGATGGCCCGTAAGGGTACAGGTAAGGGTGAAAGGGTGCGGTAAGAGCGCACCGGACGACTAGCAATAGTTCGTAGCAGGGTAAACTCCACCTGAAGCAAGACCAAATAGGCCTCCACATTGCGTTGCTCGCGTAAGGAGGCGGGTAGGTTGCTCGAGCCAGTGAGTGATTGCTGGCCTAGACGAATGGCTACCGCCGCGCAAGCGGAACAGAACCCGGCTTATGTGTCGGCTCCACCTATTCGAGACCCATCTCTACTTCGGTAGTGATGGGTTTTTTGCATTTAATTGACGCAAACTATGTCATTACCAATAAACTTGGCGTAAATCACGTCTAACTTTAGACTTGTGGTGGCGATGATGTAGGAAATCAGTACACTAAAGAATCGCTTCAAGATCATTCAACGAGAAAGCTATGACCGAAACCTTCCAACATATTTCCGTGTTATTAAATGAATCCATTGATGGCTTAGCTATCAAACCAGACGGCGTCTATATTGATGGAACATTTGGCCGTGGCGGTCACAGCCGGACAATTCTATCTAAACTCGGTGAAAATGGCCGACTGTACAGTATCGACCGTGACCCTCAAGCGATCGCTGAGGCAGGCAAAATCAATGACCCTCGCTTCACCATTATTCATGGTCCATTTTCTGGTATTGCTGAGTATGCTGAAGAGTATGGGCTAGTTGGAAAAGTGGATGGTGTTCTGCTGGATTTAGGCGTTTCTTCTCCTCAGTTAGACGACGCAGAGCGTGGCTTTAGCTTTATGAAAGACGGTCCGCTAGATATGCGTATGGACCCGACATCAGGTGTTCCAGTATCTCAATGGTTGATGGAAGCAGACCTCGATGATATCACTTGGGTCATTCGCGAGTTTGGGGAAGATAAACATGCGCGCCGTATTGCAAAAGCGATTGTTGCCTACCGTGAAGATGAAGAAAATGAGCCAATGGTTCGCACTGGTCAGCTGGCAAAATTGATTTCAGATGCCGCACCGAAAAGTTTTAAAGAGAAAAAACACCCTGCGACTCGTGCTTTCCAGGCTTTTCGTATTTACATCAACAGTGAGTTAGAAGAAATTGATACGGCACTTAAAGGCGCGGCGAGCATTCTGGCTCCTGAAGGCCGTTTATCTGTGATTAGCTTTCACTCTCTGGAAGACCGTATGGTCAAACGTTTTATCCGTAAAGAGAGCAAAGGGCCTGAAGTGCCACACGGTATTCCAATGACGGAAGAGCAAATTCGTGCTCTTGGTAGTGCGAATATGAAAGCGGTGAGCAAAGCGATTAAGCCAAGCAAACAAGAAATTGAAATGAACCCTCGCTCGCGCAGCTCTGTGTTAAGAATTGCGGAAAAGCTTTAATTATTATGACGAAATCCACTCCTAATCTTGCTAAGTTGATTGCAACAGATCTCCTCACTGTTGGTCGCTGGCCATTACTGTTGTTGCTATTGATCGTGGCATCGGCAATGGGAGTGGTATTTGCTACCCACCATGCGCGTCAAGCGATCACCGAGAAAGACCATACGTTGGTTGAACGAGAACGATTAGATAGCGAATGGCGCAACTTAATGTTGGAAGAAACTGCCCTCGCGGAACACAGTCGTGTTCAAGACCTTGCCAAAAAAGAACTTGAAATGAAACGACCTGATGGCGATAAAGAAGTGGTTGTCACGCTCAAATGATTAGAAAAAAATCCAACACGAAACAAGCCAATAAGCGTAAACCTGTAGCAAAAGAGAAAGCGGCTACGGGGGATAAGAAAAACGATAATAAAGCAGTGAAAGTGGCGGTCGAAGAATCTTTCTTGATTCGTTGGCGCTTCCATCTATTACTGTTTTTTGTTTTTTGTGCATTTGCCCTTTTGGTGGCACGCGTAGCCTACATCCAAATCATTGAGCCAGATAACCTGATTAAACAAGGTGACCTACGTTCGGTTCGTGTTAAATCCATTCCTTCTGCTCGCGGTATTATTTCGGATCGAAATGGTGAGCCGCTTGCTGTCAGTGTACCGGTTGAGGCGGTTTGGGCAGATCCTGCCACTATATTTAAAGAAAACGCGTTAAGCCAGACCAAAAGTTGGCATGCATTAGCGGATGTTCTTGGTATTGACCGACAAGGGTTAATAGACAAAATTAAGCGCAATGAAAAACGTCGCTTTATCTACTTGCAGCGCCAGGTCAGTCCGGCCATGGCGAACTATATTCGTGAGCTAAAGCTGCCAGGTGTTGGCCTTAAGTCGGAATCTCGTCGTTATTATCCTGCAGGTGAGGTTAGTGCTCACTTAGTCGGTGTAACAGGCATTGACGGGCATGGCCTAGAAGGTGTGGAGCGTAGCTACGATGAGTGGCTCACTGGCGCGGCGGGTAAGAAAACTATTCGTAAAGACCGTTATGGTCGTGTTGTGGAAAACATTGCTTGGCAAGACAAGCAAGAAGGTAAATCACTTCAGTTAACCATCGATCAGCGCCTACAGGCGATTGCGTATCGTGCGATTAAGCAAGCCGTTGCGGACCACCGCGCCACTTCAGGTTCCGTTGTCATGTTGGATGTAAAAACGGGCGCCGTATTGGCCATGGTTAATGCTCCTTCTTACAACCCTAATAATCGTAGCGATTGGCAAAGCTATCAAATGCGTAACCGAGTGATCACGGACTCAATGGAGCCCGGTTCGACCATTAAGCCTTTCGTTATTTTAGCCGCCTTAGAAAATGGGATAGCCGATAAAGATACCATCGTAGATACCGGTAATGGTGTCCTACGTTTAGGTGGTAGTCGAGTCAGAGATGTCTCTCGCGTAGGCAAAGCGAGCTTGACCACGATCCTTAAAAAGTCGAGTAATATCGGTGTGACGAAGCTAGCAATGCAAATGCCGGTAGAGGCGCTTCTTGGGCTGTACAGTTCAGTGGGTTTTGGTGAGCTTTCTGGCCTAAACCTAGTTGGGGAAGTGACGGGTATTTTTCCTACACGAACTCGTTGGTCGCCAATTGAGCGCGCCACGATTGCGTTTGGTTATGGTCTATCAATTACACCAATCCAGCTAGCCCATGCTTATGCGACGCTTGGAAACCTTGGCAAATACGAGCCTATTCATATTATCGAAAGCAATGATCATGACATGTCACGTCAAGTGGTGAGTGCGAAGTATGCGCGTCAAGTATTAGACATGTTGGAAACCGTAACTCAAAAAGGGGGCTCGGCTCGCAGAGCGGCAGTTCCTGGTTATCGAGTGGGAGCGAAAACGGGTACATCACGTAAAGCTTCTGCCGGTGGGTACAGCGACGAGTACATCACCTACACGGCTGGGCTTGCTCCGGTTAGCGATCCGCGAATTGCTTTAGTAGTGATCGTAAACGAGCCTCAAGGTGATGACTACTATGGTGGTTCGGTAGCGTCTCCTGTTTTCTCTGAAATCATGAAAGGCGCGCTACAAATACTCAATGTTGCACCTGACGAAAACAAATTCCAACAGTAAGCCCTGTGGTTTACTGAGCAAACAAAATTAAGAAAACCTGAGCCAAAGCTCGGAGAACAAATATGACTAAAGCCATCAGTATGGACGTGCTGCTTTCCCCTTGGGTGGATTGCCCTAGCTTATCGTCCGTTCTTGTTTCTGAATTGGAGCTCGACAGCCGAAGAGTTCAACCTGGAACCACGTTTGTAGCAGTGATTGGCCATGTTGTGGATGGGCGTAAATTCATTGCCTCTGCAATTGAGCAAGGTGCAAATGCAGCCCTGGCGCAAGCCTGCGATGTCAAAACACATGGTACGGTGGAAATCATTGATGATGTTCCCGTCATTTACATCGATAGGTTGGACCAACGTTTATCCGCAATTGCTGGAAAGCTCTATGCTTACCCTAATATGGATTTGATTGGTGTCACCGGCACCAACGGCAAAACCACCATTACCCAGTTAATAGCGCAATGGCTAGAACTGCTTGACCATAAAGCGGCGGTAATGGGAACAACAGGAAATGGCTTCCTCAATAACTTGCAACAAGCTGCGAATACAACGGGGAATGCCGTTGAAATTCAGAAAACGCTCTCCTCTCTCGCAAATCAACAAGCCACATACACCGCGCTAGAAGTATCTTCCCATGGCCTGACGCAAGGTCGTGTCAAAGCACTATCATTTGCGGCGGGCGTGTTTACTAACTTAAGTCGTGACCACTTAGATTATCATGGCACGATGGAAGAGTATGCCAATGCAAAGCTTGGGTTGTTCACGCAACACCAATGTGAACGTGCCATTATCAATGCTGATGATGAAGTAGGTCATCAATGGGCGTCGCAGTTAAGTAATGCGGTCGCTGTTTCGCTCAAGCCGAACACTGAATTTGAAAGCGCAGTTTGGGCGACGGAAGTCAGTTACGCGGAGTCAGGGATTACTATTAAGTTCGATGGTAAATTTGGCTCAGGTGAATTGCACGCGCCATTGATTGGTGAGTTTAATGCAACCAACTTAATGCTCGCTTTTGCGACCTTATTAAGCTTAGGTAAAGAGAAACAAGCGTTACTCGAAACTGCAGGTCAACTGCAACCCGTACTCGGCCGAATGGAGTTATTCCAAACTGAGGATCGTGCCAAAGTCGTGGTCGATTATGCTCATACTCCTGATGCTTTAGAAAAAGCGCTGCAAGCTTTACGAGTTCATTGTGAAGGCCAGCTGTGGGCTATTTTTGGCTGCGGTGGCGATCGCGATGCAGGTAAGCGTCCAATGATGGCGGAAATTGCAGAGCGTCTGGGCGACAGAGTGGTGTTGACTGACGATAACCCACGCAGCGAAGATCCGGTTCAGATTGTGAAAGATATGTTAGCTGGGCTGTCAAAACCTGCTGAAGCGATTGTTCAGCATGACCGCTTCAAAGCGCTGTCTTATGCCATTGAAAATGCTTCGCCAAACGACATTATCTTGTTAGCTGGAAAGGGCCATGAAGATTATCAGATTCGTAATGGCGAAACGATTCATTACTCCGACCGCGAGTCCGCAATGCAACTTTTAGGATTGACCTCATGATCAAAGTAACGTTATCTCAAATTGCAGACATCACTCGTGGTGAGCGATTCGGCGACGAGCTACTTATCGACGCGGTTTCTACTGATACACGAACGATTGAGCGTGGGGCTTTATTCGTCGCGTTAGTTGGGGAGCGCTTTGATGCGCACAACTTTTGCCAACAAGCGGTAGATGCAGGTGCCGGTGCTTTACTCGTAGAAAAACGCTTAGATGTGAATGTGCCGCAAATTGTGGTGTCGGATACCAAACTTGCATTGGGTGAGTTTGCTTCTTGGGTGCATCAAGCATGCAAAACACCTACCGTTGCCATCACCGGAAGTTGCGGTAAAACGACCGTAAAAGAAATGGTTGCGAGTATCCTGCAATTGAAAGGCCAAGTGTTATTCACGGCGGGTAACTTCAATAATGATATTGGTGTTCCGTTGACATTATTGCGCTCACAGCAGGATGATGATTATGCCGTGATTGAGCTTGGTGCTAATCATATAGGTGAAATTGCTTACACGACTCAGTTAGTAAAACCAGATATCGCGTTAGTGAACAATGTAGCCGCCGCTCACCTTGAAGGCTTTGGTTCTATCGATGGCGTGAAACAAGCCAAAGGTGAAATCTACCAAGGCCTTTCAGCTGGTGGTATTGCGATTGTTAACCTAGACAGCAATGGTGAAGCCAAGTGGGATGAAGTGTTAGCAGATAAGAAAGTCATTACTTTTTCACAAAGTAATACTGATGCAGACTTCTTCGCTTCTAACATCGTATTGAACGCCGCAGGTGAAGCAAGCTTTGACTTACATATCGCAGCAAGCTCACAAGAAATTGAACTGTCTCTGGGTATTATAGGTCAACACAACGTTGCGAATGCGATCGCTGCTTCTATTATTGCGTTACAAATGGGCGCCACATTAGAAGAGGTTCGCGCTGGCCTTAAACATTTGAACAAAGTGAAAGGTCGCGTCGAGGTTGAAGCGCTGAGCGAAAAGATAAAATTGATTGACGACAGCTACAACGCGAGCGTGCCAGCCATGAAAGCGGCAGTTGATTTATTGGCCGCTTTCCCAGGTCAACGCTGGCTGATTTTAGGTAATATGGCGGAATTGGGCGAGGAAAGTCTTGCACTTCATCGTCAAGTCGGGGAACATGCTGCCCCACAAAAATTTGAACATGTTCTCACATATGGTGCAGACGCCAAGGTGATCAGTGATCTTTGCCAAGGCATTCATTTTGAGACGCACCAAGAGATAATTGAATACATCAAGCAGCATCTAGACCAAGCCGTTCCTGAAAGCCATACGATGTTGGTGAAAGGAGCGAACGGTGCACGTATGTTTGAAGTCGCTGCTGCTTTGAAGGAGTATTATTAATGATTATTTGGCTTGCCGAGCTGCTACAGCCATACCTGTCTTTTTTCCGATTGTTTGAATACTTGTCTTTTCGAGCAATCCTAAGCGTATTAACCGCTCTAGGTCTGTCATTATGGATGGGACCAATCATGATCAAGCGTTTGCAAATGCTGCAAATTGGTCAGGTAGTACGTAACGAAGGTCCTGAATCTCACTTTAGTAAGCGTGGTACTCCAACTATGGGCGGTATCATGATCTTAGCGGCCATCTCAATCACGATTTTGCTATGGACAGACTTATCCAACCCATATGTATGGGCGGTATTGACGGTCTTGCTTGGCTACGGTGCAGTCGGATTTGTTGATGATTATCGTAAAGTGGTGCGAAAAAATACCGATGGTTTGATCGCGCGTTGGAAGTACTTCTGGCAATCGTTGATCGCGTTTGTCGTGGCTTTTGCATTGTACGCTTACGGTAAAGACACTGCAGCCACTCAGCTCGTGGTGCCATTTTTTAAAGACATCATGCCGCAACTTGGTTTGATGTATATCATTCTGACTTACTTTGTCATTGTAGGTACAAGTAACGCGGTTAACCTGACTGATGGTCTAGACGGTTTGGCAATCATGCCAACGGTTCTTGTTGCAGCAGGCTTCGCGGTTATTGCATGGGCGACCGGTAACGTTAACTTCTCTGAATACCTTCATATACCATACTTACCGCATGCTTCTGAGTTAGTTGTCGTATGTACAGCAATCGTAGGTGCAGGCCTTGGTTTCTTGTGGTTTAACACTTACCCAGCACAAGTGTTCATGGGCGATGTAGGTTCACTAGCGCTTGGCGGTGCATTGGGCACCATTGCTGTTCTAGTTCGTCAAGAGTTGGTGTTAGTGATCATGGGTGGCGTATTTGTAATGGAAACGCTATCAGTCATCCTGCAGGTAGGTTCTTACAAATTACGTGGTCAGCGCATTTTCCGTATGGCACCAATTCACCACCACTACGAATTGAAAGGTTGGCCAGAACCTCGCGTAATCGTGCGCTTCTGGATTATTTCTATGGTTCTTGTTCTGATTGGTCTTGCGACATTGAAAGTGCGTTAATCGCACTTTCCAAGAATAAGATTTACAGTGTGATCAAATATGGAACGTTGGCAAAACATACATAGTGTTGTCGTCGTAGGGCTCGGTATTACCGGGCTCTCTGTCGTTAAACACCTAAGAAAAAATCAGCCACAACTTGTGGTCAAAGTCATTGATACTCGTGTAAACCCTCCAGGTGCAGAGCGCTTGCCGGAAAGTGTTAAACTGCATAGTGGTGGTTGGAATACAGACTGGCTTTCTGACGCGGATCTTATCGTGACCAACCCTGGTATTGCGCTAGCGACACCAGAGATCCAAGCCGTATTAGCAAAAGGTACGGCAGTAGTAGGTGATATCGAGTTATTCGCTTGGGCGGTGCAGAAACCGGTGATTGCGATTACGGGCTCAAACGGTAAGAGCACAGTAACCGACCTCACAGGTGTGATGGCTAAGGCTGCAGGTTTGGATGTTGGCGTTGGTGGTAACATCGGTGTGCCTGCTCTGGATTTGTTAGAACAAGACGCAGACCTATATGTACTCGAACTCTCGAGCTTCCAGTTAGAAACGACGTCAAGCTTAAAGCTTAAAGCCGCTGCGTTTCTGAATCTTTCTGAAGATCATATGGATCGTTATCAAGGCATGTCTGACTATCGACAAGCCAAGTTGCGTATTTTTAACCATGCTGCTCTTGCGGTCGTGAACCGTGATGATCAAGACACCTTCCCAGACGCAGAGATGCCATTGGTGACATTTGGCAGCGACAATCAGGACTTTGGTCTCGAGGTGGATGGCAACCGTACTTGGCTGCTCGATCACGGTCAACGAGTTGTCGCAAGTGATGAGCTTAAGTTGGTTGGTAAGCACAACTTATCTAACGCTCTGGTTGTTTTAGCGCTATTAAAAGCTGCGGACGTAAACTATCACAAAGCATTGAATGCACTTAAAAATTACACGGGACTGACACACCGATGCCAGGTGGTTGCGGATAATCAAGGCGTCAAATGGGTGAATGACTCTAAAGCAACTAATATTGCCAGCACTATGGCTGCGCTATCTGGTTTGGAATCGACAGGCAAGCTCTACTTACTCGTTGGTGGTGTTGGCAAAGGTGCTGACTTCTCGCCATTAAAACCGATCTTCGCGACGCTTAACTTGCAACTGTGTTGCTTTGGCGCTGATGGCGATGAATTTATGCCACTGCATGAATCTGCAATACGTTTCGACACTATGGAAGATGTGATTCAACAAGTATCTTCGCAGTTAAAACCAGGTGATATGGTGATGCTGTCTCCTGCATGTGCTAGCTTTGATCAATTCGACAACTTTATGGCAAGAGGTGATGCTTTCGCTGCTCTTGCTCAGAAATATGCATAATTAAAGGTTACACACTTCGTGGGTTTAGGTAACGTTAAACGCAGTATTGGCAATTGGCTCAAGCATCCAGCCCCAGAGGCGATGTTTGATCGTCAGTTAGTGTGGATTGCACTGGGTTTGATGTTGACTGGTTTGGTCATGGTAACCTCTGCATCATTTCCAATCAGCTCTCGATTAACGGAACAGCCGTTCCACTTTATGTTTCGTCATGCGACGTTTCTCGTGCTGGCGTTAGGGACCTCCGCTGTTATTTTGCAAGTGCCTTTGCAAGAGTGGTTTAAGAAGAGCCATTACTTACTTTGGGCTTCTTTCGCACTGTTGATCATCGTGCTCTTGGCGGGTAAGTCGGTTAATGGTGCGTCTCGTTGGATTCCCCTTGGGCTGTTTAACCTTCAGCCAGCGGAAGTCGCGAAGCTATCGCTGTTTATCTTCATGTCTGGTTACTTAGTTCGAAAGCAAGACGAAGTACGACAAACGTTCTTTGGTGGCTTTATGAAGCCAATCATGGTGTTTGCCTTCTTTGCAGTATTACTACTTGGTCAGCCAGACTTGGGGACGGTCGTCGTGATGCTGGTCACGCTGTTTGGCATGCTTTTTATCGCAGGTGCAAAACTAACCCAGTTTCTCGCCTTGATGGTGGCAGGTATCGGCGCTGTAGTAGGTTTGATTCTCGTCGAGCCATACCGTATGCGACGAGTAACCTCCTTCCTTGACCCGTGGGAAGATCCATTTGGCAGTGGCTATCAGTTGACTCAGTCTTTGATGGCGTTTGGTCGTGGTGAATGGTTCGGACAAGGTCTCGGTAATTCAATTCAAAAACTGGAATATCTACCGGAAGCGCATACCGACTTTGTGTTTGCCGTACTTGCTGAAGAGCTTGGTTTCGTAGGCGTAGTGCTGGTCTTAATGCTGATTTTTAGCTTGGTGCTAAAAGCGGTTTACATCGGCAAGCGTGCATTTGAAGAAGGCGAAATGTTCGGAGGTTATCTGGCTTTCGGAATTGGTATTTGGTTTGCGTTTCAAACCTTGGTTAATGTTGGAGCTGCCGCCGGTATTGTTCCAACTAAAGGTTTAACACTTCCACTCATCAGTTATGGTGGTTCTAGTCTAATAATTATGTCCGTCGCAGTGTCCATACTACTGCGTATCGATTACGAATGCCGCTTGAAACGCGAGCAACAACAATCAGAACAACAAGCTAATGAAACAAAATAAACGTTTGATGGTGATGGCTGGTGGTACTGGCGGTCACGTATTCCCAGGTTTGGCGGTAGCAAAACAGCTTCAAGAGCAAGGTTGGGAGATCCGTTGGTTAGGTACGGCGGATCGAATGGAAGCGGATTTGGTGCCAAAACATGGCATTGAAATCGACTTTATCAAAGTGAAAGGGTTACGAGGTCAAGGCGTTAAACGTCTTCTTGCAGCACCATTTCAAATTATCAATGCCATTATGCAGGCTCGTGCTCACATGAAACGCTGGCAGCCAGACGCAGTGCTTGGTATGGGCGGTTATGTTAGCGGCCCGGGCGGTATTGCCGCTTGGATGAGTGGCATTCCTGTTGTTCTGCATGAACAAAATGCAGTAGCAGGTTTAACGAACCAATGGTTATCGAAAATCGCTAAGAAGGTTTTTCAGGCTTTCCCAGGCGCTTTTCCAAATGCCGAAGTGGTTGGGAACCCAGTTCGTGAAGACGTGACTCAATTAGCAGCGCCAACTGAGCGCATGCAAGAGCGCCAAGGTCCAATTCGCATTTTGGTGATGGGTGGCAGCCAAGGCGCACGTATTCTTAACCAAACTCTGCCAGACGTGATGTCGAAATTGGGCGAAGATTACTGTATTCGTCATCAAGCGGGCAAAGGTGCTGCCGAAGAAGTGAATGCAGCATACCAAGCTAAAGGTCTGGTAAATGCAGAAGTAATGGAATTCATTGATGACGTTGCAGAAGCTTACGCATGGGCTGACCTTTTAGTTTGTCGCTCTGGAGCGTTAACCGTTTCTGAAGTCTCGGCGGCAGGTGTAGGCGCTATTTTTGTTCCATTCATGCACAAAGACCGCCAGCAAGCACTTAATGCAGACCACTTGGTGGATTGCGGCGCGGCGAAAATGATTGAACAACCAGATTTAACCGTTGAGTCTCTGACTCAGCAGATCCAACAATTGGATCGCCAAGCTTTACTTACAATGGCTGAGCAAGCGCGTGGCGCTGCAAAATTGAATGCTGACCGAGTTGTCGCACAAGCCATTGTCGCTTTGACCGAAAAGCGTTAACCGAATTATTGAGAATAGAATTGATGACAATCCAACATACACAAGACTTAGCTCAGATTCGCGCAATGGTGCCAGAGATGCGCCGCGTGAAATCCATCCACTTCATCGGTATTGGTGGTGCGGGCATGAGCGGCATTGCAGAAGTGCTGTTGAACGAAGGCTACCAAATCACAGGTTCTGATCTATCAGAGAACGCTGTGACAGAGCGTTTGGTATCAAAAGGTGCGACGGTATTTATTGGTCATCAAGCCAGTAATGTAGAAAAAGCCAGTGTGGTTGTTGTGTCAACGGCGATCAACGAAGAAAACCCAGAAGTGATGGCGGCACGTGAATTACGCATCCCTATTGTACGCCGCGCAGAGATGTTGGCTGAATTGATGCGATTCCGTCACGGTATTGCCGTTGCGGGTACACACGGTAAAACCACGACGACCGCTCTTGTTACTCAAATCTATTCTGAAGCCGGTCTTGATCCAACGTTTGTGAATGGCGGTTTGGTGAAAAGCGCAGGTACAAATGCGCGTCTAGGCTCGAGTCGTATTCTAATTGCAGAGGCAGATGAAAGTGACGCGTCATTCCTGCACTTGCAACCAATGGTGAGCATTGTTACCAATATCGAAGCCGATCATATGGATACCTATGGTGGTGACTTTGAAACCTTAAAGCAAACCTTCATCGATTTCCTTCATAATCTACCGTTTTACGGCCAAGCAATTGTTTGCATTGATGATCCTGTGGTTCGAGAGTTAATCCCACGTATTAGTCGTCAAGTGATAACTTACGGTTTTTCTGAAGATGCCGACGTACGTATTGAAGATTATCGTCAAGAGGGGCAGCAAGGCAAATTTACGGTAGTACGTAAAGGGCGAGCTAACTTAGATATCACGCTGAATATTCCAGGTCGTCACAATGCATTGAATGCGTCTGCTGCGATTGCGGTTGCTACTGAAGATGACATTGAAGACGATGCGATCCTAAAGGCAATGGCTGGTACGCAAGGTACGGGAAGACGTTTTGATCACCTTGGCGAGTTTGATACTGGCAACGGCCATGCAATGCTTGTTGATGATTACGGCCATCATCCAACAGAAGTGGATGTAACCATTAATGCAGCACGCAGTGGTTGGCAAGACAAGCGTTTGGTGATGATTTTCCAACCGCACCGTTATAGCCGTACTCGTGATTTATACGATGATTTCGCGAATGTGCTTGAACAGGTGGATGTATTGATCATGCTGGATGTTTACGCAGCGGGTGAAAAGCCGATTGCAGGTGCTGATGGGCGCGCTTTATGTCGCACAATTCGCAGCCGAGGCAAGGTAGATCCGATTTTTGTTCCAGAAATCGAGCAATTACCTTCAGTTTTAGCTAACGTTATACAAGACGGCGACCTAATCTTAACGCAAGGTGCGGGTGATATTGGTAAAGTGGCGAAACAGCTGGCAGGTCTTAAATTGAATATAAACAAGATGCTTGGCTGACACATATTGTTGATGCGAAGGACAGATAAAGACTCAGATCTCGATTTTGCGTCAATATCATTGTGATTTATTGCTATCAGTGTTTGATAGTTTACAAGAGCTCAGTATAATCCCAAGGTTAAAGTCAAGACTTTTACCTCTGCGTAATTATATGGGTAAAAAGTACACGACAAAAGTCAGGAAACGAAGACGTTGTTGAATATTGCACTGAATGACGAGCGACCAAACACGGGTAACAACCGTGGTCGCCAAGAAAAAATCTTGGGTGCGTTATTTTTCGTTGTGGTTGTGACTTTAATTAGTTCTGTTTTGTACGCGGCGATCAGTTGGATGTGGGATGACCAAAGGTTACCTCTCTCCAAAATAGTACTTCAGGGGAAACTGGAGTATGTCCAAGCTGACGATGTGCAGGCTGCATTTAGTCGAATTGATCACATCGGTACATTTATGTCTCAGGATATTGATGTATTACAGCAAAGTGTCGAAGCTCTGCCATGGGTAGCGCATGCCGCAATCCGAAAGCAGTGGCCGGATACAGTAAAAGTTTTTTTGACGGAGCATCAACCAGAAGCCATTTGGAATGGCAACGAACTGTTAGATAAAAACGGGTTCGTTTTTGATGGAGATGTTGCTCTGTTGCAAGAAGAAAAAGTGAAGCTGTACGGACCCAAAGATAGCGGACCGGAAGTCTTACAGACTTACCGTGATTTGAGTCCTAAGTTTCAGCAATTGGGTTTAGCGATATCGTCTCTGGTATTAAACGAGCGACGAGCTTGGCAAATCATCCTTGATAACGGTATTCGATTAGAGCTCGGAAAAGAGTCTCTTCTTGAGCGTATAGAGCGCTTTTTTAAGCTCTATAACAAGCTTGGCAGTGACACGCAAAGAATCAGTTATATCGATCTTAGGTACGATACAGGAGCCGCAGTTGGTTGGTTTCCTGAACAAGAGTTAGAAGAGAGTACAGATGACTAAGGCCGCTGATGACAACATTATTGTTGGTCTTGATATAGGCACTGCAACCGTATCGGCTCTAGTGGGTGAGGTTTTACCAGACGGTCAAATTAATATTATTGGCGCAGGTAGTAGCCCCTCACGCGGCATGGATAAAGGTGGCGTGAATGATTTGGAGTCGGTTGTAAAATCAGTACAACGTGCAATTGATCAAGCTGAATTAATGGCAGAGTGCCAGATCAGCCGAGTCTTCATTTCGTTGTCTGGTAAGCATATCGCAAGCCGAATTGAAAAAGGTATGGGCACGATTTCTGATGAAGAGGTGTCTCAAGAAGACATGGATCGCGCTATCCATACCGCAAAATCGATTAAAATCGGTGATGAACAGCGAATTCTTCATGTGATCCCGCAAGAGTTCACCATTGATTACCAAGAAGGAATCAAAAATCCGCTTGGTTTATCTGGGGTAAGAATGGAAGTGAGTGTCCACCTTATCTCATGCCATAATGACATGGCACGCAACATTATTAAGGCGGTAGAACGCTGCGGCCTTAAAGTAGAACAACTCGTATTTTCTGGGCTTGCTGCTAGTAATGCAGTAATCACCGAGGATGAAAGAGAGCTTGGAGTTTGTGTGGTTGATATTGGTGCCGGCACGATGGATGTGGCCATCTGGACTGGCGGTGCGTTACGTCACACAGAAGTATTTTCGTACGCAGGAAATGCTGTAACCAGTGATATTGCTTTTGCTTTTGGCACGCCAGTGAGCGATGCTGAAGAAATAAAAGTCAAATATGGCTGTGCTTTGAGTGAACTGGTCAGTAAGGATGACACGGTTAATGTACCAAGCGTAGGTGGACGACCATCACGTAGCCTGCAACGTCAAACGTTGTCAGAAGTGATTGAGCCACGCTACTCTGAGCTTATGGGACTGGTTAACCAAACTATCGACTCTGTACAAGCAAAATTGCGCGAAGAGGGTATCAAGCACCATCTGGCTGCGGGAGTTGTACTCACCGGCGGTGCTGCGCAAATGGACGGAGTGGTAGAATGTGCGGAACGCGTATTCCGCAATCAAGTAAGGGTCGGCAAACCGCTCGAAGTCAGCGGATTAACTGACTATGTAAAAGAGCCGTACCATTCTACGGCAGTTGGATTACTTCATTACGCAAGAGACATGCAGTCTAGCGACGATAGCGATTATAATGAACCTAAACGCTCATCTGTAACTGGCTTTTTCGATAAATTGCGTAACTGGATACAAAAAGAGTTTTAACCTGAGTTGCAGGATAAACGGAGACAACACATGTTTGAACCGATGATGGAAATGTCTGACGATGCAGTAATCAAGGTCGTTGGGGTTGGTGGCGGCGGTGGTAACGCCGTTGAACACATGGTGCGTGAATCCATCGAAGGTGTGGAATTCATCAGCGTCAACACTGATGCGCAAGCACTTCGTAAGACAAGCGTTGGCAATGTTATTCAGATCGGTGGTGATATCACTAAAGGTCTGGGTGCAGGTGCTAATCCACAGGTTGGCCGTGACGCAGCTCTCGAAGACAGAGATCGAATTAAAGATTCCCTGACTGGCGCCGATATGGTGTTTATCGCAGCTGGTATGGGTGGCGGTACCGGTACTGGTGCAGCGCCTGTTATTGCTGAAGTGGCTAAAGAGCTTGGCATTCTAACAGTAGCGGTAGTAACTAAACCGTTTAGTTTTGAAGGTAAAAAGCGTTTGGCATTTGCTGAGCAAGGTATCGATGAGCTGTCTAAGCATGTTGACTCTTTGATCACGATTCCAAACGAAAAGCTACTTAAAGTACTTGGTCGTGGTGTAACACTACTAGAAGCTTTTGCAAGCGCTAACGATGTTCTTAAGAATGCCGTTCAAGGTATTGCTGAGCTAATTACTCGCCCTGGCATGATCAACGTCGACTTTGCGGACGTAAGAACTGTAATGTCTGAAATGGGTCACGCAATGATGGGTAGCGGCATCGCCAA
The DNA here is from genome assembly GCF_033339315.1 of Vibrio sp. 661. NCBI lineage: Bacteria > Pseudomonadati > Pseudomonadota > Gammaproteobacteria > Vibrionales > Vibrionaceae > Vibrio > Vibrio sp. 661. The sequence continues at coordinate 114,936 of NZ_JAWOUJ010000007.1, read as the reverse complement.
AGGTGAAGACCGAGCTGAAGAAGCGGCTGAAATGGCAATTTCTAGCCCACTTCTGGAAGACATCGATCTAGCGGGCGCTCGTGGTGTTCTTGTCAATATTACTGCTGGTCTGGATATGCGTCTTGACGAGTTTGAGACGGTTGGTAATACAGTGAAGGCATTCGCTTCTGACAATGCGACTGTTGTTATCGGTACTTCTCTAGACCCTGATATGACTGACGAAATCCGCGTAACAGTTGTAGCGACAGGTATTGGTAATGAGAAAAAGCCAGATATCACGCTAGTTGCGGGTGGTAAAGCTAAAGTGGCACCGACGCCGCAAGCTCAACCACAGCAACAAGCAGCGGCAACGCAAGCTGAAGAAAAACCGGCACAGACCTTGCAAAATAATCAAGTGCAAGAGAAGCCACAGGTAACTCCTCAGCCGACAAACACTGCTCCTTCTTCTCCAGCTTCGTCGAGCCAAAGTTCTGCGGCTCCAAAGCAAGAAAAGGAAAGTGGTTATTTAGATATACCGGCATTTTTGCGTCGTCAGGCTGATTAATCTTTAACCCATAAATTTGACATGGCTCAAAATTATGGTAGCATTCACGGTCGACGTTACAGACGGCCGTGTTTTGTAGCAAATTTTTGAGAGGCAAGCAGATGATCAGACAACGTACTCTGAAAGAAATAGTGAAAACAACTGGTGTGGGTCTCCACTCTGGTCGTAAAGTCACACTTACTCTGCGCCCGGCTGCTGCAAATACAGGTATCATTTACCGTCGTACAGATGTAAATCCACCTGTAGATTTTCCAGCTGATCCAGCTTCGGTTCGTGACACCATGCTTTGTACTGCATTGGTAAACGATGAAGGTGTGCGTATTTCAACTGTTGAGCACTTGAATGCGGCACTTGCTGGTATGGGCATCGATAACATTGTTGTCGAAGTAGACGCACCTGAAATTCCGATCATGGATGGTAGTGCAAGCCCATTTGTATACTTGCTACAACAAGCAGGTATCGAAACGCAAAATGCGCCAAAACGCTTCATCCGCATCAAAAAGCCAGTTCGTTTTGAAGATGGTGATAAATGGGCAGAATTTGTACCATTTAACGGCTTCCGTATGGACTTCGAAATTGAGTTTAATCACCCAGCGATTGAATCAGACGAGCAACGTTTGCTGTTTGATTTCTCGTCAAAAGGCTTTGTTCGTGAGATTTCTCGAGCACGTACGTTTGGCTTTATGCGTGATATCGAATATCTACAATCTCAAAACCTAGTTTTGGGTGGTAGTTTTGACAATGCTATCGTTTTGGATGATTACCGTATTCTTAATGAAGAAGGTCTACGCTTTGAAAATGAGTTTGTGACTCACAAAGTGTTGGATGCGATTGGTGACCTTTACATGTGTGGCCACCCAATCATTGGTGAATTCCGTGCCTTTAAATCTGGCCACGGTTTAAATAACCAACTGTTACGTGCTGTTCTTGCAGATCAGGAAGCGTGGGAGTGGACTACATTCGAAGAAGAAGTCGGCTCACCAGTAGCATTCGCAGAACCAAATATGGTGCTTGCGTAAATACTTGGCATTAGAATTAATAAAAAACCAGGCTTATGCCTGGTTTTTTGCTATTTGGCTTTAATCCTGGATTTATCAATAACATTCAAGCTTTCAGCATATTGAAATAACGTTCACTTACGATCTTCCTTTTCTGCCATATCGGCTAATCGTTTTAAACGCTCTTGAATTTTCGGTGGCGCCATGTCGGCAATCGTCATTAATGACTTTGCTGCAGATTCGGTTAGTGGTGGACGCTTAGGTCTGTCGTCTTGTTGAAAGCGGTTTCGATATAGTGAAGGATTGATCCTCACTTCAACGCTCATCAGCTTGGCAAAGCCTTGAGTACGAAGTTTATTTAGGATCATGAGGCGATCGTAATCGATCTTCATTTTGATCGCGGCACTAGAGACATCGATCAATAGATGGCCGTTACGAACATTCGCTACTCGGCAATGATCGGCCGTCCCCGTGGGTAAGACCTCTTGCAAAGCTTGGTTAAGCTGTAAGATTTCTCCAGCATGTTCTTGAATCTGCTTGAACTGTGACTCAGCAATAACATCTTCAGTCGAGGTTGGACGGTGATCACGCATAGGTAAAATCTAATTTTGTTGAGATATAGCTATTCTAGAGCAGCTTTCTATCAAGGTATAGTTTACATTAACGTCTTTAGCTTCAGTTTTACAATGTAGCAAGGTAAAAAGCAAAGTTTGCTCTGGATGAATTACACATATTGCGGTATGCAATATCGGCTAATCAGTCACCACTTTAAGTAAAAACTTCAGAGTGCTTCAAACAAATACGTCTATTTATGGTTGTATCGATTAAAAATCCTTACACTAAGCCACATTGTTTCAAAACTTAGCCTTGAAATATGGATGTTTGAACTCAATATCTTTGATAAATGATTTATCTCAGTATTCTTAGTTCCAAACTGGCAGAGACTGAAGGCATTATGAGTAGATCGGGAACGGTCTGAATAAAGAGAGATTCACGAAAAATGATAACTAAGCTACTGACAAAAGTGATTGGCAGTCGCAACGACCGAACACTGCGCCGCCTTAGAAAAATTGTAAAAGAAATTAATAACTATGAGCCAACATTCGAGGCTCTAAGTGACGAAGAGTTAAAAGCAAAGACGGTTGAATTCCGTGAGCGCCTAGAGAAGGGTGAAACTCTTGATAAACTACTTCCAGAAGCTTTTGCTACGGTTCGTGAAGCATCTAAGCGTGTCTACGGTATGCGCCACTTCGACGTCCAGCTTATCGGTGGTATGGTTCTAAATGCGGGTCAAATCGCTGAAATGCGTACGGGTGAAGGTAAAACGCTGACGGCAACGCTTCCTGCTTACCTAAATGCCCTAGCTGGTAAAGGCGTTCATATTGTAACAGTGAACGATTATCTAGCTAAACGTGATGCAGAGACAAACCGCCCTCTATTTGAATTTTTAGGTATGACTGTTGGCGTAAACGTGCCAAACATGCCTCCTCAAGAGAAAAAAGAAGCGTACCAAGCTGACATCTTGTACGGAACGAACAATGAATTTGGTTTTGACTACCTTCGTGACAATATGGCTTTCCGTAGCGAAGATCGCGTACAACGTGAACGCTTCTTTGCAGTTGTCGATGAGGTGGACTCAATCCTAATTGATGAAGCTCGTACCCCTTTAATCATTTCTGGTCCTGCTGAAGATAGCTCTGAGCTATACACCCGAATCAACCTTTTGATCCCGCATCTTAAAAAGCAAGACAAAGAAGACTCTGAAGAATATCGTGGTGATGGTCACTACACTGTTGATGAGAAATCAAAGCAAGTATACCTCACAGAAACGGGCCAAGAGTACGTTGAAGAACTGTTGGTGAAAAATGGTCTTATGGAAGAGGGTGACACACTTTACTCTCCGACTAACATCAGCATGTTACATCACGTGAATGCCGCTTTGCGTGCTCATGTGTTGTTTGAGCGCAACGTTGATTACATCGTTACTGACGAAGGTGAAGTAGTAATTGTTGATGAACATACTGGTCGTACAATGCCAGGTCGTCGTTGGTCTGAAGGTCTTCACCAAGCAGTAGAAGCGAAAGAAGGCGTTAAGATTCAAAACGAAAACCAAACTTTGGCTTCGATTACCTTCCAGAACTACTTCCGCTTATACGAAAAACTGTCTGGTATGACAGGTACTGCGGATACTGAAGCGTTTGAGTTCCAATCTATTTATGGCTTGGAAACGGTGGTTATCCCAACCAACAAACCTATGATTCGTAACGATATGCCGGATGTGGTGTACCGTACCGAAGCTGAGAAGTTTGCTGCAATCATTGAAGATATCAAAGAGCGCGTTGCGAAAGGTCAGCCAACATTGGTTGGTACCGTATCGATTGAAAAATCAGAACTTCTTTCTAACGCATTGAAGAAGGCTAAGATCAAACACAACGTACTGAATGCAAAATTCCATGAGAAGGAAGCGGAAATTGTTGCTGAAGCGGGTATGCCTGGTGCGGTAACTATCGCGACCAACATGGCCGGTCGTGGTACGGATATTGTGCTTGGCGGTAGTTGGCAATCAAAAGTGGAAGCTTTGGCGAACCCAACTCAAGAACAAATCGATGCGATTAAAGCAGAGTGGAAAGTGGTACATGATCAAGTATTAGATGCTGGTGGTCTACACATCATTGGTACTGAGCGCCACGAATCTCGCCGTATTGATAACCAGCTACGTGGTCGTTCTGGTCGTCAAGGTGATGCGGGTTCATCGCGCTTCTACCTATCTATGGAAGACTCTTTGTTACGTATTTTCACTTCTGATCGTATGGCGAGCCTTATTCAAAGTGGTATGGAAGAAGGTGAAGCTATTGAATCGAAAATGCTTTCTCGCTCAATTGAAAAAGCACAGCGCAAAGTGGAAGGTCGTAACTTTGATATCCGGAAGCAGCTACTAGAATACGATGATGTGGCGAACGATCAGCGTAAGGTTGTCTACGAGCTGCGCGACGAATTGATGAACGTTGAAGACATCAGCGGTATGATCGAGCAAAACCGTGAAGATGTGCTAACAGCGGTTATTGATGAGTACATCCCGCCACAATCACTAGAAGATATGTGGGACGTTGAAGGTCTGCAAGAGCGCTTGAAAGCAGACTTCGATCTTGATGCACCAGTGAAGCAATGGCTTGAAGAAGACGATAAGCTTTACGAAGAGGCGCTACGCGAGAAGATCATCAATCTAGCCGTTGAAGTGTACAAAGAGAAAGAGGAAGTGGTGGGTGCCCAAGTGCTTCGTAACTTCGAGAAATCGGTTATGCTTCAAACTCTGGATACGCTTTGGAAAGAGCACTTGGCAGCAATGGATCACTTGCGTCAGGGTATTCACTTACGCGGCTATGCGCAGAAGAACCCGAAACAGGAATACAAGCGTGAATCGTTTGAACTGTTTGAAGGTCTACTAGAAGCGCTGAAAACTGATGTGATTACTGTTCTATCTCGCGTTCGAGTTCAGCAACAAGAAGAAGTTGAACGTATGGAAGAGCAACGTCGTGCGCAAGCTGAAGAGGCCGCTCGTCGTGCTCAAGCGCAACACGCAGCAGCACAAAACCCTCTTTCTGAAGGTGAAGAATCTGAAGAAGGTTCAAGTCAGCCAATGGTACGTGATGAACGTAAAGTAGGTCGCAATGAGCCTTGCCCTTGTGGTAGTGGTAAGAAGTATAAACAGTGCCACGGCAAAATCGACTAACGTATTAGTCAGATAATTTTTTAAAGAGTCGCCTAGGCGGCTCTTTTTTTAAGCAAATTCTGTGGCTGTCGAATTTCATAAGTTTTGATAGCATCGGATAGTTTTAGAGATTCAAAGACCGTTGAAGTGTAACGGCTTGAGAGTTAGGAACCCCTATGAAAAGAATTCACATAGTCGCGGCTATTATTTTTAACCAAGACAAATCAAAAATTTTTATTACAAAGCGTCCAGACGACAAGCATAAGGGCGGGTTTTGGGAGTTTCCCGGTGGGAAAGTCGAGTCAGGAGAAAGTATTGAACATGCTCTAGCAAGAGAACTTGAAGAAGAAGTAGGAATTGAAGTTACTGAGCAAGCCCTTTTCGAGCATTTGGAATATGACTATCCAGACAAATCACTTAAGTTTGATTTTATTACGGTATCTAAGTTCAGTAATGAGCCTTACGGCCGAGAAGGTCAAGAAGGTCGCTGGGTCGAGATAAGAGAATTGGGTAACTATGCCTTTCCTGAAGCGAACGTGCCTATCTTGGAGCGTGTCGTAAAAGAGTTCGCTTAAGCCTGATGAACTTGCTTGTGGTAACCACGGTATGTTGTTAGTTTAAACAGATTAAGCGAAACGAGAGAACGAGAGCAAACCTCGTTATCCAGAGAAGGAGAGAAAGCGCAATGGTTCGTATTGCAATCGCAGGAGCAGCAGGCCGAATGGGCCGTAATTTGGTTAAAGCTTCACACCTTAACCCAGAGGCGACAGTGAGCGCGGGATCAGAACGACCTGAGTCCTCACTTGTCGGTGTCGATATCGGTGAACTTTGTGGTGAAGGCAAATTCGATGTGTTCTTAACGGATGATCTTGCTAAAGACGTCGATAATTTTGATGTAATCATCGATTTTACTGCCCCAGTAAGTACGTTGGCGAATCTTGAACTGTGTAAGAAGCATGGAAAGAGTATTGTGATTGGGACGACTGGTTTCAGTGATGCAGAGCGTGAACTGATTGACGAAGCCGCTAAGCAAGTGCCTGTTGTCATGGCTCCTAACTACTCTGTTGGTGTGAACCTAGTATTTAAGCTTCTTGAGAAAGCAGCCAAAGTGATGGGCGACTACTGTGATGTTGAGATTGTCGAAGCACATCATCGTCATAAAGTTGATGCTCCTTCTGGTACCGCTATCGGGATGGGCGAAGCCATTGCTGGTGCGATGGGCAACAAGCTGAATGATGTAGCTGTCTATGCGCGAGAAGGTATCACAGGTGAACGTACTAAAGATGAGATCGGCTTTGCTACAATTCGCGCTGGCGATATTGTCGGTGAGCACACAGCCATGTTTGCTGATATCGGGGAACGAGTGGAGATAACGCACAAAGCGACCGATCGTATGACGTTTGCTAATGGCGCCGTCAAGGCCGCTGTTTGGTTGAGTGCCAAACCAGCGGGCTTTTATACCATGACAGATGTTTTGGGATTGAATGAACTCTAAATACATAATTATTCGCCGGCGGTAGCCGGCTTTTTTATATCTATAGAATTAGTTGTAAATGAAATGATTCTAACAGAAAGTATTTTGGTGCTTACTTTTGTTGTTGTTTTGGTTGTTTTGTGGGTGTTTTGGGTTTTGATGTCTAAAAACTAATGTCTTTTTTGTTGGGTGAACGTTTGCGTGAAAAACTCATACTTTTTTGTGATCTCTAAAAAGTTCAAATTTGTAAAATTCATTAAACCTCTATGCCTCTCTATGTAATAGCATGTAAAAGTTATCTTTTTGGGCCTTACTGATTCAAAATGACCTTACTCGCTAGAAATTAATCATTTATTTTTGATTGTAGGTTGACAGGTTTCGAGTCCAACTTTAGAATACCGCCAATTTGTCTGAAATACCTATTTATGTAGATTTTATAGGTAAAGGAAGGCATGTTTGCAGTTTGATTTATTTTTTTTGCATTTTTATTCTGGAGGTTGTCTTGGGTAAATTAGCACTGTTGGTCCTAGAAGATGGGACAGTGTTCCGCGGAGTGTCCATAGGGGCAGATGGTCTTTCCGTTGGTGAAGTCGTTTTTAATACCTCGATGACGGGGTATCAAGAAATCCTCACTGATCCTTCCTATTCTCAGCAAGTCGTCACTCTCACTTATCCTCACATTGGCAATACCGGAACCACTTCCGAAGATGAAGAATCCTCTTCCATTCATGCACAAGGCCTTGTGATTCGCGATCTTCCTCTAATCGCTTCTAACTTCCGTAACGAACAATCCCTCTCTGATTATCTTAAGTCTCAAAATATCGTTGGCATCGCTGATATCGATACTCGTAAGCTCACTCGTATCCTGCGTGAAAAAGGTGCTCAAAACGGCTGTATTGTTGCGGGCAACAACCTAGACGAAGCTTTGGCACTAGCGAAAGCAAAAGAATTCCCAGGCTTAAAAGGAATGGACCTTGCGAAAGAAGTTACAACAAAAGAAGCGTATCAATGGAAGCAAGGTTCGTGGACGCTTGAAGGCGGACTTCCAGAGGCGAAAGATGACAGCGAGCTGCCATACCACGTTGTCGCTTACGACTTCGGCGCAAAACGCAACATCTTACGAATGTTGGTTGACCGTGGCTGCCGCTTAACGGTTGTACCTGCAGAAACGTCAGCGGAAGAAGTTCTGGCACTAAATCCAGATGGCGTATTCTTATCAAACGGCCCTGGTGACCCAGAACCATGTACTTACGCGATTGAAGCAACCAAAGTGTTCCTAGAAAAAGGCCTGCCAATTTTTGGTATTTGTCTAGGTCACCAAATTCTGGCGCTAGCATCAGGTGCGCAAACGGTGAAAATGAAGTTTGGTCACCACGGTGCAAACCACCCAGTAAAAGATTTAGAGCGTAACGTTGTGATGATTACCTCGCAAAACCACGGCTTTGCGGCAGATGAAGCAACATTACCGGAAAACTTACGTGCTACTCACGTATCGCTATTTGATGGCTCTTTGCAAGGTATCCACCGCACAGACAAGCCAGCATTTAGCTTCCAAGGTCACCCAGAAGCGAGCCCTGGTCCACATGACGCGGCACCGCTATTTGACCACTTTATCGAACTAATCAAAAAACACAGCGCTTAATTCGGAGTAGTAGATAATGCCAAAACGTACTGACATTCAAAGTATTCTAATTCTTGGTGCTGGTCCGATTGTTATCGGTCAGGCATGTGAGTTTGACTACTCTGGCGCACAAGCGTGTAAAGCTCTTCGCGAAGAAGGCTACCGAGTTATCCTAGTTAACTCTAATCCAGCAACGATTATGACTGACCCAGAGATGGCAGATGCGACTTACATCGAGCCGATTCAGTGGGAAGTTGTACGCAAGATCATCGAGAAAGAACGTCCTGATGCAGTTCTGCCAACTATGGGTGGTCAGACAGCACTTAACTGTGCGTTAGATTTAGAGAAGCACGGCGTTCTCGCAGAGTTTGGCGTAGAGATGATTGGTGCAACGGCTGATGCAATCGACAAAGCGGAAGACCGTTCTCGTTTTGATAAAGCGATGAAGTCTATCGGCCTTGAGTGTCCTCGCGCAGATACAGCGAAGAGCATGGAAGAAGCTTACAAAGTTTTAGATATGGTTGGCTTCCCTTGTATCATCCGTCCATCGTTCACCATGGGTGGCACTGGTGGTGGTATCGCGTACAACAAAGAAGAGTTCGAAGAAATCTGTCGTCGTGGTCTGGACTTATCTCCGACCAACGAACTTCTTATCGATGAGTCACTCATCGGTTGGAAAGAGTACGAAATGGAAGTCGTTCGTGACAAAGCGGACAACTGTATCATCGTATGTTCAATCGAGAACTTTGACCCAATGGGCATCCATACGGGTGACTCAATCACGGTTGCTCCAGCACAAACACTGACTGACAAAGAATACCAGCTTATGCGTAATGCATCGCTAGCTGTTCTGCGTGAAATCGGTGTTGAAACAGGTGGTTCAAACGTACAGTTTGGTATCAACCCGAAAGATGGTCGTATGGTCATCATCGAGATGAACCCGCGTGTATCTCGCTCTTCTGCGCTAGCATCAAAAGCAACAGGCTTCCCAATTGCGAAAATTGCCGCGAAACTGGCTGTTGGCTTTACGCTAGACGAACTACAAAACGACATCACAGGTGGTGCAACACCTGCGTCATTTGAACCAACTATCGACTACGTCGTAACTAAGATCCCTCGCTTTAACTTCGAGAAATTTGCTGGTGCAAACGATCGTCTGACAACTCAGATGAAATCGGTTGGTGAGGTAATGGCGATTGGTCGTAACCAACAAGAATCTCTTCACAAAGCACTGCGTGGCCTAGAAGTTGGCGCAACTGGTTTTGATGAGATGGTCGATCTGGAAGCGCCAGATGCACTGACTAAGATTCGTCACGAACTTAAAGAAGCAGGTGCAGAGCGTATCTGGTACATCGCCGATGCATTCCGAGCGGGTATGTCAGTCGACGGTGTGTTCAACTTGACTCAAATCGACCGCTGGTTCCTGGTTCAAATCGAAGAAATTGTAAAACTCGAAGAACAAGTCAAGGCGGGCGGCTACGCAGGTTTGACCAAAGAAGTGCTTCGTCAGATGAAACGCAAAGGCTTCTCTGATGCTCGCTTGTCTAAATTGCTTGGTGTCGCTGAAAGTGAAATTCGCCGTGCTCGTGAGCAGTTTGATATTCATCCGGTTTACAAACGTGTGGATACATGTGCAGCAGAGTTTTCTTCTGACACGGCTTACATGTACTCATCTTACGATGAAGAATGTGAAGCAAACCCAACAGACAAAGATAAGATCATGGTTCTTGGTGGCGGTCCAAACCGTATCGGCCAAGGTATCGAATTCGATTACTGTTGTGTTCATGCATCACTTGCGCTGCGTGAAGACGGTTACGAAACCATTATGGTTAACTGTAACCCAGAAACGGTATCTACTGACTACGATACGTCTGATCGTCTGTACTTCGAGCCAGTAACTCTGGAAGATGTACTGTCTATCGCTCGCGTTGAAAAACCAAAAGGTGTGATTGTTCAGTACGGTGGTCAAACGCCACTTAAACTGGCTCGTGCTCTAGAAGCGGCTGGTGTGCCAATCATTGGTACTAGCCCAGATGCTATCGACCGTGCGGAAGACCGCGAACGCTTCCAAGCCGCTGTTGACCGTTTAGGTCTACTTCAGCCAGAAAACGCGACAGTAACAACGATGGAGCAAGCGGTTGAGAAATCGAAAGAAATTGGCTTCCCATTAGTTGTTCGTCCATCTTATGTACTCGGTGGTCGTGCGATGGAAATCGTATACGACGAGCAAGACCTGCGTCGCTACTTCAACGAAGCAGTAAGCGTATCGAACGAGTCTCCAGTTCTGCTAGACCGTTTCTTGGATGATGCAACCGAAGTTGATATTGATGCTATCTGTGACGGTGAACGCGTCGTTATCGGTGGTATCATGGAGCACATCGAACAAGCGGGTGTTCACTCTGGTGACTCTGCATGTTCACTGCCTGCATACACGCTAAGTCAGGAAATTCAAGACAAGATGCGTGAGCAAGTTGAGAAGTTAGCATTCGAACTCGGTGTACGCGGTTTGATGAACACGCAGTTTGCTGTGAAAGACAACGACGTTTATCTAATTGAAGTGAACCCTCGTGCTGCTCGTACGGTACCATTCGTATCGAAAGCGACAGGCGCTCCTCTAGCGAAAATCGCTGCACGTGTAATGGCGGGTCAATCTCTAGAGTCACAAGGCTTTACTAAAGAGATTATCCCTCCTTACTACTCAGTGAAAGAAGTGGTTCTGCCGTTCAACAAATTCCCTGGTGTTGACCCTCTATTGGGCCCTGAAATGCGCTCAACAGGTGAAGTAATGGGTGTGGGTGCAACGTTCGCAGAAGCTTACGCGAAAGCAGAGCTAGGTTGTGGTGCGGTTTATCCTGAAGGTGGTCGTGCGCTACTGTCTGTACGTGAAGGTGATAAAGAGCGTGTTGTTGACCTAGCTTCTAAGTTAGTGAAACTGGGTTACCAGTTGGATGCGACACACGGTACTGCTGTAATTCTGGGCGAAGCGGGTATTAACCCACGTTTGGTAAACAAAGTACACGAAGGTCGTCCACACATTCTTGACCGCATCAAGAACAACGAATACACCTATATCGTAAACACGGCTGCTGGTCGTCAAGCGATTGAAGATTCGAAAGTTCTACGCCGTGGTGCACTGGCAGAAAAAGTGAACTACACAACGACACTGAATGCAGCGTTCGCTACATGTATGTCTCATACTGCAGACGCAAAAGCGTCAGTAACTTCGGTTCAAGAGTTGCACGCTAAAGTGAAAGCGAGTCTAGACGCGTAACAGATAAAAATCAGTAAGCTCATTAATCAGGGCTTACATGACAACCTCATTGCCCGCTCATTTGAGCGGGCTTTTTTATATCGAGGTTTTTCTAAAATGAAGAGCATTAAAGTGTGCTAGGAACGATTGGTATGCTTCGCTTTTGAAGATCATTAAGCTAATGATGGCAAGCAATGTACCCAAAGATGAAGAAATAGTACTACCACTTGCTGCAAAAAAATTAATGCTGCAAGTGAGAATGATAAAAGAGATAGTAAGTAAGTTTATTTTTGCAGCAATACTTAATCCTTTGCTTATTGTCAGAATGTTTGGAATGCATACAACAACAACCGTAATAGCTCCCAATGTAAGAAGGTAAGTATCTAGAGCAATGTGTTGAGTGAAAGAAAACCAGTCATTCCAAATGCTCAAGCTAATAGCCAGACCAATAGTCAATGCCAAGTATAAACATATACTTAGTGAGATGTTTGCTATGCTAATTGATTTAGTATTCAACTTTCAATTCCTCATAGATTCCAATTGCAAGATTTCTTAACTCTCCCGAATAACCACTTCCTACTATGCTAATTGAGCCTCCAATTGCATCTAGAAGCTGATGAGAAATGGATGCGGATATTGTTGCTTGCGAATACCTCTTAGGAATTTCTCCTGACAACATTAGCTGTTTACGAGCTTTATTCGAAATACTCGGAAGGTTTTTACGGATGATTTCTTTAGTTAATCTTGTTCTCTCTTGTCTGTTTAAGCCTTTTAGAATCTCGGGAACGCCTTTCTTAGTGGTTTGCTTAAGAGATTGAACCATTTTTATCGTTTGATATCCGCTAGCACCCGCTCCAGCTAAGGATATGTAATCTAAAGCTTTAGTTGTATTTTGATACCACTCATTACTGTCTATATCCGATAATTTATCTGGTGATTTAGATACCATACGGGTTCTTGCTACTCCAATAGCACATTGGGCTGTGGCAGCAACAGTAGCGGCGTGTGAGATATAGGACATAGTTACGCCCACAGGACCACTTACTGGTATTGTTAGCCCCGAACCAACTACTCCAATCCAGCCAATTGCTGCACCAATACAGCTAATGCTCGCTGATAGAAGCTCTTGATTGAATCTTGATTTTGATTCTTCCTGTTTTATTTTTTTTGCAAATTCTTGAGATGATTGTAATTTTATCGGTTCTCGTAGAATGATAAAGGTAGGATTGATATGGCATGTGGATTTAAAGTCTCTTAAGCGTACAACGGTGAATTTGTTATCAATATAAATTACACCCGCACCGCTAGTCTCTGGTTTAGCGTCAATAACGTTGAATAGCTGATTAACATTCACTATCTGTTCGATTTTTAAGCGTAATTGCTGTTCTTTTATTGATGGTCGAGTCAGTAAGGCTTCCATTATTTTCGTTTTTTATCAGATTAAATATTTCCTATTAAGACAGCATTTTCTTTTTCTATCAAAATATTAAGAGGCTCTTGAGGTGAGGCTCTATATTTGGATGTAATTGATATTTTTAATGTATCATTCTCTAGATTTATTGACTGATGAAAATTAGGAATAGATTGGTGTCTTGACTTTCCATTGGTAGTTTTGTGAATAAGTGCTACCGTTTCTTCCTCTTTGATACCTCTTCAAAAAGGAAGTGTAGTGGAAATCACGGTTGAGATTTTGTTGGCCTTATTTTTGGTTGCGACTGCCGCAGGCTTTATTGATGCGATGGCTGGTGGGGGGGGGCTCATTACGCTCCCTGCGCTTTTGGCTGCGGGGTTGAGTCCGACTCAAGCTCTAGCAACCAATAAGTTACAAAGTTCGTTTGGCAGTTTCTCTGCTAGCTGGTATTTCGTGCGTAACGGTATTGTCAGCTTAAAGGAAATGCGTTTTGCGATACTCTGCACTTTTATAGGCGCTGCAATCGGTGCCGAGGCTGTGCAGTTTATTGATGCTAGCGTACTCACCAGTTTGATCCCTGTTCTTTTGATAGCCATTTCCCTCTATTTTTTACTCGCGCCAAGTACGCGAAAAATCGATGGAGAACCAAAGTTATCTGAAGCGATGTTTGCGCTATGCATTGGTGGCGGAATCGGTTTCTATGATGGCTTTTTTGGCCCTGGGACTGGATCTATTTTTACTGTTTGTTTTGTTGCACTAGGTCACTTTTCTTTGGTCGAAGCCACTGCTAGAACCAAAATTCTCAATTTCACGTCAAACATTGCGGCACTACTCTTTTTTATCTTCGCTGGGTTGCCCGTGTGGAAGCTTGGCTTAACCATGGCTGTTGGCGGTTTTCTTGGTGCTCAGTTAGGAGCGAAGGTCGTGGTAAGTAAAGGACAAAAATGGATTCGTCCTCTAGTTATAGTGATGTCGATGCTTATGGCAACGAAACTTCTTTGGCAACAACATCAGCAATGGATTCTGTCAGTGCTTTAACTCGTTCGCTACGATATGTGCTGTGACGTAAGCAGATATGTATTGGTCGAACTAACTGATCTAGCTCTTCAAAGTCATAGCAGAACTTAGATGTGATATTAAGTGTCGTTAGGATAGATTTAGGGATTAAAGCGGGAGCCACACCTCCCAAAGCCAGTTGTGCTGCCGCAGTATACGAATCCATTTCCATCAAAGGTTCGATTCCGTGTTTGGATAAAATAGCTTGTTGATATGTGTTGGCAGGGTTAGTTAAGTCATTGGTCAAAATAGCTTTAGGTAGTTGTGAAAGTGAATGTCGACTGACAATTGAGAAAGGTTCATCGGCGAGGTGAAGGCTCATTAATCCATGATGAGGTGGTAGATAGCCAGCGCAAAATCCCAATGTTGCTTTGCCTGATTTCACATTCTCAATAATGCGTGGCGTATGATTGGTCGATATTCGTATGTACTGATCATGGGCAAAGTGTTCTGCCATGATCATGCTGAGGTATCCCGCCACTAAGGTTTCAGAGCAGTCCATTTTGATTAAAGAAGTATCTTCTATTTGTTGTTGATCGTGGATTTTTCCTCTTAACTCATTGAACGTGGGTTCTATTGTGTTTATGAGGGCAAGGCCATCGGAGGTCAGCTTTATGTGCCGACCATTCGGCTCTATCAATTTTTTTCCTAACTTCTTCTCTAGATTTGAAATACGTTTACTCACGGCAGATTGACTAATATAGAGTTGACTGCCTGTGCGGCTCATGGTTTTTTCTTTACTGAGGACAAGTAACGTTTCAATACCTTCAAGCAACATAATGATTAATGAAAGTTAGGAATGGTTGAGATAATTTAGCGAATTGCCCAAGAATTGGCGAATCAAATGAGCATAAATGAGAGGAGCCGACACTTGGTCGACTCCATGGTGAGTGATGTTGTTGGTGTTTAACGGTTAATGGCGAAAGTTGGCAGGGATAGATGCCAACGAATCGCACCGAGACGTATAATGAGCGTTGAGATTACACCAGCGAGTAAAGCCGTTGAGTGGTCATAACCCATGTTTACCGCCATCGTATGGAAGATGCCGCCAATAATACATGCCGTAGCATAGACTTCACTTCTTAATACCATAGGAACTTCGCGAGCCAGCACGTCTCGTATAATGCCACCGCCACAGCCAGTAATAACCCCCATTATCACCGCGACCATCCCAGAAGCATTGTAGGCGAGTGCCTTTTCTACTCCTATTCCCACAAATACAGCGAGACCGATGGCATCACAAACGGGTAATACCCACCATGAGAGTCGCTTGGGTCTTCGAATAACAAGCATGGTTAGTAGACACGTAACAAATATCACCCATAAGTAAGTCGTATCTGTTATCCAAAATACGGGAGTGGCACCAAGCGCCATGTCTCGGATTGTTCCGCCACCTATAGCAGTCACACTGCCGAGCACGATAACGCCGAATGGATCCATTTTTAAACGGCCCGCCAGTAATACGCCAGAGATGGCGAAAACAGCGGTACCGAACAAATCGATCATATAAAGCAGCATGGAGTCCATGTTACTTAGTACCTTTAAATAGTGTGAGAAAAAATGGGCGGAAATTGTACGGTATTTGCCACGAAATCGTTAGCGTTTTTGACGAACGCTTTTAAAGTGCTCACACACTTCCTTGATCGCGTTCAATGTGCGTGGTGTCGGACGGTTAATCCAATCAGAGTTTAGGGACCAGATGTGTTTGTTTTTAAGGGCAAGAAGCTCATTACTCCACTCAGCCCACATACCATCGTTACTCATTGCGTGACGAGAAGTAAAAATAACCTCTGGCTGGCGAGTAATGACTTGTTCGATGCTAACTTGAGGATAAGGCGCGCTGGATGCGGCGAAAATGTTCTCACCACCGCAAAAAGTAAAGACTTCACTTGGCCAGTTCTTTCCAGCGACAGTGATGATAGGCTTTTCACTCAACTGATAAAAGTAACGAACTTTCTCGTTCGTGTTGTACTGTTCTTTTAGTGTACTCAGCTGCGTTCTAAAATCTTCAGCGGCCTTTTTTCCTACTTGTGGAGTTTCGCTGTATTGGCTGAGTTGCTCGATATTATTGGCGATATCTTCTAATGAACCTGTAGTGGAGTAATAGATAGGAATACCGAACTGTTTAATTTTCTCCAACTCTTTAGCGGGGTTTCCGGCTGGCCAAGCAATCACTAAGTCCGGTTGAAGAGCAATAATGCGCTCTAATTTAATTCCTTGATAATTTGAGACTCTTTCTAGCTGCTTTGCCTGTTCTGGATAATCGCTCATTTCGCTGACAGCAACAAGCTGGTCTCCTAGCCCTGCAGCAAAGGCAATTTCGGTGGCATGTGGAGCTAAACTTATAATGCGTTGAGCGGGTTGAGCGACGGTCGCTGTCGAAACAAACAGCGTTAATGCGAAGCATAATTTATTCATCATAATCCTTGATAAATTATTCCTAAAAGCAAACTTTGGATTGCGATCCAAGCCAGGACGCGCCAAACGAGCAGCGTATGTATTTGTGAAAGGTGAATAGCCGATGGCGCAATGCGCCCACCGATTTTTGCGCGCTCTGCACGCACACCTTGATAGATAGCAGGGCCGCATAAAGACAGTTGTAGTTTGTGTCCGATAGTACATAACACCCAACTAGGTCCTGGTAAGGGCCAAGACTTCGCTTGCTGTTGTATTCCAGAGAGCACATTACTTGTATTCTTTCCGGCAGCTAAAAGTATGGCAAAGAGACGAAGTGGAATAATATCCAGAGTAGCAACCAGTTGAACCACAGGTTTACCAAAGGGCAAATATTGGCGTCGGCTAGGGGACCACACTCGCGCTAATTCTGTTGTGAGTCGATACATTAACGCACCAATACCACCTGTTAGTGCGTACCAAAATAGCACACCGATCACGTTGCGGCTGTATGCCATAATCAGGGTTTCTGAGCCAGCTTTACCTATGCCAACGAGCGAGAGGCTACCAGTATCGCGATTAAGATATGGTTGCAGTAATGCTCGACATTGGGCTTTGTCTTCCGAAGAGATACTTGTGACGAGCTGTTTCGTTAACGTTTCGCTGTTGCGCCAGTCTAGCGCAAGGATCAATAGAACCAGTTCATATAAAGGGATTTGCCAAACAAATGGCTTTACTGCAATCAGTAATATCAAGCAAGGAAACAGCATCAAGCCTAATGCAAGACTGCCTGAGATTACACTCTGTGAGTAATTGTGATTATTGTTCACTTTGTTAGCTAGCTGCTCTGCTAGCTTTCGCCATAAAGTGATGGGGTGCGCTGAATGGGGGATTGGCACTAAAAGGTGCAAGATCAGTGCACCCCACATAATGAGGAGCGCACCGTTGGCATAAAATGACTGAAAAACTTCTTCCATGAATGAGTCGTTTACTTAATGAGTTCCAGCATTTTGAATACCATTTCGGAAGAGCTTTTTGCTGCTAGAGGCAGGAACTCATCAAAGCTCATTGGTGATTCTTTATCAGCGACATCAGAGATTGCACGCACAACAACAAACGGTGTGTTGAATTGGTGACAAGTTTGAGCGATAGCAGATGCTTCCATTTCTACAGCGATAACTGACGGGAAGTGTTTACGAATAAACTCTTGACGCTCAGCAGTACAAACAAACGCATCGCCAGTACAAATTAGGCCGCGAACCGCATGAGTGTTTTCCATTTGTGCTAGGGCTTTTTCGGCTAAGTCCATTAGCTTGTCATCCGCTTTGAATGCAGCTGGTTGACCGGCCATTTGGCCAATCTCATAACCAAAAGCGGTTACGTCTGCATCGTGATGACGAACTTCTGTAGAGATAACTACATCGCCAAGGTTTAAGCTTGAATCGAAACCGCCAGCAGAGCCTGTGTTAATCACAACGTCTGGTTGGTATTCATCAAGAAGGATTGTCGTGCCCACTGCCGCTGCAACTTTACCGATGCCCGATTGTAGTACGACGACTTCAACATCGTTAATTTGACCAGAGAAAAACGTACAACCTGCTTTATTTACAGTTTTGCAGTTTGTAATTGCTTGCTTCAGGATGGTCACTTCTTGTTCCATCGCACCGATGATACCAACTTTCATAACACTCTCTTTAGGTAAATATTTTAGTTGGCCGAGAGTATAGCACTCCCCGTTGGCAGTTTTCTATTTGATGAGCTTAGCTTGAGTGAGCTTTTCTCGTAATTGATCGGCGCGCTTTCTGTTTACGCCAAAATCAGAGTAGCCCACACGAGATTCCGAGCGCACAATCAGTTGGTCTCCTGCTATTTTTAGTTCGAGGTCATCCACGAAGCGCATGATTTTAGATGTGCACTCGATACGAAGGTAGTTGCTTTCTTTCACCGCGGTTTTCGCGCCTGGCAGTTCAAGCGCAACTTGCTCAATAGCGTCGATGTTCGCTGAATCCACTAAGATGAATGGCGTTAGGTTGTATTTTTCTCGCGTGTCTTGGGTGGAGACGCAGTTTGGTTTGTCACCACAAGGTGATTGAGAACGATCCGTCATGGTTGTGACTCCTTGGCTACAAGCGGTTAAGCCGAGCAAAGTAATGGAAAGGAGAGCGGCTTTTTTCATTGGTTTTATCCCTTATCATAGGAATTTAATTATATGTAATAAAAGAAAAAAGGATCCAATAGTAGGATCCTTTTTGAGACGTTAACAGTGATTAAACTTCGAGGTAATCGAGAATGCCTTCTGCCGCTTTTCGTCCTTCATCAATTGCGGTTACGACAAGATCAGAACCTCGTACCGCATCGCCACCCGCGAAGATCTTTTCGTTGCTGGTCTGGAACTGGAACTCTTGCTTAGCTGGGGCTTTGATACGACCCCATTGATCCAAATCGACATCAAACGGTGCTAACCAGTCCATTTTGTGCGGCTGGAAACCAAACGCCATGATAACAACGTCTGCTGGTAGAACGTGCTCGCTGCCTTCAACGGGCTCTGGACGTCGGCGACCCGCTTCATCAGGTTCACCAAGTGCGGTTTTCACCACTTTGACCCCCGAGACTTTGCCTGACGCATCCACTTCAACTCCCAAAGGCTGAAGGTTGAACATGAACTTCACGCCTTCTTCCTTTGCGTTTTTTACCTCGCGACGAGAGCCCGGCATGTTGGCCTCATCACGACGATAAGCACAAACTACGTTGGAGGCACCTTGGCGAATTGAGGTACGAACGCAGTCCATTGCTGTATCACCACCACCCAGTACGACGACTTTCTTTCCTGCCATATCGATAAAGGGTTGGTTACTCTCAAGATCCATGACTTTGTAGGTGTTCGAAACTAAAAATGGCAGCGCGTCATACACACCCGGCGCATCTTCATTATCTAGACCTGCACGCATGTATTTATAGGTGCCAACGCCCAAGAAAACAGCATCGTATTCATCAAGCAGCTCTTGCATTTGGACATCTTTGCCTACTTCCATGTTCATGCGGAACTCGACGCCCATTTCAGTGAACACACGGCGGCGGTTTTCCATCACGCCTTTTTCAAGCTTGAAGGAAGGAATACCGAAGGTCAGAAGGCCTCCAATTTCAGGGTAGCGGTCAAACACGACTGGCTTAACGCCATTGCGCACTAGGATATCCGCGGCAGCCAAGCCAGCTGGGCCTGCTCCAATGATTGCAACCTTTTTATCGGTCCACTCCACCTTGGACATATCTGGCTTCCAGCCCATTTCAAACGCTTTGTCGGTAATGTACTTTTCTATGTTACCGATGGTGACGGCACCAAAGTCATCATTAAGCGTGCATGAACCTTCACATAGGCGGTCTTGAGGACAAACGCGCCCACATACTTCCGGTAGGCTATTGGTTTGATGCGATAGTTCAACCGCTTCAAGAATACGACCTTCATTGGCAAGTTTTAACCATTGAGGGATGTAGTTGTGGACTGGGCATTTCCATTCACAATATGGGTTGCCACAATCTAAGCAGCGATCCGCTTGTGCAGTCGCCTGTTGTTTAGTGAACGGTTCATAGATTTCAACGAACTCGATCTTACGAACTTTTATAGGCTTTTTCGCAGGATCTACACGCTGCACATCGATAAATTGATAAACGTTCTGGCTCATGATTCAAACATCCTCCATGATTACTGTGCTTGAACACGCAGCTCTGCGGCACTGCGGCTCTGGTGACCAAGTAGCGTGCGAAGATCTGCCGCTTGTGGTTTCACCAAATAGAACTTTGGAATCCATTCATCAAAGTTCGCCAAAATATTTTCTGCATGACTCGACCCTGTTTCTTCAAGGTGTTCCGCAATTAGGCCACGCAAATGTTCTTGGTGGATGTAAAGATCGGACAATGAGATGGCTTCGACAGACTCAGTATTAACTCGACCTTCAAAGCTTTGGTTCTCATCCAGAACATAGGCAAAGCCTCCAGTCATACCCGCGCCAAAGTTCACACCTGTCGCACCAAGAATGGCAACAATACCGCCAGTCATGTACTCACAAGCGTTATCGCCAGCACCTTCAATGACGGCTATCGTACCTGAGTTTCGTACGCCGAAACGCTCACCTGCTTTACCGGCTGCAAATAGTTTACCGCCGGTCGCGCCGTACAGGCAGGTGTTACCAATGATAGTTGCTTCATTGCATTTAAATGCGGTGCCAAGGTGAGGTTTGATAACCACTTTACCACCCGCCATGCCTTTGCCCACGTAGTCGTTCGCATCGCCCGTGAGGTAAAGCTCTACACCACCTGCGTTCCAAACACCAAAGGACTGACCTGCGGTGCCGTCAAGATAGATTTTGATAGGGGAAGCCGCCAATCCTTGGTTGCCATAGCGTTTTGCTATTTCGCCAGATAAGCGTGCACCAACAGAACGATCAGTGTTGATGACATTGTAGAAGAAACTTGCCGATTGACCGTTTTCGACCGCATGCATGGCATCATCAATGATCTTTTGGTTGAGCTCAGCTTTATCAAACGGTTTGTTTGGCTCTGTCCAAAATAGCGGATGACCCTCAGGTGATACTGGAGCTTCTAGAATATTGGATAGATCCAGCTTGGTCTGTTTCGCTGTAAATCCCTCTACTGCCTCAAGTAAATCGGTACGACCAATCAAGTCCGTCAGCTTTTCAACGCCAAGTTCTGCGAGTAATCCGCGCACTTCGTCTGCCAGGCCGATGAAGTAATTCATCACCATTTCTGGTAGACCTTTGAAGTATTCTTTACGCAGTGTCTCGTCTTGAGTCGCAACCCCAGTTGCACAGTTGTTGAGGTGACAAATTCGTAGGAACTTACAACCCATAGCGACCATTGGCGCAGTACCAAAACCGAAGCTTTCTGCACCTAAAATTGCGGCTTTAACTACGTCTAAACCAGTCTTTAGACCACCGTCTACCTGTAGGCGGATCTTATGACGCAGACCATTAGCTACCAGTGCTTGTTGTGTTTCTGCCAACCCCAACTCCCAAGGGCTACCAGCGTATTTTACCGAAGTTAATGGGCTTGCTGCGGTACCACCGTCGTAACCCGAAATGGTAATAAGATCAGCGTAAGCCTTGGCTACGCCCGTTGCGATGGTGCCGACACCTGGCTCGGAGACGAGTTTTACCGAAACCAGCGCATTCGGGTTGACTTGTTTAAGGTCGAAGATCAGCTGGGCCAAATCTTCAATCGAATAGATATCGTGGTGCGGAGGAGGGGAGATCAGAGTCACGCCTTGTACCGAATAACGCAGTTTTGCGATTTCTGCGGTGACTTTGTGTCCTGGTAGCTGTCCACCTTCACCCGGTTTCGCACCTTGTGCCACCTTGATTTGCAGTACATCCGCATTAGTTAGGTAATGCGGCGTTACACCAAATCGGCCAGAAGCAATCTGTTTGATACGTGAGTTACGCTCAGTACCGAAACGGCGAGGATCTTCACCGCCTTCACCCGAGTTAGAGTAACCACCAAGACGGTTCATCGCCGTTGCAAGTGCTTCATGCGCTTCTGGGCTAAGTGCGCCAATGGACATTGCCGCTGAGTCAAAGCGTTTGAACAGTTCAGTGCGTGGTTCTATTTGCTCAAGTGGCAGCGGTGAGTCTGATTTTTTCAGCGACATTAAGTCACGCAGCATGGCAACAGGGCGTTGGTTTACCTGCTTAGCAAAGCTCTGATAGTCGTTACTTTCGCCAGATTTAACGGCCTGTTGCAGCGTGCCAACGACATCCGGGTTGTAAGCATGATACTCACCTCCATGGACGTACTTTAACAAGCCGCCATGATCAATCGATTTGCGTTTCGCCCATGCTTTACGAGATAAGTTTGTAAGATCTTGCTGGAAGTCGTCAAAATTCGCGCCTTCAATTCGAGTTGTGACGCCTTTAAAACACAGATCGACCACATCTTGGCTCAAGCCAACTGCTTCAAACAGTTGTGAGCAGCGGTAAGAGGCGATGGTTGAGATCCCCATTTTCGACATGATCTTGTACAGGCCTTTGTTGATGCCGTATTGGTAGTTTTGCATCACATCGCGGTAGTCTTTCTCTAGTGCTTTATCATCAATCAGTTTACCTAACGCTTCATAAGCAAGGTATGGGTAAACCGCAGTGGCACCAAAACCAAGCAAGACGGCAAATTGGTGTGGATCACGGGCTGTTGCGGTTTCGACAACAATGTTGGCATCGCAACGTAAGTTCGCGTCAATCAGACGAGTTTGAACGGCGCCGACTGCCATTGCTGCCGGAATTGGTAACTTACCTTTGATCAAGGCTCTGTCCGAAAGCACCACTAAAACCGTGCCTTCACGAACGACTTGCTCTGCTTGCTCACACAGATCATCAATGGCTTGTTTGAGATCTTTCTGTTGTGGATCGTAGTTGATATCGAGAATGGTATTACGGTAATGATCGTCACTCAGCTCTAGTAGTTGCTGCATGTCTGAATAGAGCAGTACTGGAGAATCAAAGGTTACACGATGCGCGTGGCCATCGGTTTCACAGAAGACGTTCATCTCTTGGCCGATGCTGGTCGCCAGCGACATGACGTGTTTCTCACGCAGCGGATCGATTGGTGGGTTGGTGACCTGCGCGAACTTCTGACGGAAGTAATCAGTCACCAAGCGCTCTTTCGAAGAAAGAACCGCCATCGGGGTGTCATCACCCATCGAACCGACGGCTTCTTGCCCCATATCACCGAGGACACGCAATACTTGATCGACTTCTTCATTGCTCATGGCAAACTGCTTTTGATAAGTCTTAAGCAAGTCTTCATCAAAGCTGCGCTCACCTACTTGATCTTCAGGCAGCTGAGAGAACGGTGTTAGTTTGCGAACGTTGTTCTCCATCCATTCGCGATAAGGGTGACGAGATTTCAGGTCATTATCGATCTCGCTAGACTGCCAAAGCTTACCTTTACGAGTGTCGATGACGAGCAATTCCCCCGGACCTACACGACCTTTTTTGGCAACTTCATCTGGGGCGTAATTCCAAATCCCTACCTCAGATGCCAGAGTGATCAACTTGTCTTTGGTAATTACATAACGAGCTGGACGCAGACCGTTTCGGTCTAGGTTACAAGCAGCATAACGACCATCGGACAGTACGATACCTGCTGGACCATCCCATGGTTCCATGTGTTTGGAGTTGAAATCGTAAAACGCACGCAAATCCGGATCCATGTCAGGGTGGTTTTGCCATGCTGGCGGCACAAGCATACGCATGGCACGGAAGATATCCATGCCGCCAGCTAAAAAGAGATCTAGCATATTATCTAAGCTAGACGAGTCTGATCCTGTCTCGTTCACAAACGGTGCTGCAGTTTGTAGGTCAGGCAGCAGTGGTGACGAGAACTTATAAGCACGAGCGCGTGCCCATTGTCGGTTACCTTCAATGGTATTGATCTCACCATTATGAGCAAGGTAGCGGAACGGTTGAGCTAATGGCCAACGCGGTTGAGTGTTGGTAGAGAAACGCTGGTGGAACAGACAGATAGCAGATTCCATACGTAGATCGGCAAGATCAAGATAAAAGCGCGGTAAGTCCGCAGGCATGCATAGGCCTTTGTACACCAAAACTTGAGTCGACAAGCTACAGATGTAGAAATCCGGATCTTCGGTGATTTGTTTCTCGATGCGACGGCGTGCGATGTAGAGACGACGTTCAATGTCACGCTCGCGCCAACCTGCCGGTGCAGAGATAAAGACTTGCTGAATATTTGGAAGCGAGTTGGCCGCAATTGGACCGAGTACTTCTGAATTAGTTGGTACTTCACGCCAACCAGCCACAGTTAGCGTCTCTTGCGCCAGTTCTTTGTTGACGATGTCTTTAGCGAGTTGAGCTTTGACTGGATCTTGGTTGAAGAAAATCATCCCTACGGCGTATTGCTTGCCAAGGTTGAAACCATTTTCTTCGGCAATAAGACGTAAATAGGAATCGGGCTTTTGTAATAGAAGACCACAACCATCACCAGTTTTACCATCGGCGGCGATACCACCACGGTGAGTCATGCGGTCAAGTGCAGAAATTGCTGTACGTACCAGCTTGTGGCTTTGTTCGCCTTCCATATGCGCGATCAAGCCAAATCCACAGTTGTCTTTCTCAAGACTTGGATCATAAAGAGCCATTGCAATTCTCCCTTTGCTTATCCGTCATCCCGACAGATATATCAACACTGCTTACGTTGATATCGATGACTAACTATGCGTCATCTTTATAGCTTTATGTATAATTATTCAGTAAAAGTTGTGAAATATTTAACATTTTTTGAGTGTTTTATTTTCATCAACTTCACAAGCTATAGCTTATTGTAAAAAAGGTCAAGTTATTAGTGGATCATCACGTGAATATGCGATTTACCATTTAATAAGCTAAAATAGTTTAATAATTTCAAATAGATAGAAAATTGATTGTTACAAAAAAGTAACATTTGATTCTGTGGGAGATAAAAAAGACCAGCATAAAATGCTGGTCAAAATAGAAAGATTGGAAGGAATTGTTTTCTTTCTTCACCGATAGCCATCGATATTGCTGATGGCTATTAGGCAATTGAAAGAGAGAAGCATGACTGCTTCGTTAAGCAGAAAGCATCAGTGAATCTGCTTTTGCTTCTAGGTTTGTGCCACCCATTAAGTAATCATCGATAGCACGGGCACATTCACGGCCTTCGTTGATACAACGAACCACCAAAGATTGGCCTGTTCGCATATCACCAGCAGCAAATACACCTTCTTGGTTTGTAGCAAAACCTTGAGTTGCTACGTTACCACGATCATCTAGCGCGATATCCAGTTGAGCAAGTACGCCCGTTGGTTCAGGATGAAGGAAGCCCATCGCTAGGAATGCCATATCACATGGAATCACCCGCTCGCTGCCTTCAACTTCTTTAAAGCCTGGACGCTCGCCAGGTTTCGCCTCTTCCCAAACGATATCAGCCAAACGAAGACCAGTAACTTCACCTTTGTCGTTACCGATGAACTCTTTAGTTAGGATGTTCCAGTGACGATCAACGCCTTCTTCATGAGATGTCGAAGTACGTAGGATCATCGGGTACTGTGGCCAAGGCATATTGGCAGGACGCTTTTCTGGTGGAATCGGCATGATTTCCACTTGAGTTACACTTGCTGCGCCGTGACGGTTTGATGTTCCCACACAGTCTGAACCCGTATCACCACCACCGATAACCACAACATGTTTACCCGCAGCGTGAATTTCTTCCGTTTTCAGGTCCATGTTATTGGCGCGACGGTTGTTTTGACCTAGGAATTCCATCGCGAAGTGAACGCCTTTTAGTTCACGACCCGGAACGGGCAAATCACGAGGAACGGTTGAACCACCCGTTAGTAGAACCACATCGAACTCTTGACGCAACTGCTGAGCATTCACATCAACACCAACGTGTTGGTTTACTTTAAACTCAATGCCAGCTTCTGCCATTAGATTGATCTTGCGATCAATGACTTCCATGCTCAGTTTAAAGTCTGGGATACCAAAACGTAGCAGACCGCCCACTTTCTCGTCTCGCTCGAATACTGTCACGGTATGGCCTGCGCTGTTTAGCTGCTCAGCAGCCGCAAGACCAGCAGGTCCAGAACCAATGATCGCCACCGTTTTACCAGTGCGAGAACGTGGCGTTTTTGGCTTGGCGTACCCTTCACGATACGCCGTTTCTACGATGGTTTTCTCGATATTACAGATAGTGATTGGGTCTTGGTTGATGCCAAGTACACAAGCACTTTCACATGGAGCAGGGCAAACACGACCAGTGAACTCTGGGAAGTTATTGGTTGAGCTTAGAATGTTCCATGCTTCTTCCCAGCTATCACGATAAACCGCGTCGTTAAATTCTGGGATGATGTTACCGATAGGGCAGCCGTTATGACAAAACGGCACACCACAATCCATACAACGAGAAGCCTGAGTATTGATCTTGTCACCAAACTCCTCGTTCAGAACGAACTCTTTGTTGTTCTTGATGCGTTCAGCTGGGTCGATCTTCTGTGGTAGTTCACGACCATGCTCTAAAAATCCAGTAGGCTTACCCATTATACGGCCTCCACTTGAGTTTCGTTTCCTTGAGACAGTGCTTCAGCTTTGCGTTTTTGAAGAACCGCTTTATAGTCACGCGGCATTACCTTAGCCATAGAGGCTAGGCTAGCTTCAAAATTGTCTAGGAAAGACTGAGCGACTTCACTTCCTGTGAATTGAACATGCTTAGTTAGCATGTCGAGTAATAGATCTCTGTCTTCTTGCTCGATTGGATCTAGGTCTACTAGCTCTGGGTTCAGTTTCGACTCAAAGTCACCTGATTTATCCCATACGTATGCCACGCCGCCACTCATACCTGCGGCAAAGTTACGACCTGTTGAACCTAGGATAATTGCTGCACCGCCCGTCATGTATTCACAACCGTGGTCACCGACGCCTTCTACTACTACTTTCGCGCCTGAGTTACGAACACAGAAACGTTCACCAGCCATACCGCGAATGAAAGACTCACCCGAAGTTGCACCGTAGAAACACACGTTACCAACCACGATGTTGTCTTCCGCGACAATACTTGATTTTGCATCTGGGTAAAGTACTAAGGTACCGCCAGATAAGCCTTTACCCCAGTAGTCGTTCGCGTCGCCTTCCACTTCGAACTTCACGCCCTTAGCTAGGAATGCACCGAATGACTGACCCGCAGAACCTTTGAACTTCACGTTCATTGGCTGAGGTAGACCCGCATCTTTGTACACTTTCGAGATTTCGTTCGACAACATGGTACCTGCAGAGCGGTCCGTGTTGACGATAGGGAACTCGGCATTCACCGCTTCGCCTTTCTCTAGTGCAGGAATCGCTGCTTGAATCAGCTTACGGTCTAGCACTTCTTCTAGGTTGTGGTTCTGTTGAGCTTGGTTGAATACACCATCAGCTTCACGTGGTTGCTCAACGTGGAGAACAGGAGACAGATCTAGGTTCTTGTATTTCCAGTGAGAAATGTCTTGGCGGATCTTCAGTTTCTGACCTTGACCGACCATTTCATCGATAGTGCGGAAGCCAAGCTCAGCCATGATTTCACGTAGACCTTGTGCCATGTATTGGAAGAAGGTAACGACGTCTTCTACGCGGCCATCAAAGCGCTCGCGAAGCGTCTTGTTCTGAGTCGCGATACCAACAGGACAAGTGTTCTTATGACACTTACGCATCATGATACAACCTTCAACCACTAATGCTGCGGTTGCTACGCCCCATTCTTCTGCACCAAGTAGTGTTGCCACTGCAAGGTCGCGAGGTGTCTTCATCTGACCATCTGCTTGAACCACGATACGGTTACGTAGACCGTTCTTCAGTAGCGTTTGGTGCGTTTCTGCCAAGCCAAGTTCCCAAGGAAGACCGGTATGGCGGATTGAAGACATTGGTGATGCACCTGTACCGCCGTCGAAACCTGCGATTAGTACAACGTCCGCTTTCGCTTTCGCTACACCAGAAGCGATCGTACCTACGCCTGCTTCTGATACCAGCTTCACGTTTACACGGCCTGCGCGGTTCGCGTTCTTCAAGTCGTAGATAAGCTGAGCCAAATCTTCGATTGAGTAGATATCGTGGTGTGGTGGTGGAGAGATAAGGCCAACGCCCGGAGTCGAGTGACGCGTTGCACCGATCCAGTCATCTACTTTATCGCCTGGTAGCTGACCACCTTCACCTGGCTTCGCACCTTGAGCCATTTTGATTTGCAGCTCTTCAGCGTTAGTTAGGTAGTAAGAGGTTACGCCGAAACGACCTGAAGCCACCTGCTTGATTGCAGAGCGTTCCCAATCGCCGTTCTCTTTGCGCTCGAAACGCATTGGGTCTTCACCACCTTCACCAGAGTTCGATTTCGCGCCAAGACGGTTCATCGCAACAGCTAGTGTGGAGTGTGCTTCGTAAGAAATAGAACCGAATGACATAGCGCCCGTCGCGAAGCGTTTCACGATGCTTTCAATTGGCTCGACGTCGTCGATAGAGATAGAACCAGCGGGGTTCTTAATGAACTCAAGTTGGCTACGCAGGGTTACCGCGTTGTCACCTTGCTTATCTACAGCAGTCGCGTATTGCTTGAACTGATCGTAGTTCTTGTTGCGCGTAGACTCTTGCAGTAGAGAAATGGTTTCTGGGTTGAATAGGTGCTTCTCACCACGCTGTTTCCATTGGTAAACACCACCAACATCCAGCATTTGAATTGGGATTTCGCGTTGTGGGTAACCGATGCGGTGACGGATAAGTACTTCTTTGGCGATATCATCAAGGGTTAGACCTTGGATACGAGAAACCGTCCCTGTGAAGTATTTGTCGACCACGGATTTGTGGATACCCAATGCTTCGAAGATTTGCGCACCATGATACGACTGTAGCGTAGAGATGCCCATCTTCGAGAAGATCTTCAGAAGACCGCCATTGATCGCTTTACGGTAGTTGTTGAACAGATCGCGAGGGTTCGCTTCTGGATCCAACTTCTTCGTACGTTGAAGTTCAATGATGGTTTCAATCACTAGGTAAGGGTTAACCGCATTAGCACCGTAACCAAGTAGCGTTGCAAAGTGGTGCGTTTCACGCGCGTCACCAGTTTCAACCACGATGTCACACTTCGCACGTAGACCTTTACGGATCAAGTGGTGGTGTACTGCGCCAACTGCCAGCATTGCTGGGATCGCCGCGTGGTTTGAATTCACTGCGCGGTCAGTGAGTAGGATGATTGAATAACCATCGATAACCGCGTCTTCTGCGTATTGGCAGATACGTTTTAATGCACGCTCAAGTTTGCCTTGATCTTCACTAGCTTGGAATACGATATCCAACGTTTTCGCTTGTAGGTGCTCGTTATCGATCGCACGCAATTTTTCAAGCTCAGAGTTGGCTAGAACAGGCGATTCCAATTCTACTTTCTGACAGTGAAGTGGTGTTTCAGTCAGAAGGTTTTGGTCTTTACCCAAGTAAGTGTTCAGCGACATAACCATGCGCTCACGGATCGGGTCGATCGGTGGGTTAGTTACTTGTGCAAACAGCTGCTTGAAGTAGTTTGAAAGGTGCTGAGATTGATGAGATAGAACCGCAAGAGGCCAGTCGGCACCCATTGCTGATAATGGTTCTTTCGCGTCATTCGCCATTGGAACGATGATTTCGTTCACTTCTTCAGTGCTTACGCCAAACGCTTGTTGGCGGTGTAGAAGGTGTTCTGGCTTAGGTTGGCTGAACTGGTTGCTCGCATCTGGCAGCTTCTTCAAGCTCAGTAGGTTTTCTTCTACCCACTTCTCGTAAGGCTGTGCCGTTGCGATGGTGTCTTTCACTTCTTCATCAGAGATGATTCGACCTTGTTCTAGGTCTGCAACGAAGATACGACCTGGCTGTAGGCGACCACGGAACTCTACGTTCTCTGGTTCAATATCCACAACACCAGATTCAGATGCCATCACTAGGAAGTTATCTTTGGTCACTGTGTAGCGAGAAGGGCGCAGACCGTTACGGTCTAGTGTCGCACCAACTTGAACACCATCAGTAAAACATACTGAAGCTGGACCATCCCATGGTTCCATAATGTTCGCGTGGTACTGATAGAACGCGCGACGTTTAGGATCCATGTTTTTGTTTTCTTGCCATGCTTCTGGGATCATCATCATCAATGCGTGTGGCAGGCTGCGACCAGAAAGAACTAGGAGCTCAAGTGCCATGTCAAAGTTAGATGAATCTGAGCTGCCTTCCTGACAGATTGGAAGAAGCATGTCGATTTCAGCCTGAGTAAACAGGTCTGATTCTAGAATTGCTTCACGGGCTTTCATCCAGTTCAAGTTACCGCGAACTGTATTGATTTCACCGTTGTGGGCAATGTAACGGAAAGGCTGTGCAAGACGCCATTTCGGGAAGGTATTGGTAGAGAAGCGAGAGTGTACCAGTGCTAGTGCAGTCACCATGGTCGGGTTTTGCAGATCAAGGAAGTACTGAGGTACTTGCTCGGTCGTTAACTGACCTTTGTACACCAATGTCTTGTAAGACATTGAGTTAATGTAGAAGTCGTCACCAATGTTCGAAACGCTTTCTAGGCAAACACGTACAGTGTAGTTACGAAGTACGTACAGTTTGCGCTCTAGCTCTTCAGGTGTGATGCCAGGGCCACCAGAGATAAACACATGCTCAAACTGAGGTTCTGTGCTTAGTGGGTCTGCACCGATCATTGAGTTATCGGTTGGCAATACGCGGTAGCCGATAACTTCAAGGTCTAGACGTTGTGCATTACGTTCTAGAATGTCACGGCATTGCTCGCGTTTGTATTCGTCTTTCGGGAAAAGAACGACACCAACACCATACTTTTCAAACGAAGGCAGTTTAATGCCTAGCTTAACGGCTTCTTCTAATAGGAATTCATGAGGTTTTTGTAGCAAGATACCCGCACCGTCACCGCTGCATGGGTCACAACCTTGACCACCACGGTGTTCCATGCGAGCCAGCATATCCAATGCTTGAGTCACTACTTCATGAGATTTACGGTTTTTAAGGTGAGCAACAAAACCGATACCACAAGCGTCATGCTCCAGTTCCGGAGTGTACAGACCCTGTGGATTTTGCTCTCTATCTACCATAGATACATCCTTCCAGTTCAATGTCGACGCAAAAAGTACCGGGCAGCAAATACTACCTAGACTATTGATTACGTCTTGTCCTTTATATTTATTATCGCCACCGATCTAGGTTGACCGGTCTTGATTCCTTTCCGTATCTCGCAGGAAAAGTTTTGCGAGAAAAACAATCCTTGGTGGTATCCCTTTATTTATTATCACTATTCAGTGATTTATATAGGTAGGAGTGGGATAACACCGACAAATCCCGCAGTGTGCTTTGTAATAAAAGTCACAAAAATAACGGGGTTGTGTAAGTATCCTACAATTTTGTCACTTCAGAATGCAATGAAAAAGTCGGCGTTGTGACCCAATTTTTTCGTTTAATTATGCATTTTTAGTTTAACATTTACGCAACATGAACGATTTTTGTCTTTAATTATGCAAGTTTATTGATTTTGACCCGCATGATGGGTGTTTGAATTGATTAATATTGTGTGTTTTTTCTTGCAGGGATGTAATTTATTTACACAGATCGTAGTGAGATTGATTACGATTTATTGATGGTGAGAATTTATGCAGTTACATGAGTTGGTCAATACAATCGGCCAAGATCTTCAGCGTCGATACGGTGAAAAGGTTCATAAGTTAACATTGCACGGTGGATTTAGTTGCCCTAACCGCGATGGCACGATTGGTCGGGGAGGATGTACATTTTGCAATGTAGCTTCGTTTGCAGATGAAGAAGTCCAGATAAAAAGCATTCACGGACAGTTAAAAGATCGCGCAGGTGAAATTCACAGAGCGAAGAAGTATCTCGCTTATTTTCAGGCCTACACCAGTACCTATGCAGAAGTACAAGTTCTCAAAAACATGTATGAGGAAGCACTAAAGGCTGCAGACATGGTTGGTCTTTGTGTGGGGACGCGTCCTGATTGCGTCCCTGATGCGGTATTGGATTTACTGTCGGGCTATGTACAGCAAGGTTATGAAATTTGGCTAGAACTAGGTCTTCAAACCGCCAACAATGACACCCTAAAACGTATCAATCGTGGTCATGACTTTGAGTGCTACGCAGAAATCACCAAACGCGCTCGTGCTCTGGGCATTAAAGTGTGTACCCATCTGATCGTTGGTTTACCGAAAGAAACTCGCGACGACAACTTTGAAACGATGCGTAAAGTGCTCGAAGTTGGCACCGATGGCATTAAGCTACACGGTTTGCACATTGTTGAAGGTAGCACCATGGCGAAAGCTTGGCGTGCTGGAAAGCTAGAAGCCCCTGAATTAGAAGAATATGTTGCGATCGCCAGTGAAATGATTCGTATGACACCACCAGATGTGATTTATCATCGCGTTTCATCAGCAGCCAGGAGGCCCACGTTATTATCGCCTCTGTGGTGTGAAAACCGTTGGCTAGCGATGACGGAAATTGGTCGAGATCTCAGTGCTCATGGTGCTCAAGGGAGCCTTACGGGGAATGCCTTTATCTATACTAAACCGGAATTAATAGCAGATCGCTCAATAAATAACTGATATATTTTAACCAGTGTTCTTTGAAGGTTTAAACGATGGATCAGTTACTCAATTGGCTTTGGGGTGGTCAAGGCGGTTATGGCTATGTCGTCTTGTTATTAATCGCAGGCGTGTGCGCGTTAGCACTGATCTATTTGCACTTTCAGACGTCACTTAAGCAACTAGTAACGGATTCTCCCTATCCAGTCATAGTGGTGGACACTAGCCATGCTCAGCTCTTGCTATCTAACCGGGCTGCGATGCAGTTATTAGGCATTCGCTCTTTGGGAACGGGATATTTGTATCCTGCTTTATTCGATATTCATGAGCTTGAGCAGTTTCTCGATCGCTTCTCTAGTCGTCATTTTCGTCAGCAGGCTTTTGACTGGCGACTATCTGATAGTGAATCTATTAAAGTGGAGCTGTCAGGCAGAAAGAGTTTATTGCGCAATCATCGAGTTTGGATTCTTTATGCTCAGCCATATCAAGCCACTCACCAAGAGCAGCAACAAGAACTTGCCCAATTAATCATCGCACGTTCGGCATTAGACTCACTTTCAGAGCTGATTTGTACCCAAGACCGCCAAGGCAATCTGTTAACGACCAATCGAGCATTTGATCAATTCTGGCAAGGGCGAAGGGAAGAAGCTTGCGCATCCAAGACCTTGGGTGAGATGACCAGAAAAAGCGAACGTAAATGGACAACGGATCCACAAGGTCGAAGTTGCTTACTGGAAGTCAATCAAAACTCTCTTGTTTCGCCGAGTGGTGAGCTTATCGGTACGCTGTCTATTAGTCATGACGTGACTGAATGGCACAAGATGCAACAGAATCTGCGAGATGAAATGGAGCGTCGCAAAGATACAGAGGTGGCGCTAGCGCAAAGAGATACTATCTTACAAACGATTCTGGATGCCAGTCCGGACTCTATTGGTATTTTCAATGAGAACATGGTCTATCAAGCGTGTAATCAGCCTTTTGTTAAGGCGTTAGGAATTTCAAAAATTTCTGATTTGATAGGTAAGCGCCTCCAAGACGTGATTCCTAAAGAGATGTACGCGCGCTTAGCAGACAGTGACTTAGAAGCATTACGCCAGTTAGAGCCAGTTCGATACATAGATAAAGTCGTGAGTAGTGATGGTAAAAGTACGTGGTTTGATGTGGTGAAATCGCCTTTTAAAGATAAAGCATCAGGAACGAATGGTGTGCTGATCATGGCGCGTGATATTTCTGAGCGTTATCTTGCAGAACAAAAGTTGGAAAAAGCCAACCTAGAGTTAGAAAAATTGAGCTTTATGGATAGCTTAACTCAAGTATCGAACCGACGCCGTTTCGATGAACAACTGCAGGTATTGTGGTACCACCATGCTAGAGAAAAGCTGCCGCTCACCATCATGTTATGTGACATCGACTTTTTCAAAGATTACAACGACTGTTACGGTCACCAACAAGGTGATGAAGCGTTAGTCAGTGTTGCTACCGTGTTTACACAAGTCATCAATCGTTCTTCGGATTGTGTTGCGCGTTATGGTGGCGAGGAGTTTGGTTTTATCTTGCCGAATACCACCACGGAAGGTGCGCGCAACGTAGCACAGCGTATTCATGAGAAAATTCTACAGCTTGATATGGAACACGACAGTTCAGAAGCATCTGAACGCCTTACCGTCAGTATCGGTCTGGTCTCTTACATTCCTCAGCATGGTGATGAACCCGAAATGGGCATCGCTATGGCTGACAGTGCGTTATATCAAGCTAAAGCTGATGGACGTAATCGCACTTGTATTCACCCCAGTTCTTGCTAACGCTTTGTGACCGCTTGCTCTAAGTTGATAGCTGATTGTTTAAATCACCGTATTAAACACGTTAAACTTACACAAGCCTGTGCGCTCGTTGGTTTATCTTTTTATCTCGTATCACAAGAGCAGATCGCACCGTGTGTTTTTCACTAATCAAACAGACCTAAATTGCGTTAGGTCGAGTGCATTTACCTGTTTTTCATCATCGAATGGCGCTATCTAGCCACCACCATGGAGTAGTTAATGAAACCCATGAAAAATCTCGCCCAGTATTATGTCGACTTGCTAGTCAAACTGGGGATTGTTCGCTTCTCTATTTTGCTAGCCCTTGCGCTGGTGGCATTAGCTGTTGTGGTGCAGGTAGGGATTACTTTAGCTCTCAAAGGGCGAGTAGATGATATCGACATTGTCCGTTCGGTGTTTTTTGGTCTATTGATCACCCCTTGGGCGGTTTACTTCCTCTCTGTGGTTGTCGATCAACTAGAAGAGTCTCGCCAGCGTTTAACTAAGCTGGTGTCCAAACTGAAGGACATGCGTTCGCGAGATCAAGAGCTGAATTACCAACTTCAACAAAACATTGAAAAGCTTAACCAAGAAATTGAAGAGCGTATTAAAGCGGAAGAAGCACGTGAAGAGGCGATGCAAGACCTCGAAAATGAGGTGTTCCAACGCGAACGTACTCAATTAGAGTTGGCAGAACGTACCGCATTACTGCGTTCATTTATTGATGCCTCACCAGACTTAATTTACTACCGCAATGCGGATGGTGTTTTCTCTGGCTGTAACCGCGCGATGGAAGAGCTAACGGGCAAGAAAGAGCACCAGTTAGTCGGATTAAGCCCTTGGGATGTGTATAGCAAAGAAATCGCCGAGCATATCGTTGATACTGACCAAAAGGTTTTTGCCGATAATCAAGCAATTACTTACGAGCAATGGCTCGAATACCCAGATGGTCGCAAGCATTACTTTGAGCTGCGTAAAGTGCCATTTTACAGCAAAGATGGCCGCCACCTTGGTCTCGTTGGGTTCGGTCGTGATATCACTGAACGTAAGCGCCATGAAGAGTCGTTAGAGAAAGCAAGCCGCGACAAAACTACCTTCATCTCAACCATCAGTCATGAGCTGCGAACGCCGCTGAATGGCATTGTAGGCTTAAGTCGTATGCTTCTAGATAGTCCGTTGACAGAAGAGCAGCGTAAACACATGCAGACCATCAATGTGAGTGCGATTACTCTAGGTAACATCTTCAACGATATTATCGATATGGATAAATTTGATCGCCGTAAGTTAGAACTATTACCTGCGCCACTTAACTTCGAAGACTTCGTCGCAGAGATT
Organism: Vibrio sp. 661; assembly: GCF_033339315.1. Classification (NCBI taxonomy): domain Bacteria; kingdom Pseudomonadati; phylum Pseudomonadota; class Gammaproteobacteria; order Vibrionales; family Vibrionaceae; genus Vibrio; species Vibrio sp. 661. The sequence continues at coordinate 79,222 of NZ_JAWOUJ010000007.1, read as the reverse complement.
GAGAGTATCTCAGCTCTGATGGCGGAACAAAAAGGGTTACGCTTTGACTTAGAACGTTTAAGCGACTTGCCAAAAGCAATTGAAGTGGATGCAACCCGTCTACGTCAGGTGATTTGGAACTTGGTCAGCAACGCAATGAAGTTCACCAAGGAAGGTGGCGTTGTGATGACAGTGAGCGCGGATGTCGAAGACGATTTTGCGACCATTATTATGGAAGTGGAAGACACAGGTATTGGTATCCCAGACGAAGAGCTAGATAAGATCTTTGCGATGTACTACCAAGTGAAATCAGGCAAGGACAACCTGCATGCGGTCGGTACAGGTATTGGTTTGGCGGTATCTAAGCAACTGATCAATATGATGGATGGTGACATTACGGTTACCAGTGAGGAAGGCTTTGGTAGCACTTTTACTGTATCGATCCACGTTCCGATTGTTGAACTAGCTGAGCCAGTCATTGATGCGAAACGCGACAATGTGCGCCTCAACATATTTATGGTCGAAGACATCGAGCTTAACGTAACTGTGGCTAAATCGTTACTAGAGAGCCTAGGGCACTCTGTCACCGTGGCAATGACGGGCCAAGAAGCGTTAGTGAACTTTGTGCCAGAAAAATACGACTTAGCGTTGTTGGATATCCAACTGCCTGATATGACGGGCTTTGATGTCGCCAATTATTACCGCAAGCATTATAACAATCTTCCTCCATTGGTCGCCTTAACTGCTAATGTAATGAAAGATCGTCGTGAATACTTAGATAACGGCATGGATGATGCGATCAGTAAGCCGCTGGCAGTGAATGCTATTCAGTCAGTGATTGATAAATTCTTCGCTCACCAGTTAGAACAACCTAAGGAAGTGGTGAGCGGTCCCGAAACAGTGGAAGAGCCAGTGCCTTCTCCTGTGATTGAGACACATTTGCTCGATATGGATATGTTAGAGTCTTACGTCGACATTGTTGGTGCAAAACCTGTCTACGACAGCATAAAAATGTTTGAAGATATGATGCCAGACTATATCGATGTCTTAGATTCGAACATGACAGCGAAAGATCAAGATGGGATTGTTTCTGAAGCGCATAAAATCAAAGGTGCTGCAGGTTCAATTGGCCTGAAACGTATCCAAAGTGTGGCGCAAAAAGCGCAATCGCCCGATATGCCAGCATGGTGGGAAAACATTTCAGACTGGGTTGAAGAGATCAAAAATGAATACCAAAACGATATTCAAGTCCTCAAAAGTTGGTTGGAACAAAGGAAATAACATGAAAAGAATCGCACCATTGGCATTAGCCATGGCATTGATGGCAGGCTGTAGTTCCGTTCCAAATGTGAATTGGCAACAAAACAGTCAGATTACGATTAATGAGGTTAATGTTGAGCTCAAAAGTAATTTATGGGTGAACCTCATGCCGAATATTGGGGACGTGGAAGAGCAAAGTATTCAAGGTGCACTTTACCTCGAAGGAGATCAGTTACTTCCTGCAAATCTAACGGCAGAAGCTCTTATTATTAAACAGGGGCAAAAAGAGTGGTTGGTGGACAGTGCGTCTTTAGATACTCGAACGCACAGTGAAAGCCGATGGGAGGTGGCGTTCTCGTCTCACATTGATGTGAACACAGAAAAATCGGTTGATATCGCAGTGCTTCTAGACGATGCGGGTAAACAGCGTTGGTTAGTCGAAAAGTACGTGAAGATTAACAAGGTTTATTAACCGCAATGATGTTGCATTAGTCGTTAGACCTAAAACAAAAAGGGCTTGCTCAATGAGCAAGCCCTTTGCATATTAGCGGTTAAATCTAGTCTTCTAGATCGCCACAGAAGCGGTAACCTTCGCCGTGGATAGTGGCGATGATTTCTGGCGTACCTGAAACAGACTCAAAGTGCTTACGGATACGACGAATCGTTACGTCTACAGTACGGTCGTGTGGCTTAAGTTCACGACCAGTCATCTTCTTAAGAAGATCTGCACGAGTTTGAATCTTACCCGGGTTCTCACAGAAGTGCAGTAATGCGCGGAACTCAGAGCGAGGTAGCTTGTAGCTATCACCAGCAGGGCTTACTAGAGAGCGGCTGTTGATGTCTAGTACCCAACCGTTGAATTCATACTTTTCTACCGAGCGCTTCTCTTCTTGCACCGCGTTAGAGCTCATTGAGCGACTAAGTAGGTTACGTGCACGAATAGTTAGTTCACGTGGGTTGAATGGTTTAGTGATGTAGTCATCTGCACCAATCTCAAGACCTAGGATCTTGTCTACTTCATTGTCACGGCCTGTCAGGAACATTAAAGCAATGTTCGCTTGCTCGCGTAATTCACGCGCTAGTAGAAGGCCATTCTTGCCTGGAAGATTAATGTCCATAATAACCAAGTTGACTGAGTTATCAGACAACACTTGGTGCATCTCTTCACCGTCACTGGCTTCAAAAACAGCGTATCCCTCTGCTTCAAAAATACTCTTAAGAGTGTTACGAGTTACTTGCTCATCTTCAACGATAAGAATCTGCGGGGTTTGCATTGGCGGTACCTAAATTTGTGACAAAATTGTGCTAATAGAATAAATTCTAGGCAAAAATATAACATACAGGTAATGTGATTTTGATAATAAATCAAGTTGATCAAAAAAACACTTCTTTCAGTTATCCGCCCTCCATGGAATTTTGCCAACTCACCAGTATCCAATGGCGACGTTTATTCTAAAGGGCTTGTTTACCTTTCATTTCCTGCTTTCAGTGGGGCCTGAAACGTAAACACCCTAAGATATTGAGCGGATTTTATATTGTTAACAGCATGCTAACAATGCTCAAATGTTAATTCCATTCAGTTTGTTGATTTATATCAATTGATGAAATGTAACTGTTATTAATCGTTTAAGACTTATGATAGAAAAAAGTAATAAGAACATAGACGCATCGTTATGGAATGCTTATTCAGAATCTTTTTTCAGATTCGAAGCCGAGTGGCGTGTTTCAAACTATGCTGTGATAACCGCTTGGAACCCATACAGTAACTTGAGGTCCAAAGAAGAGAACAGCATAAACAATCACGCGTTAGAAAAACAGCTACAGCACGTTAATTACGCGCCTGTCACGGTAGGTGATAGCGCTTTTACATGGTATGAGGAAAGCTTTGCCGTCGAGTTGTCGCTAGAGGTAGCCGTTGAATTGGCGAATGACTTTCAACAAAACGCGATTTATTACGTCATTAATGACCAACTTTATCTTATTGCGTGCTCGCAGCCGAAAGTTTTGCATACGTTAGGCTCCATTAAGCCTCGGCTCGTATAAAAGGTATAGAAAAGGATACTGCTCACTGAAGCAACGCTTGGGTGAGAAAATTCACGGAGGAAATATGAGAGACATTACACCCGATATTTGTGACCAATTTGAAGACCAAGTGAGCTTGCTTACTTTACCATTGCAGAACTTTGGTCAACGTAGCGCTTTTTACGGTGAAATCGTTACGGTGCGCTGCTATCACGATAACTCGAAAGTGCGTGAAGTACTGGGCGAAGATGGAACGGGTAAAGTATTGATTGTTGACGGACATGGATCGTGTCAGAGAGCATTACTCGGCGATCAATTAGCGATACTCGGAATAGAAAATGGGTGGGAAGGCATCATTGTCTATGGTGCAATACGCGATGTAGCACAAATATCTCAAATGGACATTGGCGTTCAAGCTCTTGGCACCAACCCGTTTAAAACAGAGAAACGCGGGATAGGAGAGGTAAACGTAACCTTAACGATGCAAAACCAAATCGTTCAACCTAAGCACTACGTTTACGCGGACTGGAACGGTGTATTGATTTCTAAGCAAAAGCTGGACTTCTAAAAACGAAAGCCTAAACCAACCTCAAAGCCTTGTTGCCAATCTTGGTAATCAAGAGTCGCGTGAAGATCCAGTTTATCGGTAATTTTTACGCGACTTGAGACTTCAGCCGCGAGGCTACTGTCGTCTTGGCGAATACCTTCCACTGTTTCGTTCTTGTAAGAGCGAACTGTACTTTTCAGCGTGACACGATCATTAAAGTGATAGCTGATCCCGCTCAAAAAACCACTTTGATTTTGGGTAGGAGAGTTATTGACTCGCGCACCGACATAAACATCTACCGAATCAAAAAGCTCGTAAGCGTAACCCGTATCGATATTCCAAACATCAAAACTGTCAGACTGATAACTGTCGCTGGAAATGAATAGCTTATGAGGAGAAGGGGATGTTTTACCTGGAAGCGGCGGAAGTTCGTTTGCTAGACAAACACCAGGCACAAAAAACAGCAACAGAAAAAGCCCTCTTTTCATGTTCACCACTCCTTGTGTCAACTTTTTTATTAGTATGCGCCCAAAGCTTCTCACTATTAAAGCATAGAATATGAAAGCTAGCTCACCTATTTTCTAAATAATTCGATCCTATGAACATAAGTCACAGTTAAGTTGTTGTTATGTGTCACAACCCTCTCGAATTATTTGATCGTACGTTTTATGGCAAAGATTAGACTAGTTATTAGATAAAAAACCGAACTGGTGATGATAGTTAAGTCCTTTACAAAAACTAACTGTAGATTTCCAAATGATCAATAATGTGTAATTAACTATAAATATCAATGACATTGCTTAGCAGAAATCTCTGAAAGATGGAAAAACAAACAATTTTTTGTTGACTATGTATCAGAAACTCGGTAAACGTAGAGTTAAGCAAACACAATTAACGTTGAATATTTATTTATGCCATCTAACAGCCTAGTAGTAATGACCACGACCATTATTATTACCGACACGACACATGTTGGGGCAGGCTGCTGAGCGAAAGAAATTCACAAAAAAGGCCTGTATCCAACAAGATACAGGCCTTTTTTTATGCTTTTTTATCCAGAATTTAGACAAATTTAAGAAGATATACCGGAGGAAGGGATGCGAGTATTGAAGTTTGGCGGATCATCACTAGCTGATGCAGATCGCTTTTTGAGAGCGGCAGACATTATTGCCAATAACGCTCAACAAGAAGAAGTGGCGGTTGTTCTTTCCGCTCCTGGTAAAACAACAAACAAATTGGTTGCGGTAATTGAAGGCGCATTGCGCAATGGTGAAGCAGAACTACAAATCAAAGAGTTGGAGGAGTCGTTTAAAACGCTCTTCACTCAAGTCCAAGCAGTACTACCCAATATCGATGGTTCAGCTTTCGATAACCAAGTGAAAACTTCTCTCTCTCAATTACGCCAATTCGTTCATGGCATCAATCTTCTTGGCATGTGCCCAAACAATGTTAATGCACGTATTATTAGCAAAGGCGAACGCGTTTCGATTCAATTGATGAAAGCGGTGTTAGAAGCCAAAGGCCAGCCTGCACATCTTATCGACCCAGTTGAATACCTATACGCAAAAGGTGATCACCTTGAAGCCATGGTCGATGTTGAAGTTTCGACTCAGAACTTCCGCCAGAATCCTCTTCCTCAAGGTCATGTGAACATCATGCCTGGCTTTACCGCAGGTAACGAGAAAGGTGAATTGGTAACACTTGGTCGCAATGGCTCTGATTATTCGGCGGCGGTTCTTGCGGCGTGTCTGCGCGCAGATTGCTGTGAGATCTGGACAGACGTAGATGGTGTGTACAACTGTGACCCTCGCTTAGTCGAAGATGCTCGCCTACTTAAATCTCTTAGCTATCAAGAAGCGATGGAGCTTTCTTACTTCGGTGCTTCCGTTCTGCACCCGAAAACCATCGCCCCAATCGCACAGTTCCACATCCCATGTCTGATCAAAAACAGCTTTAACCCACAAGGTGCAGGAACTTTGATTGGGCAAGACACTGGTGAAGACAATCTGGCGATCAAAGGTATCACGACGCTAAACGACCTAACTATGGTTAACGTCTCCGGCCCAGGTATGAAGGGTATGGTTGGCATGGCAAGCCGCGTATTTGGCGCAATGTCTTCCGCTGGTGTGTCTATTGTTCTTATTACTCAGTCTTCTTCTGAGTACAGCATTAGCTTCTGTATTGAGGCAGAAGATAAAGCAAAAGCGCAACAAGTACTGGCCGATGCGTTTGAGTTGGAACTGAAAGATAGCTTATTAGAGCCGGTCGAGTTTATTGATAATGTTTCAATCATAACGTTGGTTGGTGACGGCATGCGTACATCGCGCGGTGTTGCATCTCGCTTCTTCTCATCTCTTGCTGAAGTGAACGTAAACATTGTAGCCATCGCACAGGGCTCATCTGAGCGTGCTATCTCAGCCGTGATTCCTGAAGATAAAATCTCTGAAGCGATCAAAGCGTGTCACGAAAACCTATTCAACTCTAAGCACTTCTTAGACGTATTCGTGGTTGGTATTGGTGGCGTTGGTGGTGAGCTGGTGGATCAGATCGAGCGTCAACAGGCGAAGCTTGCGGAAAAAGGCATCGTTATTCGCGTGTGTGGCTTGGCAAACAGCAAAGGTCTTCTGCTTGATAGTGAAGGTCTGCCACTCGATCATTGGCGTGATCGTATGTCGGCAGCGACAGAAGAGTTCAGCCTAGCGCGTTTGATTTCTTTGGTTCAACGTAACCACATCATCAACCCAGTATTGGTTGACTGTACATCAAGTGAAGATATTGCGAATCAATACGCTGATTTCCTAGCTGCTGGTTTCCATGTCGTTACACCAAATAAAAAAGCAAATACAGCAAGCATGGCTTACTACCATCAGCTTCGCGATGTTGCGCGCAGCTCTCGTCGCAAGCTGATGTACGAAACAACTGTGGGGGCGGGTTTACCGGTAATCGAAAACTTGCAAAACCTAATCTCAGCGGGTGATGAGCTAGAGCGCTTCAGCGGTATTCTTTCTGGCTCTCTGTCATACATCTTCGGTAAGTTAGATGAAGGTATGAGCCTAAGTGAAGCTACTAATATCGCAAAAGAAAATGGTTTTACTGAACCGGATCCTCGTGATGATCTTTCTGGTATGGATGTCGCGCGTAAGCTTCTGATCCTAGCTCGTGAAGCAGGCATGTCTCTAGAACTAGAAGACGTTGTGGTTGATCAAGCACTGCCACCAGGTTTTGATGATTCTGGTAGCGTTGATGAATTTATGGCGCGTTTACCTGAAGCAGACGCTTACTTTAAAGAATTATCTGCAAAGGCAGCGGAAGAAGGCAAAGTACTGCGCTACGTTGGTGAGATTAATGAGGGCAAGTGCACAGTAAGCATCGCAGCGGTGGATGAAAACGATCCAATGTATAAAATCAAGGACGGTGAAAACGCACTGGCATTTTACAGCCGTTACTATCAGCCAATCCCACTAGTGTTACGTGGCTATGGTGCAGGCACCGAAGTAACGGCTGCGGGTGTATTTTCTGACGTGATGCGTACTTTAGGTTGGAAACTAGGGGTATAACAATAATGAGTTCAAGTGATATGGATGTAGTGGTTTATGCCCCAGCATCAATTGGTAATGTAAGCGTTGGCTTTGATGTGCTGGGGGCTGCCGTGTCTCCAGTGGATGGCACACTATTGGGTGACCGTGTATTGGTGAAATCTGGGGCTGATCCGTTCAGCCTTAAAACGGCGGGTGATTTTGTTGAGAAATTGCCAACTGAACCAAAAGAGAACATCGTCTACGACTGTTGGCTCGTGTTTGCTCGTGAGTTAGACAAAAAAGGCGTTGAGCTAAAACCACTTGAGATGACGCTAGAAAAGAACATGCCAATTGGCTCTGGTTTAGGCTCAAGTGCATGTTCTATCGTTGCTGCATTAGATGCATTGAACCGATTCCATGGACAGCCACTTAACGAGACAGAATTACTAGCGCTGATGGGAGAGATGGAAGGCAAGATCTCTGGTGGTATTCACTACGACAACGTTGCACCGTGTTACCTTGGTGGTGTCCAGTTGATGCTTGAAGAGTTGGGTATCATCAGTCAAGAAGTGCCTTGTTTTGATGATTGGTACTGGGTGATGGCGTATCCGGGTATCAAGGTATCAACGGCGGAAGCGCGTGAGATCCTACCATCTCAATACCGCCGACAAGATATCATTGCTCATGGTCGTCACCTTGCGGGCTTTATTCATGCGTGTCATTCTGGTCAGCCAGAACTTGCTGCAAAAATGATCAAAGACGTGATCGCAGAACCGTATCGTGAGAAACTGCTTCCAGGTTTTGCGAATGCACGTCAATACGCAGCGTCTGCGGGTGCATTGGCAACCGGTATTTCTGGCAGTGGTCCGACACTGTTCAGTATTTGCAAAGAGAAAGATGTCGCTGAGCGAGTTGCTCGCTGGTTAGAACAAAACTACGTACAAAACGAAGAAGGATTCGTCCACGTTTGTCGTCTAGATAAGCAGGGTTCGAAAGTAACAGGAAGTGAGCTATGAAGCTTTACAATATAAAAGAAAATGATGAACAAGTTTCCTTTGGCCAAGCCGTTCGCCAAGGGTTAGGCCGTAACCAAGGTCTATTTTTCCCATCGGAATTACCAAAATTTGAAGATATCGATGCGCTGCTTGCAGAAGACTTTGTCTCTCGTAGCACTAAGATTTTATCGGCGTTAATTGGAGATGAACTTACAGAGGAGCAAGTGAATGCTCTTGTTGATGCTGCATTCCAATTCCCTGCGCCAATTAATCAGGTCAAAGACGGTGTTTACGCTCTGGAACTGTTCCATGGTCCAACGCTTGCATTTAAAGACTTTGGTGGTCGCTTTATGGCGCAATCTCTTGCTGCGGTTTCGGACGGCGGCAAGATCACTATTCTGACTGCAACTTCCGGCGATACTGGCGCAGCCGTTGCGCATGCTTTCTACGGTATGGAAGACATCAACGTTGTGATTCTTTACCCGAAAGGTAAGATCAGCCCACTGCAAGAGAAGCTATTCTGTACGCTTGGTAAGAACATCCATACTGTCGCGATCGATGGAGACTTCGATGCGTGTCAGGCACTGGTTAAGCAAGCTTTTGATGATTCTGCACTGCGTGAAGAGATCGGTCTGAACTCTGCAAACTCAATCAACATCAGCCGTTTGATGGCGCAAATCTGTTACTACTTTGAAGCAGCTGCGCAAATGAGCAAGCAAGAGCGTGAAAACCTAGTGGTATCAGTACCAAGCGGTAACTTCGGTAACCTAACTGCTGGTCTATTGGCAAAAGCGTTGGGCTTGCCTATCAAACGCTTTATCGCTGCAACTAATGCCAATGACACGGTTCCTCGCTACCTAGAAACAGGTAAGTGGGAGCCAAAACCAACAGTCGCAACAACATCGAACGCGATGGACGTGAGCCAACCAAACAACTGGCCTCGTATTGAAGAGCTGTGCCGCGTGAAAGAGTGGGGCTTGGAGACGTTAGGTAAAGGCGCAGTATCTGATGAGCAAAGCGCACAGTCAGTGAAAGATTTACATGCTCTAGGCTACCTATGCGAACCGCATGGTGCGATTGCTTACCGAGTGCTTGAAGAACAATTGCAAGACGGTGAAACCGGTCTGTTCCTATGTACTGCTCACCCTGCGAAGTTCAAAGAAGTCGTGGATGATATTCTAGAATCCGATATCGAGCTTCCTGCGCCACTAGCGAAGCACGCTGCGATGGAGCTGCTATCGGAAGAGCTCGACGCAGACTTTGACGCATTGAAACAAGTACTGCGCCGCGTGCAGTAAGTATCAAAAACAGAAATAACGAGAGGTGAATGAGTAATCATTCACCTTTTTTATTGTCGGTAAGTTTTGACTCTCTTTATGATTGAGAAACGAACTTAACTAAATGAGATGGAAAGAGAAGCATGCATTTTTTGATTTTTCTTGGCTCAGTGAGAGACAGCACTCCACCACGACCAGCCCGTTTAGGAATGCGAGTCAGTAAAGCGTGTGAAAAACTCATCGCGAGTCAACATTCGCAACATACGGTCGAAATCATCGACCCTTTGAATTACGACTTTGGTGATGTGTTTAAGCCCGAGTTTGCTTATCACCGCTCTAAAGTTCCGCAGCACCTAAGTGAGCTAGCAGACAAAATCAAACATGCGGATGGGTATGTGATGGTTAGCCCGGAATATAACCATTCGATGAGTCCTGCTTTGGCGAACATGCTTAACCATTTCGGCAGTTCGCTGTTTTCTTACAAGCCGAGTGCTATCGTGACCTATTCTGCCGGACAATGGGGTGGTGTTAGAGCTGCCGTTTCTATGCGTACCTTCTTATCTGAACTTGGATGTCTACCTGTCTCTGCGATGATCCACATTCCGAAAGCGCAAGAAGTCTTTGATGAACAGGGCGTTGCTGCGGATGAGTCGGAGCAGACGCAGTGGGACAACTATATGAATCGCACTATGCATCAATTGATTTGGTGGGCAGAAGGGGCGTCACTGCAAAGAGATAGGCTTGATCCAACCTCTGTAGCGCAAGCGTTTCAGAAAGATCCTTCGCAAAGAAATGCACCTTAGAGGCGAGTTGCTTTCCATTATAGAAAGGGGTTAGAAGGATTCTGAAACAAAAAAGCTTGGTCATTGCTGACCAAGCTTTTTAAATTCTAGCGAGCTAGTTTACTGAGAGATTATAGAGTCTCAGTAAAAGTACGAGCGATTACATCACGTTGTTGCTCTGGAGTTAGCGAGTTAAAACGTACTGCGTAACCAGAAACACGAATAGTTAGTTGTGGGTATTTCTCTGGGTGTGCAACTGCATCTTCTAGTGTTTCGCGTTTAAGCACGTTCACGTTTAGGTGTTGGCCGCCTTCGATACGAGGAGCAGTTTCGATTGCAACTTCACGGCTTTCGTATTCACCTAGGTCGCTGATTGCGATAACTTGGTCTGCTTCGTAGCCAGCAGTTGCAGCAACACAACGAGCTTCATTTTTTTCGCTATCTAATAGCCAGATAGAGTTTAGTAGGTCGTCGTTTGCCGCTTTTGTAATTTGGATACCTTGGATCATCACTATCTCCTAGACCACTTACGTGGTGATTATTGGTGTTAATTTTCGAATTTTCGTTGAGCTGAGTATTATATAGCTAATATCCACTATTTTAATATTGATTTAAGTCAAAAAACAACCAAAAACATTATTTTTATTAAGGTAATTTTATTGAGTTAAATCAATAAAACCTTTGAAAACAAACTAATTACAATTTATTTGATAATATAAAAAATATTTAATAACTGGTTTTGTTGTAAATTTACTACAAATTGAGATTAAAATTTAAACTGGTTAACGCAACTATCTGTATTTAGGTAGCAATACTGAAAGTCTAAAGTGATTAAATGACAAACATGAAAAACAAGCTTGGGAATAAACTCATTGGTGCACATGTCTCTGCTGCTGGTGGGGTCGATCAAGCTCCGTTGAGAGCTCGTGAAATTGGCGCGAATGCATTCGCACTATTTACAAAAAACCAACGCCAGTGGGCGGCGAAGCCTTTAGAATCAAAAACCATCAGTGCGTTTAAAGCGAACTGTAAAATGCTGGGTTTCGGAGCAGAACATATTCTTCCCCATGATTCTTATCTGATTAACTTGGGTGCGCCGGAAGAAGAAAAGCTGAATAAATCCCGCGCGGCATTTATTGATGAAATGGAGCGTTGTAATCAGTTGGGGCTGACTTTGCTTAACTTCCATCCGGGTAGTCACCTAAAGAAAGTCTCTGAACAGGAGTGCCTCGCGACGATCGCCGAGTCGATCAATCTTGCGCATAAAGCGGTGCCGAATGTGATCGCTGTTATCGAGAATACGGCAGGTCAAGGCACTAACTTAGGCTGGAAGTTTGAGCACCTTGTTGAAATCATCGAGCAAGTGGAAGATAAAGATCGTGTCGGCGTTTGTATTGATACCTGCCATACCTTTACGGCTGGTTATGACTTACGTACAAAAGAAGATTGCAAGCGCACCTTTGCAGAGTTCGACCGTATAGTAGGTATGCACTATTTAAGAGCAATGCATCTAAATGATTCAAAAGTAGAGTTTGCCAGCAAAGTAGATCGCCACCATTCTCTTGGTAAAGGAGAGATCGGGTGGGATTGCTTTGAGTACATCGCGAAAGACCCTCGTTTTGATGGTATCCCTCTGATTTTAGAAACAATTGATCCAGATATTTGGCAGCGAGAGATCAACACGTTGCGTCAATTCCATTTAGCGGCCATTGACAGTTAATGGCGTAACCACAAAGTTGGCACCTTTCTTTCTTAGTCATTGAACATCAATCTCTGAATTAGCAAAGAAGGATGCCAACATGTCTCGACCACTCTCTTTTACTCCTTATGCTTACACTCGTCGCGTGCTTCGCTTACCGATGCCTAATCGTCACATTACCGGACAGGGGCATTTTCGAACGCCACAGAAGCATTAGTCTTTTATTACTTGTCTCAAGTTCGTGGTAAGTTTTTGTTTGTTTGAGTTTCGCTCGTTAGAATAGAAGCAAAATTTAGGACAGGAACTTTCCATGAATCAGTCACCCACTTGGCACGATGTGATCGGCGAAGAGAAAAAGCAGAGCTACTTTGTAGACACCTTGAATTTTGTTGAAGCCGAACGCGCCGCAGGCAAAGCTATTTTTCCTCCCGCAAAAGATGTCTTTAACGCGTTTCGTTTTACCGAGTTCAAAGACGTTAAGGTCGTGATTCTAGGACAAGACCCATACCACGGCCCAAATCAGGCGCATGGCCTGTGTTTCTCTGTACTGCCTGGCATTAAAACGCCACCGTCACTGGTTAATATGTATAAAGAGCTGGCGCAAGATATTGAAGGTTTCCAAATCCCTCAACATGGTTTTTTGCAAAGCTGGGCTGAACAAGGCGTATTGTTACTCAATACGGTATTAACGGTGGAGCAAGGTAAAGCGCATTCACATTCAAAGACAGGTTGGGAAACGTTTACTGACCGAGTGATTGAAGCCATTAATCAGCATCAAGAAGGTGTAGTGTTCTTGCTGTGGGGGTCACACGCGCAGAAGAAAGGGCGCTTTATCGATCGCAACAAGCACCATGTGTTAGCTGCCCCACACCCATCGCCACTTTCTGCACATCGAGGCTTTTTCGGTTGTAAGCATTTCTCTCAAGCAAACCAGTTGCTTACATCACAAGAAAAAGCACCAATTAACTGGCATTTGCCATTAACGGTATAAATGAAGAGACAGCGATCATGGGTGGTATGATCGCTGTTTTTTTGAGCACGCTCGAGGCTGATAGTAAATTTCTCATGTACACTTACTAAAAGTAGGTGTTAAGGAGAGACGCTATGATGATCGAAAGAATTCGACGCGAACATGGTTATATGGTTCGTCTGTTGGCGATACTGCGCCATAAGCTTAATGAGATAAAAAAAGAACGTGTAATCAACTATGCGTTAGTAAGCGAGATTGTTGATTACCTCTCTAATCATTCGGAGAAAGTACACCACCCGAAAGAAGATATCCTCTATCACCACTTTCTTGAACACTATGGTAAGCAACAAACCATGGAAAATTTAGAGAAAGAACATCTAGAGTTAGCGAGTAAAACCAGAGAGTTTTCATCCGTGATAGAGATGATCCTTCAGGATGCTGTTGTGCCACAAGACATGTTTGTCGCTCACCTAGAAGATTTCATAGAATCGCAAAGGCACCACTTGGAGCTAGAAGAGCGAAAAATTTTGCCTCTCATTGAAGAGTTATTTACCACAGAAGATTGGCAGCATGTCGAGAGCTTATGGAGCGTCAGTGAGGATGATCCTGTGTTTGGTGACACGATTGCTGATCGTTATAAGCAGTTGGCCGAACGTGTTCGTCAAAGTGATACTGAGTATGTTTAAGCCTGAGTGATGAAACCTGAGCGAGCGAAAGCCGTCTCTCGGGTTTGTGAGATACATTTCTTATTTATTGGGAATCAACCGAAAATTTAGTGTGCATATTTCTCGGCAAAAAGTACGGAAGATTCTCATTGAGTAATAATGGTATTCATACTTAAACCTTGGTACATAAACTCACGGTGTTTACGGTCACTGTAAACAAAAAACAAAAGGCACCTGTAAGGTGCCTTTTGTTTGAATTAGAGTTTAATGTCTTCCAAGTTATAATCGGTACAAACATCAAGTTCGCGCAGCTCTTTAAGCAAATTGCGTCTGTCGTTCATCTCTTCTATTTCACGCCACTTTCGCTTTACTGGTTTGGCACGAGATTTGGTTGTTGAGGTAGTATCCAGATTAAAAATGTCATCTAGTTGAAAGCCTTCCATAAGCCACCTTTACCTTTCTTAAGCTAAACTGTTGTAACCAGTCCTTGTGGAGTTTTTTTTAGTACCACAATAGCCGTGAGAATAACCATGATATATTTCGCATTTGTGTCGGTAGCATGACATTTTCGTGCAAAAATATTCTCAAAATCACACTTTTTATTGCAACGATGTGGATAAAAAATGCACAAACGATCTCAAAAAAACGTTTAAATAGAGAGATTTTCTATGTTAATTCGATTTGATGAATGGGTGCACTGCGCAAAGGTTAAAGTTGCATAAAATCAGTTTGATGAAATAGTGTTCAATTAGATGGTAAGTCACTAGCGTAAATTTATGTAACACCTTGTGAATACTAGCTTGTTCTTGTTTATACGGTTTACCATTCCATTTAATGAAGAATAATTATTTATGTTGGTGTTTGGTAATTGAAATGTTGCGCAGTTTGAGTGTTAAGTCTTCTATTTATGTTATTTTTTGGTGACTTTATAGTGAAAAATAACAATGTTATTCTTGTTGTTGCATATTGATTTTTGCGCTCCTAGGTTGCATTATCCGCCCGTCAAAAAATACGCTGGTACGTAAAATGGATGCATGAAGCGACGTTTACGATTCTAGATTGCCCATAAACATTACTTAAAAAGCTAAGCACACTTTGACACTTAGCAGGCAATTTGGTGGATGGCTAGGACGCATAGACTGGCGCAACTCACTTTGAGGTACACATGACAGACTTAATCAATTTGATGAACGATCTCCTCTGGGGCTCGATTCTGGTTTATCTTCTTGTTGGTGTTGGTATTTACTTCACCGTTCGATTAGGGTTCATTCAGTTCCGCCATTTCGGCCACATGTTCTCTGTTCTTAAGAACAGCCGTAAAGCAGACAAAGCTGGTATTTCCTCTTTCCAAGCGCTTTGTACTAGTCTTGCTGCACGTGTTGGTACAGGTAACATGGCGGGCGTTGCAGTTGCATTGACTGCGGGTGGTCCTGGTGCGATCTTCTGGATGTGGCTGATTGCAATGCTTGGTATGGCAACATCGTTTGCTGAGAGCACACTGGCGCAGTTATACAAAACCAAAGATGATGATGGCAACTACCGTGGTGGCCCTGCCTACTACATGGAAAAAGGCCTGGGCATGCGTTGGATGGGCGTGTTGTTCTCAGTTTTCCTAATCATCGCTTTTGGTTTGGTATTCAACGCCGTACAAGCTAACTCAATTGCCAATGCAATGAGCAACGCATTTGGTTGGAATAACCTGTATGTCGGTATTGCCGTTGTTTTACTGTCTGCAATTGTTATTTTCGGTGGCATCAAGCGTATCGCAAGAGTTGCTGAGATGATCGTTCCGATCATGGCACTACTTTATCTAGCCCTAGCGCTGTTCATCATGTTCTCTAACCTAGAGAAATTACCTGATGTATTGATGCTTATCTTTAAGAGTGCATTTGGTCTGCAAGAAGCAGCAGCAGGTGGTCTTGGCTACGCAATTGCACAGGCAATGATTAACGGTATCAAGCGCGGTCTATTCTCGAATGAAGCAGGTATGGGTTCTGCACCTAACGCGGCAGCTTCAGCAACACCTTACCCACCACACCCAGCGTCTCAAGGTTACGTACAGATGCTAGGCGTGTTCATGGATACGATCGTTATCTGTTCTGCAACAGTGGCTATCATCCTGATGTCTGGTGAGTATGTCGGTCAAGCAACAGAAGTGACGGGTATCGAGCTAACTCAGCGTGCATTGAGCTCACAAGTTGGCGATTGGGGCGGCATCTTTGTTGCTGTGGCAATCTTCTTCTTTGCGTTTACTTCAATCATTGCAAACTACTCGTATGCTGAAACGAACTTAATCTTCCTAGAGCACAATCATAAAGCGGGCTTAAGCATTTTCCGCGTTATTGTTCTTGGTATGGTGATGTTTGGTGCACTAGCTTCGTTACCAGTCGTATGGTCGCTTGCTGATGTCTCTATGGGTCTGATGGCGATAGTCAACTTGGTGGCGATCATCTTGCTATCTGGCATCGTGATTAAACTGGCCAAAGATTACAACCGCCAGCTTGGTGAAGGCAAAGTGCCAACATTTGATGCGAATGATTTCCCAGAGCTGAAATCTCAGCTTGAAGAAGGCATTTGGTACAACGATAAAAAAGACTAAGTGAGCTATCACTCATAGTTGAAAGCTATTAGTACGATGTAAAAAGCCATGCAGACAATGCATGGCTTTTTTTGTACCCTATTAAAAACAAAATTAGAGAAGGGAAAGTCATGCTTATCGTAGTTTCTCCAGCGAAGACTCTTGATTACGAGTCTCCGTTAGCGACAGAAAAATTTACTCAACCTGAGTTGGTCGAATACTCAAAAGAGCTTATCGATGTTTGCCGCAAACTGACTCCTGCTGATGTTGCCTCTTTAATGAAAGTGAGCGACAAGATTGCCGATTTAAATGTGGGTCGATTCCAAGAGTGGAGTGAAACGTTTACCACTGAAAACTCACGACAAGCCATTCTTGCATTTAAAGGTGACGTTTACACAGGGCTAGACGCCGAAAGTTTATCTGAAGCGGACTTCGAATATGCTCAAGATCATCTGCGTATGCTATCGGGTCTTTATGGTTTACTAAAACCACTTGATTTGATGCAGCCATACCGTCTTGAAATGGGTACCAAGCTTGCAAACGACAAAGGTACGAACTTGTACCAGTTTTGGGGCAATGTTATTACGGACAAGCTTAACGAAGCGATTTCTGCTCAAGGTGATAATGTCCTTATCAACCTTGCATCAAATGAATACTTTAAAGCGGTTAAGCCAAAGAATTTAGATGCGCAAGTGATCACGCCAGTTTTCAAAGATTGTAAGAATGGTCAATACAAGGTCATCAGTTTTTACGCGAAGAAAGCGCGCGGTATGATGGCGCGTTACATCATTGAAAACCGTGTTGAGAGCGTGGCAGACCTGACTAAGTTTGATACGGCGGGTTACTACTTTGTGGAAGATGAATCGACGCCAACAGAGTTAGTATTTAAACGCGAAGAGCAAAAATAAAGCTGATTGAGACGTAGTCTACGTTAATCTCTATCAGCACAAACGAAAAAGGGTTGGCATTGCCAACCCTTTGTTATTTTTTAGCTTGAGCTACTTCGCCCCAACAAGGTTACTTCTTCTTAGCGGTTTTCTTTTTCGCTACTTTTTTCTTGTCGTCTTTTTTCTTTTTCTTCTTAAACACAGGCTTTTTGTGTTTAGGACGCATCTCTTTCACGAAACGCTCTTTGATGTCTTCCTTCACGTAGCGCGCAACGCGATCCATCATTGGTTGGTCGTGTGCTTCTACGATTGAGATAGCGTTACCTTTTTTACCCGCGCGAGCCGTACGGCCGATACGGTGAAGGTAAACATCAGCCGTGCGCGGCATGTCGTAGTTGATAACGTGTGATACATCCGGAAGATCGATACCACGCGCAGCAACGTCCGTCGCGAGCAGCACGTTCACAGTTCCATCGCGGAAGCGAGAAATTGCATTGTTACGACGATCTTGCGGCATTTCACCTTGAATCCAAGAACATGGAATCTGTGCACTTTCAAGCTGCGCTCGTAGCTCAGCCAAACGCTCACGAGTCTTTAAAAAGACGATAGTGCGCTCAGCTTGCTGAGTAATAATGTGTTTTAGTAATTCTAGTTTGTGTTCAGCATCATCAGCTCGGTGATACCACTGAGCAATTTTCTTACGCTCACGCAAAGGTGATTTTGCATCGATCTCTGCTGGATCATTCAACAGATCAGCGGTAAAGCCTTCTACGCCTTTCCCTTCTAACGTTGCTGAGAACAGAAGGGTTTGCTTACGCCAGCGACATTCGTTAGATAGGCGATCGACAGTAGGAGCAAAACCCATATCTAGCATACGGTCTGCTTCATCAAGGATTAACCATTCGATTGCACGACAATCAAAACGTTCTGCATCAATGTATTCTTTTAAACGGCCAGGTGTCGCAACCACAATGTCTTGTGTTGTTGCAAGGATGTCGGCGTGCTCTTGGTACTGAACACCACCAGTGATGGTGAAAATGTTGAGTTTGGTATTTTTTGCCAAAGCACGTGCTTGATCGGCAATTTGCATCGCCAGTTCGCGAGTAGGCGTTAGGATCAAAATACGCGCAGGCCCAGGCTTACGACGAGGGAAGTCTTGCAAGTATTGCAATGCTGGCAGGACGAAGGCGGCCGTTTTACCAGTTCCTGTTGGCGCTGACGCTAGAATGTCACGACCGTCCAACGCTTGTGGAATCGCTTCTGCCTGAATTTTTGTTGGGCGTTCGTAACCCATCTCTTCAATGGCTTCAAGTAGGTTTTGGTCTAGATCAAGTTCAGCAAAGGTTCTGATCACAATGAGTTCTCCACAAGCAAAGCTTGGTTAATGGTTCGCCACAACAGCATAGAATACAAAAAGGTCGCACATTATAAAGTGATTGGTGATAAGGATCACATGTTATTTCACATCTTAAGATAAAACTCGCGAGTTAACTGGATGAAATCATCACTATAGCGGTCATTTGAACGGATAATTAAATGTGACGTTTGCGAATCGCAAGGTCGTTTTGACAGTTCAAATAACAATCGGTGTACTGGTTTCTTTTCTGATGGTTGCACACGACAGATCCTCGATAGATACCAACCTTGGTTTAATGCTAGCTCAATGAACTGCTCGCCTTCGGTGATTGGCAACACAAAACTAGCTCTCCCTTCGTCATCAAGCAAATGATAGCAACGCTGTAGCAATGCGTTATGGCCTAGCGTATCAGTGTGCCTCGCGGTTGCACGTTGACTGTGTTTCGATTGCTCGCCGCTGTTGAAGTAGGGCGGGTTACAAATGATGCGTTGGAATGGATGTGTCGGCGTAAAGTGCAGTATGTCGGTGTGATGCACACTTACACGATCTGACCAAGGAGACTGGGCCATATTTTTTTGCGCGGCAGCAACGGCTGTTAATTCGATATCGACCGCGGTTATTTGAGCTTCTGTAAAGCGTTGAGCACACATCAGGGCAAGCAGGCCAGTGCCAGTGCCAATATCGAGAATTTTAGCGTCGTTAGGGCTTTGAATCCAAGCACCAAGCATTACCCCATCTGTGCTGACTGGCATACCACTCTCGCCGCCCTCAATACAAAATTGCTTAAAATTGAAGCCTTTAGTTTTCAGTTTTTTGTTCTTCATGATTGTTTTATATTTGCTCAATAATTAAGTGGATTGCTCTATTGTTTATTAATTGTATAGATTGTTGTTTTGTTGGTTATTAAATTGTATTGTTAATTGATCGAGATAAAGAACTGGTCTGTTATTTGGATCTGGTTATATCCACTGCTTTTAAGTTTGAAAACTAAATTAATATGGTGTTTTTTTCTTAAAGGTTGCCAAATGATGAGTCTTTCGTCATTATGCGGCGAAAATTTTATAGATTGAACCACGTGTACTTATTGACTTTAGGTATACAAAAAGTGGTCTACGCATACACAACATTCATTAATTAAAAGACAAGGGTTATCTGTGAAGCAGACGTTAAAACTAACAGATATTATCGCAGTAGGCTTTATGCTATTTGCGTTCTTTTTAGGTGCGGGCAATATTATCTTTCCTCCTCTAGCGGGTCAGCTAGCGGGTGAAAACTTAATGCCAGCTATGTTTGGTTTCTTGCTAACAGCGGTAGGTCTACCTCTTATTACTATCGTTGCTATTGCTGTTGCTGGTGGTTCTTGGGATCACTTGACGCAAGATCTTCCGAAAAAAGCGGCAGTTCTTATGGCTGCACTGATTTTCATCATCATTGGTCCTGCGTTTGCTGCGCCTCGTACTGGCCTAGTGGCTTACGAGATGGCGGTGAAACCTTTCTTCCTTGAGGCATCACAAACGCATCTGACAGCGTTCTCAGTGATCTTCTTTATCGCAGCGATGATGTTCTCATGGTTCCAAGGCCGTTTGATCGATCTTATCGGTAAAGTACTGACACCAGCATTGTTCGTTGGTTTGATCATTCTTGCTGTCGCTGTCTTCCTTGATCCTCAGGGCGATATGATTGGCGCGCACGGTGAATACCTAACGCAGCCTCTGACCAAAGGCTTCTTAGAAGGCTACAACACAATGGATACGTTCGCGTCATTGATGTTTGGTATGCTGATGGTTGATGCACTGCGCGGTAAAGGCATTACTGAGCGCTCTGCAACTACTAAATATCTGATCTATGCAGGTTGTATTGCTGCTGCTGGTCTTGCGTTTGTTTACATCTCACTATTTTACTTAGGTGCGACGAGTGCAACGGTTGCTGCTGGTGCTGATAATGGTGGCCTAGTGCTTAGCCAATACGTTCAAGCGTTGTTTGGTCCATACGGTCAAATCGTTCTGTCTGTCATCGTATTGCTAGCGTGTCTGACAACCGCGATTGGCTTGATTTCTGCGTGTTCAGATTTCTTCAGCTCGAAAACACCACTGTCATACAAGCAATGGGTACTGATTAATGGTTCTGTTTGTGCATTGGTTGCAAACGTTGGTCTTGCACAGCTGATTTCTCTGTCAGTGCCAGTATTGTTTGCGCTGTACCCTGTGGCGATTGCGTTGGTTGCACTAACATTTGTGCGCAGCAAACTGCCAAATCCACGTTTTGCTTACCGCGCGGTACTGCTTGTATCTCTGTTGTTTGCGTTGGTTGATGCGGCAAAAGTATCGGGTATTGATGTTTCTGCGTTTAACATGTTGCCACTATTCGAAGTCGGCATGGGTTGGGTGCTTCCAACATTTGCGGCTATCGTGTGCATGTTCTTCATCGCGAAACCTCGCCCAGAACTAGCACAAGAAACCGCGTAATCACTTCGCGTTATCAAGATAATAAAAAGCCCGATGAATTACTTCATCGGGCTTTTTACTTTTTAATGATGACGTGTTTGCGCTATTAAAGCGTGTCGTGGAATTCCACAAGAACTTGTTCACACCATTTTTCGATGCGTTCATCACTCAGTTCGTACTGTGAGTCTTCATCTAACGCAAGTCCAACAAACTTGCTGCCATCTTCGATCAGTGCTTTCGATGCTTCAAATTCGTAGCCTTCATTTGGCCAGTAACCGATAAAGGTTGCGCCTGTGGCTTGTAATTCATCGTGAAGTAAGCCCATCGCATCTAAATACCACTCTCCGTAACCTTCTTGGTCACCCAGACCAAACAGCGCTACAACTTTGCCTTTCAGTGGTGTGGTCGCGATGTCTTGCCAAATCGCGTTCCAATCTTCTTGAATTTCACCAAAATCCCAAGTTGAGATGCCAAGGAGTAATAAGTCGTAGTCCGCCATTAGTGATAACGGTGTCTCTTTCACATTGTGAATGTCGACAAGGTCTTCACCAATAAGGGTACGAATTTTCTCTGCTGCCATTTCTGTGTAGCAGGTCGTTGAGCCGTAAAAGAGTCCGATTTTCATTATATTCGTCGTTATTTGTGTTGCTGTTGTGGAAGATTCTAACCATAAATTGAGGAAGATTGCAGCGAATATCCTATGTGGGATGATTTTTTATGGTATTGGATTGGCAGGTGCTTTAATCTAAATACTGTAAATATAAACAGATAAGGAAGCATTCATGACGGCACAACAGCCTGTCAATCAACAAGATTTTTCGCTTGTTGAGCAATTCTTAGATGCGATGTGGATGGAGCGTGGTCTATCAGAGAACACGTTGGCTTCCTACCGAAACGATTTAATGAAGCTGCTCGTGTGGATGGAAAAACATCGATACCGTCTTGATTTTATCAGTTTGTCTGGCTTGCAAGAATATCAAAGCCACCTTGTAGACTTAGATTACAAACAGACGTCCCGTGCGCGTATGTTGTCGGCTATTCGTCGTTTATTTCAATACCTGCATCGTGAGAAGGTGCGTGCTGATGACCCGAGTGCGCTCTTGGTTAGCCCTAAACTGCCACAACGTTTACCCAAAGATATTAGTGAAGAGCAAGTGGACGCGTTGCTCGAAGCGCCAGACCCGAATGACCCTATAGAATTGCGCGATAAAGCGATGCTAGAGCTACTCTACGCGACAGGGTTGCGTGTGACAGAGCTCGTCAGTTTGACCATGGAAAATGTTAGCTTGCGCCAAGGGGTGGTGCGCGTGACTGGTAAAGGTGGTAAAGAACGCCTGGTTCCTATGGGGGAAAACGCGGTCGATTGGATCGAGACGTTCATTCAACAAGGGCGCCCTGCGTTACTTGGTGATACATCATCTGATATTGTTTTTCCTAGTAAACGCGCAAGACAAATGACTCGTCAGACGTTTTGGCACCGTATTAAGTACTATGCTTTGATAGCAGGGATTGACACGGATCAGCTGTCGCCGCACGTACTGCGTCATGCCTTTGCCACGCATTTATTGAACTATGGCGCAGATCTCAGGGTCGTACAGATGCTTTTAGGACATAGTGACTTATCGACCACGCAAATTTATACTCACGTGGCGACTGAACGATTGAAGCAGATCCACAGTCAACACCACCCAAGAGCATAACAATGGTTAGATTCATCCATGTCTTCTTGGAAAAACGATTTTACATTAAGGTGAATTTCATGAGCGTATTACGCCGACTAACTCTGCTGACTTTACCATTTTTTGTTACCGCTTGTGGTGCAGAAGAAAGTCAGGCTCAAACGGAGACTCCTGCGCAACAAGTGGCGCCAGCTGCACAAAGCGGCTTTGATGAAGCAGCATTAAAAACTAAGTTCTCAAAGCTTGGTTTATCTATCGTTGATATTCAACCATCAGACGTCGCTGGCTTATTGGAAATTCAAACCAATGGCGGGATCCTGTTTGCTTCAAATGATGGTAGCCATTTTATCGCCGGTACGCTTTATGCCATTAATGATGATGGCAGTTACAAAGATGTCATAGCAGAGCGTCAAGCGCCGCTTAACGCCGAGAAAATTGCGCAGTTCTCCGATAGCATGATCGAATACAAAGCCGACGATGAAAAGTACGTTGTGACCGTATTCACCGATATCACCTGTGGTTACTGTGTGCGTCTGCATAGCCAAATGCAAGGCTATAATGATCTAGGTATTACAGTGCGTTACATGGCTTACCCTCGCCAAGGTGCAACTGGCCCTGTAGCGGAGCAAATGGCAACGATTTGGTGTGCTGAAGATCCGGCGTCGGCAATGCACAACGCGAAAGTGAATCGTACATTTGATAACCCTGCGAAAGACTTGAAACAGTGTAAAGAAACCATCCAGGCGCATTACAATCTAGGTCGCCAATTGGGTATTTCTGGTACGCCAGCAATCTTCTTACCGAATGGCGAAATGGTTGGTGGCTACCTACCACCTGCAGAGCTATTGAAACGTTTAAAGCAACTATAATCCATTAGGAGCAGAGCCGGCAAAGTTGTCGGCTCTTTTAAGCATGATAGAAATTCAACGACGTCCTGAACCTGATCTTTCCCTTCTTCCTGATTCCATTCCTCCGATTCTTAAACGTATCTACATCAACCGTGGGATAACGGATCTTTCACAATTAGAAACGTCGGCCCGTGGGTTGCATTCATATCAAAAACTCGGGGGGATTGAGCAAGCTGTCGATCTTTTGTTTCAGGCGATAAAAGAACAAAAACGCATCATCGTTGTCGGTGATTTTGACGCTGATGGCGCGACAAGCTCAGCATTATCAGTGCTCGCGCTACGTATGCTTGGTAGTCACAATGTGGATTACCTAGTGCCAAATCGTTTTGAAGACGGTTATGGGTTAAGCCCAGAAGTCGTTGACCAAGCCTTAGAGCTTGGCGCTGAGATGATCATGACGGTGGATAACGGCGTCTCATCAATCGAAGGCGTGCGTTACGCAAAAGAAAATGGCATTACTGTGCTTGTTACCGATCACCACTTGCCAGGACAAGTGTTGCCTGATGTGGATGCAATGGTGAACCCAAACCTTGAGAGCTGTAGCTTTCCATCTAAAGCGCTTGCGGGTGTAGGGGTCGCGTTTTATCTCATGATGGCACTATGCGTTCATATGCGAAAACACAATTGGTTTGCAGAACAGGGGATGCAAGAGCCCAAATTGATGGAACTGATTGACCTTGTTGCACTGGGTACCGTCGCCGACGTCGTTCCATTGGATGAAAACAACCGCATTCTTGTACACCAAGGCTTGCAACGTATTCGTGCTGGCAAAGCGCGTCCCGGCATCCAAGCATTAATTGAGGTCGCGAAGCGCGATGCGCGTCGTTTAGTTGCGTCTGACTTTGGCTTTGCTTTAGGTCCACGTATTAACGCTGCAGGTCGTCTTGATGACATGTCTTTCGGTGTTGAACTATTGATGTGTAACAACATCCACGCTGCTCGTCGCATGGCAAGTGAATTGGATGGCTTGAACCAAACTCGTAAAGAGATTGAAGAAGGCATGAAGCAAGAAGCGATGGCTTTCTGTGAGCGCCTTCAGTTTGGTGAAGGCAATGAGCTTCCTTATGGCTTAGCCTTATTCCAGCGTGATTGGCACCAAGGTGTGATTGGTATTTTGGCTTCGCGCATTAAAGAGAAGTTTCACCGTCCAGTCATTGCATTTGCTGATGGCGGAGAAGGGACGATTAAAGGCTCGTGTCGTTCTATTCCGGGGCTACACATGCGCGATGCGTTGGATTTCATCGACACACAAAACCCGGGTTTGATCATCAAGTTTGGTGGACACGCCATGGCAGCAGGCTTAACGATTAAAGAGCAGGATTTTGAGCGTTTCAGTCGTTTGTTTGATGAAGTGGTAAAAAAGGAACTCGATGAAGCGGCGCTAAAAGGCGTGATCATGTCAGATGGTGAACTTAAGCCGGAAGAGTTCTCTATGCATGTTGCTGAACAGCTGCGATCGGGTGGCCCTTTTGGACAAGCCTTCCCTGAACCAATCTTTGATGGTGAGTTTAAAGTACTGCATCAAAAGCTGGTGGGTGAGAAGCATCTTAAATTGATGTTAGAGCCGCTTTATAAAGGTCACCCTACCAATGTGATGATCGACGGCATTGCATTCAATGTTGATCTACGCCGATGGCCAGATGCATCGGTTAAAACAGTACGTCTCGCGTATAAGCTGGATGTGAATGAATTTCGTGGTAATCAATCATTGCAATTGATGATCGACCATATCGAAGCTAAGTAATACCTAGATTAACCTTTCTTATAGAGTACGGTTGCCCCTAAGTGGGCGTAAAATTTTATGACCGTGCTCTCTCTCACCGCAATCTGATTTCTCATCCGAAATTTTCCTGTATCTCGGTCACATTTTTCAGTAGAATTTCTCGGTTAAATTCTATTCTAAAATGTTGAGTAAACATGTTTGAAATCAATCCAATTAAAAACCGTCTGCAGGACGTGTCTCAGCGCACAAATGTCCTGAGGGGGTATCTTTGACTATGACGCGAAGAAAGAGCGTCTAGAAGAAGTCAACGCAGAACTTGAACAACCAGATGTATGGAACGAACCTGAGCGTGCGCAAGCACTGGGTAAAGAGCGTGCATCACTAGAAGCGGTTGTTGAAACCATTGATCAACTAGAGCAAGGTGTGGAAGATGTAGAAGGTCTTCTTGAGCTGGCTGTAGAAGAAGAAGATCAAGAAACATTTGACGAAATTGAACCAGAACTTGCTGAGTTGGAAGAGAAGCTAGAAAAGCTTGAATTCCGTCGTATGTTCTCTGGCGACCACGATAGCTCTGATTGTTACATCGATTTGCAAGCTGGCTCTGGTGGTACAGAAGCACAAGACTGGACTAACATGCTGCTGCGTATGTACCTACGTTGGGCAGAAGCGAAGGGCTTCAAAGCTGAAGTGATTGAAGTCTCTGAAGGTGAAGTCGCGGGTCTTAAGTCGGCAACAGTTCGCATCTCTGGTGAGTATGCGTACGGTTGGTTACGCACTGAAACGGGCGTTCATCGTCTTGTTCGTAAATCTCCGTTCGATTCAGGCGGTCGTCGCCATACGTCATTTGCTTCTGCGTTCATCTATCCAGAGATTGATGAAAACATCGACATCGACATTAATCCTTCCGACCTACGCATTGACGTTTACCGTGCGTCAGGCGCAGGTGGTCAGCACGTAAACACCACAGAATCTGCGGTACGTATTACGCACGTACCTACGAACACAGTGGTTCAGTGTCAGAATGACCGTTCTCAACATAAGAACAAAGATCAGGCAATGAAACAGCTTCGAGCGAAGCTATTTGAGCTTGAATTGCAAAAGCAAAATGCGGAAAAACAAGCTAATGAAGACGCTAAGTCTGACATTGGCTGGGGTAGCCAGATCCGTTCTTACGTATTGGATGACTCACGTATTAAGGACCTCCGTACGGGCATTGAAAACCGTAATACTCAAGCGGTTCTTGATGGCGATCTGGACAAATTTATTGAAGCTAGCCTGAAATCAGGTCTATAAAGCTTTTCACCGACAAAAACAGGATACATCGAAAATGACTGATGCTGTTCAAAACGAAACTGTACTAGAAGAAAATAAGCTGATTGCTGAACGCCGCGCTAAACTGGATGCAATCCGAAAGAGCTGCAAAGCGAACGGCCATCCAAACGACTTCCGTCGTGACGCACTAGCGGGCGACCTTCAGAAAGAGTTCGGTGAAAAGACGAAGGAAGAGCTAGAAGAGCTTAACCACGTAGTAGCAATCGCAGGCCGTATCATGGCTAAACGTGGTCCATTCTTGGTAATTCAAGAAACTTCTGGCCGTATCCAAGCTTATGCTGACAAAGCGGTTCAAAAAGTACTTAAAGAAAAATACCAAGGTCTAGATATCGGTGACATCATCGGTGTTAAAGGTGCACTTCATAAGTCTGGTAAAGGTGACCTATACGTGAACATGGAAGAGTACGAGTTGCTAACCAAAGCACTACGTCCACTTCCAGAGAAGTTCCACGGTCTAACTGACCAAGAGATGCGTTATCGCCAACGTTACGTTGACCTGATCGTTAACGAAGACTCTCGTCAAGCGTTTGTAGTACGTTCTAAAGTAATGTCTGCAATCCGCAACTTCATGATCTCTAAGCAGTTCATGGAAGTTGAAACGCCAATGATGCACGTTATCCCTGGCGGTGCGAGTGCGCGTCCATTTATCACGCACCACAACGCACTAGACATGCCAATGTACCTACGTATCGCGCCAGAGCTATACCTGAAGCGTCTAGTTGTTGGTGGTTTTGATCGCGTATTCGAAATCAACCGTAACTTCCGTAACGAAGGCCTTTCTCCACGCCACAACCCAGAATTCACAATGATGGAATTCTACATGGCGTACGCAGACTACAAAGATCTGATGGACCTAACTGAAGAACTACTAAGCTCAGTGGCGCAAGAAGTTCTAGGTTCAACGTCAATGCCTTACGGTGATGAAACGGTTGAGTTTGGTGGTACTTACACTCGTATGAGCATGTTCGAAGCAATCAAGCACTACAACCCAGACCACGCGCAAATCCAAGCGCTAACAGAAGAAGACCTACAAAACCGTGATCTAATGGTTTCTATCGCGAAATCTGTTCACGTTGAAGTAGAACCTTTCTGGACATGTGGTCAGCTTCTTGAAGAGATCTTTGGTGAAACAGCAGAACCTAAGCTAATGCAGCCTACGTTCATCACTGGTTACCCAGCAGATATTTCTCCACTAGCTCGTCGTAGCGACGATAACCCGTTCTTTACAGACCGCTTTGAGTTCTTTATCGGTGGCCGTGAAGTAGCGAACGGTTTCTCAGAGCTTAACGATGCTGAAGACCAAGATGCACGCTTTAAAGCACAGGTTGAAGCGAAAGAGTCTGGTGACGACGAAGCAATGTTCTACGATGCAGACTACATCACTGCTCTAGAGCACGGCCTACCGCCAACAGCAGGCCAAGGTATCGGTATCGACCGTTTGGTTATGCTACTGACTAACACGCACACTATCCGTGACGTGATCCTATTCCCTGCAATGCGCCCGCAAGCGTAATTCGATAGGATGAGTAAAAAACCACCTTCGGGTGGTTTTTTTTGCCTTTTAGTTAAGTTAATTCAAGTTGTTGCATTTGCTTTTTAATGGGATATGCAAATAAACATTCGCCAAATCTCAATCTATTGCATAGTCTTAATACTGAGACAGACGTGAGGGGGCGGAGTCTCGATAATGTTACCCGCTCGCAAAGATAAGTTTGTGGCACAAAATTTCTATTAACAATGAAAAAGGGTTAGAGAATGGCTGGGCAGTTTAAGATGGATTCCATCCCGGGATCGCTTGTGGTAGTTGGCGGTACTTATGAGCCTTGGTTATCGGTACTGGAGCAAGTGGGCTGGAAGTGTCACCAAGTAGGTGACTTACGCAAAGCTAATACGCTGTTAGAAGATATTGGTCCATGTATCGGTATTGTTGATCTCAGCCATGACGAGTTCAGCTTGAATGGTTTGGCGAACTTAGTCAGCTCTCACAAACACGTACGTTGGTTAGCGTTTATTCGTGAATCTCAGCTTGGCACTGACACCATATGCCAGTTCATTGTTAACTTTTGTATCGATTTTTTCACAGCGCCGATCCCAGATGCACAGTTATTAAGCACAATAGGTCACCAGCTTGGCATGCTTAAGTTGGAGAAAAAAGTTTGGCCTAGTTTTGGTAGCAGTTTAGATATGGGTTTGATCGGTGAATCTATCCCGATGAAACGTTTACGCGATCAAGTGAAGCGCATTGGTCCAACGGACGTCAGTATTCTGATTTCTGGGGAAAGTGGGACTGGTAAAGAGGCGGTTGCTAGGGCCATCCATAAAGTCTCTTCACGCTCTCATAAACCGTTTATGGCAATTAACTGTCGCGCACTCAATGAACAACGTTTCCAAGCTGAAGTATTTGGTATTAACGCCGATGAAGATATGGAAGCATGCCTGCTTGAACAAGCAGATGGCGGCACCGTGTTGTTTAACGACATTCTTACCATTTCAAAAGAGCAGCAAATGAATCTGCTGAGATTCTTGCAAGAAGGCACCATTGATACCAAAGATGGCGTAAAAGCGGTTAACGTGCGTATTCTTGCTGCTAACTCGTCAGATGTTGAAAAAGCTTTGATTGACGGTGACTTCAATGAAGAGCTTTACCATTACATCAACGTTTTGCGCATCAATGTCCCTAGCTTGAAAGAACGTGCGAGTGACATCGCATTGCTGGCTCGTTTCTACTTACAAGAGTTCTCAAAAGAGTACAACTCGCAAGCAAAAAGCTTTTCTGAGGATGCATTCAAGGCACTGACACGTTATTTCTGGCCTGGAAATGTGCGTGAGCTGATGAACCAAGTGAAGCGAGCGGTATTAATGTCCGACAGCGTAATGATTGAAGAGCATCACTTAGATTTACCTCAACGTAATGACTCAAAGCGCAGCTTGAAATCAATCCGAGAGAAGAGTGAACGTGATGCGTTGCTGGTTGTTTTGGAATCTCATTCTGGTCAAGTTTCAAATGCGGCGAAAGAGCTCGGAGTTTCGCGTGCAACCATGTATCGACTACTTAATAAACATAACTTGATTTCCGAACAAGCCATGTAGTTGGCCTTTCCCTGTGTTAAATAGGCGAATAAATACAATAAAAGAGAGTGGCCACAGAGCCGCTCTTTTTATTTTTGTTTGGTTTGATTTATAAAATCCGCAAATTTATATATTCCTCAGGTGAATATGTTATACGTAAAAGTATATGAAACTAAATTGCGGTGTATTGATTTGTTTTTAATCAAAAAGGCAAAAAATGTTTGATATATATCCATCAAAGCTTACAATTTAACCGTAACTCAATGAGTTATACCTTTCATAAACGGATTAATTTTTAGCTAGGAGGCGCAAGATGAAACATTACGTTGTTAACACCACTGCTTGCGCTGATCGTATGCCTATCGCTCCGATAACCCTTAAATCGGATGATACCAATACCACTGGCTCACAAGATAAAAATTAATCCGTAACCTATCATATTTATTACTAGGCTGCGGAAAAGTAGCGGCTTAGTATCAACAGAATATTTCTGTTCATTTTACGCACTATTTTTCCCAGTCGAATACATCGATAATCGGAGAAAATATTATGCGTCACTCTATTTACCTACAATTGGCCACTTTGCTATTGAAAGCAGACCTTAAACGCGAAGAAAAGCAATGGCAGCGCACCATACGCCGAACTGCTCATGATATTCCATGGACGAATGTTCATCTATTGAGAGATATTGGTTTAGATCGCGATGGGCGTTCTACACGTACCAATGTTCCGGATGCAGTAAAAGTTGAACGTCGAGTTCGTCACCTTCGTCGAGTCTTAACGTCGCGAATAATGACGTAATCGTTAGCGTGTTGGGCTGACTGAGTTGCTAACGAGTCATTCAACACGCTTAACTTTTTATATGAAGTATGACTTCATTGGATAAACAGCTGATCTTGAAGATCAGCTGTTTTCGTTTGAAGGTGGTACTGTTAAGGGCAAGGATTCGAGTAAGTTGTACCTATTGCTTGAATTTCAGTAAGTAGTTCGTCGCTAAGTTGCAAATCAATACTGTCGATATTGGCTTTTAATTGGTCTAGGTTTGTTGCTCCTATAATGTTAGAAGCAACAAATGGACGCTGATTGACAAACGCGAGCGCCATTTGTGCAGGGTTTAGACCATGCTCTTGAGCTAAATTGACGTAAGCTTCGGTCGCTTTAACACCTTGTGGAGTGAAGTAGCGCGCAAAACGCTCCCACTTAGTGCATCGAGCGCCTTCAGGTTTTGCCCCGTTTAGGTATTTACCACTCAGGCAGCCAAATGCCAAAGGAGAGTAGGCAAGTAACTGAACGCCTTCGTAATGGCTGATTTCAGACAAGCCAACTTCGAAGCTGCGGTTCAATAAGTTATATGGGTTTTGAATGGAGACAATTCTTGGCAAATCGTGTTTTTCTGCCAAACGCAGTAGCGACATCACCCCCCACGGCGTCTCGTTGGATACGCCGATATAGCGCACTTTACCTGCATTCACTAATTCAGTAAGCGCTTCCAACGTTTCAATTAACGTGACTTCTTCTTGTTTGTCAGGGTATGGGTAGTTGAGTTGACCAAAGCAGTTGGTTTGACGCTGCGGCCAATGTAGTTGGTACAAATCGACATAATCGGTTTGTAGACGATTAAGGCTGTCATCAATTGCTGTATGGATGTGGCGACGATTAAGGCTCATGTTGTCTCTAATGTGAGGAACATTGCGAGGGCCTGCCACTTTTGTTGCCAGTACTACTTTTTCTCTTTTGCCGCTTTTTGCCAACCAATTACCGATGTATTGCTCGGTGAGCCCTTGTGTTTCCGAGTTTGGCGGTACAGGGTACATCTCTGCGGTATCGATGAAGTTCACACCATGATCGAGGGCAAAGTCGAGCTGTTCAAAGGCGTCCTTTTCTGTGTTTTGCTCGCCAAACGTCATAGTGCCGAGGCAGATTTTACTGAGCTCAAGTGATGAGTGCGGTAGTTTTGTGTATTGCATATCACGTCCTTGAAGAGTTACCGACTAAATAAGTGACTCCAATATAGGGGATTTGTAGCCGCAATCGCAAATGATTTACGTATAAAGGAAGAGCAAACTCGAAAGCTACAGTTAGCCTAACTACACTTAAATGATCGTGTGAAGGAGGTATGTTATGCAGAAGCATCAATTGGACATGTGGCTACATGGTCCACATAAAGATACTTATAAAACTCCCAAAGTATTTGTGATTGGGTGTTCTGATGTCTCTGACTATCTTTTAGCTGTGGAGTACAAGCATCAACTTGAGCCGATTAAAGACGGTGAAGACCCGATACATTTTGGCTCTCTAGACTTAGTAAAAGAAGAACTATTGAGGCTAGGGGTCGATAAAGCGTATTTAAGGCTGCGCAATGCGTATGACGAATGTGGCACTGAAGAGGCAGCCTCATACTGCGATATTGAGTTATCGCTCGTGACGCACTAAATAGCTGATATAGTTTTATTCTGGTTGAGTGTTAATGTAGTGCTTGAGTAAGATCTGTTCAGTAAACTGTGTTCTAAGGTAAAAGCCTCGGGGCAGAGTTTTCATCGGCTTACCATTTGAGTTATATGCTTCGGTGAGCGCTTTTGCATTTGCGGCTTTAGGGCGAAGATGCAGCGCTTCTCCGTGTCTGGCGGAAATTTGATCAAATCTTCCCAAGACGATCATCTCCATTAACTCTTCCCAGTCATTTCGCAAAATCCGTTCTTCTTCTTCATCTGGTGACCAAATGAGTGGACTGCCCACACGTCTTTCAGCGAGTGGGATTTCTCGTTCTCCTTCTACGGGTACCCAAAGCACACGAGATAGCTTGTTTCGAACATGACTTGTTTCCCATGTAAGACCATGAACACCAGTGAGGGGGGCCACAGAAACAAAGGTTGTTTCTAAAGGTTTGCCAGAGTAACTGATCGGAATACTTTTCAACTCGATCCCTAGTTTTGCGAAATCTTGTTGAGGTTTACTGCCAGCTGGAGCGCCCAAGTGCCATTCGAGTAATTGACCCACCCAACCTTTATCACGTTTTAAGTTTTCAGGAACAATCATATTCGCCTCGGCGGCCAACTCAGCAAAACTGAGTCCTGCCATATCATGCGCTCGTTCCAATAGCTCTGCTTCTGTTTGTGGTTCTGGTTTCATAGTTACAAGGTGGTATTACAAAAAATATAGTTTATCAAACTCCGACCAAATCTACTGTTTAAGATTTCACCGAGGCGGTGTAAGAACGATCAATTCATAACTTATCCACAGGTGGAGGAGGTATTGATAAGATCCTGACGAGGTCTGTATGAATAAACAGGGGTTAAAATGCATTTTTGGGGTTGATTTTGTTGTAATCATCTAAACGAATAGCAGGTAAGTGTGGATAAATAGCCTGTTGGTGGATCTTTGACCGATCTGAGTTTGGTGAAAAGATCATCAAGAAATTGAAGATCGAACTATCGTTATTTTTAAAAATAAATACTTTTTTATCAATATGTTATGTTTGTTTTTTTGTTTATTCATTTGTTTTTCATTTGATGGGATTGAACTGAATTACTCATTTGAATTGAATTCTTCACAAAGTTATTCACAGAAAAGGTGAATAAATGTGGGCAATGTCTCACTCTTGTGTTGATAAGGTATGGTTTGATTAAAAGATATCCAAAAATGCTGAAAAGGTAATAAATCTTGCTCATATCACATCAGTAAGTTTGCTAGTAATGGGGATATGTGGAAAAATCACGGTAATAAAAAATTTATTCATAGAGGTTAGCCAGTGATAGATGGCGATGGTTACCGACTTAATGTTGGTATTGTGATATGTAATAACCATGGTCAGGTCTTCTGGGCTAAACGATACGGGCAACACTCATGGCAATTTCCACAAGGTGGGATTGACGAAGGTGAAACCCCTGAACAAGCCATGTTCAGGGAGTTATACGAAGAAGTCGGTTTAACGAAAAAAGACGTTAAGATCATTGCAACAAGTCGTCATTGGTTAAGATATAAGCTACCAAAGCGATTGGTGCGTTGGGACTCCAAGCCTGTTTGTATCGGCCAAAAACAGAAATGGTTTCTGCTGAGATTAGAATGCGATGAGTCTCGCATTAATATGCAACGCGGAAAATCCCCTGAATTTGATGGTTGGCGCTGGGTAAGTTACTGGTATCCAGTTAGGCAAGTTGTTTCTTTCAAGCGAGATGTTTATCGACGAGCGATGAAAGAATTTGCATCCTTAGCCATGCCTTTTCGAGAGAGAAAAGCGAAAGGGAAAAGAAAAAAGCAACGTAGAGGATAATCATGCTCAGTCAGCTAAGGGAAATAGTTGAGAAAGTCTCCAGGGTCGATGATGTGCATCTGGCACTCGATATATTGGTGAAAGAGACTTGTGCTGCCCTTAGTACTGAGTGCTGTACTATCTATCTTGCTAATGAAGAAATGCAGCGCCTTGAGTTAATGGCAACTCAAGGCCTTATTTTTGAAGGTGATAGTATTCATATCAACTTCAATGAAGGCTTGGTTGGGTTGGTAAAACGAAGCGCTGAACCCCTTAACCTTGCCGAAGCCTCAAAACACCCCGAGTTCAAATTCTTTCCTCAACTCGGCGAACAGATTTACCACTCTTTTTTAGCTACTCCAATCATTCATCGTAAACAAGTTTTAGGTGTGTTGGTGATCCAACAAAAAACGCCGCGCTTGTTTAGTGAAATGGAAGAATCGTTTCTTGTTACTTTATCCGCTCAGTTAGCGGTGCTCATTGCACATGCGCAGAATCTTGGGCATTGGCAGTTAGCATCTAAACCCACGGTATTAAAAGGTTTGCCTGCGTCTACTGGTGTCGCGATTGGAGAGTTTTGGTTCGACAATACCCAGCCGAGTTTATCGGATATTTTCCCTTCGTCCACGTTAGATAAGGAACGCGAGCACGAGACACTACTGGTGGCCATAGAGCGAGCGTTAAATGACTTTCGCCGTATGCGGAAAAAACTGGACAGTG
Organism: Vibrio sp. 661; assembly: GCF_033339315.1. NCBI lineage: Bacteria > Pseudomonadati > Pseudomonadota > Gammaproteobacteria > Vibrionales > Vibrionaceae > Vibrio > Vibrio sp. 661. Next base: position 44,562 of record NZ_JAWOUJ010000007.1, on the reverse strand, counting down.
AAATCAACAAAGATGCTCTGGCGATCTTCGATCTGTTTACTCACTTACTGAATGATCCGATGCTTCGCGGTGATTTGAAGAAGCAGATTGAAAAAGGAGACAGGGCAGACTGGGCGTTACGCCAAGTTGTAGAGTCATACTCGAATCGATTTGCCAGAATGTCGGATGTATACATGCGTGAAAGAGCGCAAGATATCCGAGAGTTAGGGCAAAGGCTGCTCTATTTTCTGCACAACAGCGAGCAAGAAAATTCTGCAATTGATCGTCCCATTATTTTGGTGGCGAATGAACTCACTGCCACCTTGCTCGCTTCTGTACCTAAAGAGTTCTTGTTAGCCGTCGTATCATTAGAGGGAGGCGCAAACTCTCACGCTGCCATTTTATCTCGAGCTCTTGGGGTCCCTGCAGTCATGGGCGCCAACATTAATCCGGATGTGGTGAATGGCAAACTCGGGATAGTCGACGGCTATACGGGTGAGATCTTCTTAGAGCCAAACCGCCAGTTGTTGCGAGAGTATCGCAGCTTAGTAAGCGAAGAGTCTGAATTGTTTGCCATGGTAAACAAGGACCTCGCACTCCCTGCGGTTACGCAAGATAATCACCATATCGAAATTATGCTGAATGCGGGACTCAGTGCAGACAGTAATATTGCCATCAACACAGGTGTTGATGGTGTTGGGTTGTACCGAACTGAGATTGCATTTTTACTTCAGCATCACTTTCCTTCGGAAGATGAGCAGTATCATCAATACCAAGCAATACTTAACAGCTATCCGAATCAACGAGTAGTGATGCGTACTTTGGATATTGGTGGTGACAAACCTTTGCCGTATTTGCCCATCGAAGAAGATAATCCGTTTCTAGGCTGGCGTGGCATTCGTTTTACATTGGATCATCCAGACATTTTCTTGATCCAGCTGCGTGCAATGTTAAGAGCGAGTGCAGAAAGCGGAAACTTAAGTATCTTATTGCCAATGGTGTCAGGGGTAAAAGAGCTAGACGATGCCATTAGCTTGATTAATCAAGCTCACAGCGAAGCCGTTTTGCTTGATGATAGAATTCAATTCCCACAAATTGGGGTCATGATTGAAGTACCATCGATGGTGTATCTGTTGCCAACGATTGCTCACCGTGTTGATTTTGTTTCTGTCGGGACAAACGATTTAACTCAGTATTTATTAGCGGTAGATAGGAACAATTCGCGCGTAGCGGATGTCTATGAATCTATGCATCCTGCGGTACTGTTAGCGCTTAAGCAAATCCATGAGGTGTGTGATAAATATCAGGTGCCCGTGTGTATTTGTGGTGAGCTAGCGGGTGATCCATTTGGCGCTCTTCTCTTACTTGGGTTAGGGTATACCAGTTTGAGTATGAACACCTCCAACGTGGCTAAGGTGAAATATTTGATTCGTCATAGTCAACAAGAAGAATTAGAAAAATTAGCGGAGCAAGCAATGACAAAGTCCTATGGGGAGGACATTCATCAAATGATGCATGACTTCTTCATTCAACAGGGCTTTGCGGGCTTTATCCGTGCAGGTAAAAAGTAGGAAATCGTGACCGTCTCTTTATTTTTGTTATTGTTGGCGCTAGGCGCTTTTGTGGGTGTGATGGCGGGGTTACTCGGTATCGGTGGTGGTTTGATTGTTGTTCCTGCCTTGTTGTATTTGCTTCCTCTTGCTGGGATCTCTCCAGAAATGAGTATGCACATGGCCTTAGCCACTTCGTTAGCGAGTATTATTGTCACGTCTGGCTCATCGGCGATGAATCACCTTAAGCTCGGCAATGTCGATATGTTTGTCGTAAAATGGTTGATGCCTGGTGTGGTCATTGGTGGCTTTGTTGGTGCCAATATTGCTGAGTGGATCCCTACACACTATTTGCCGAAAGTGTTTGGTGTCATTGTTCTTTGCCTGTCAGTACAAATGTTTCGTTCCATTAAAGTTACGAGCAGTAAACCTATGCCGAGCAGCCCTGTGACTGTAGTTTACGGCACGGGAATTGGTGTCGTATCAAGCCTTGCTGGTATTGGTGGTGGCTCACTGTCGGTACCATTTTTAAATAAACATGGGATAGAGATGCGTAAAGCGGTGGGCTCATCCTCCGTTTGTGGTTGCGTGATTGCTATTTCTGGTATGATCGGCTTCATCTTACATGGCTATAAAGTGGAAGGCTTACCTTCATACAGTATTGGCTATGTTTATCTTCCCGCTTTATTAGCGATTGCTATGGCCTCGATGCTCACAACAAAAGTGGGTGCGAAGCTCGCAACTAGCCTTCCAACTGCGGTATTAAAAAAGATATTCGCGGTGTTCTTAATGTTTGTTGCAGCGACCATGCTGCTCTAAGTTTGTACCCAAGTCATTCTCGCTGAACCAAGCATCTAGAGGTTACTTGGGTATATTTATTTTGTTGTGATAAGAAGAGAATGATTTATGTCTCAGGGATATATTGAATTTCCCAATATTGATCCGGTTTTAATCTCTATTGGTCCTGTTTCGGTTCGTTGGTACGGTTTGATGTACCTTGTGGGCTTTATGTTTGCTCTATGGTTAGCGAACCGACGTGCAGATAAGCCTGGAAGTGGTTGGACACGAGAGCAGGTTTCTGATTTGTTGTTCGCAGGCTTCCTTGGCGTGGTGATTGGTGGCCGTGTAGGCTACGTGCTTTTCTACAATTTTGAGCTCTTCCTGGCTGACCCTTTGTATCTATTTAAAGTGTGGACCGGTGGTATGTCTTTCCACGGCGGCTTACTGGGTGTGATTACTGCGATGTTCTGGTATGCACACAAAAACGGGCGAACTTTCTTCGGTGTTGCTGACTTTATCGCGCCGCTTGTGCCATTTGGTTTGGGTATGGGACGTTTAGGTAACTTCATGAACAGCGAGTTGTGGGGCCGAGTAACGGATGTGCCTTGGGCGATCGTTTTCCCAAATGGCGGTCCACTGCCACGTCATCCATCGCAGCTTTATGAAATGGCGCTTGAAGGTATCGTACTTTTCTTCATCTTGAATTGGTTCATCAAGAAACCTCGTCCTCTAGGTTCTGTTTCAGGGCTATTTTTAGCTGGATATGGTACATTCCGCTTCTTAGTTGAGTACGTGCGCGAACCAGACGCTCATTTGGGTTTATTCGGTGGCTTTATTTCCATGGGACAGATTTTATCCCTGCCAATGGTGGTTATCGGTGTCCTCATGATGGTTTGGGCATACAAACGTGGTCATTACAAAGACGAGTTACCACAAAAGACGAAGTAAGGTATTGGTGTGAAACAGTATTTAGATTTGTGTCAACGCATCGTTGACCAAGGTGTTTGGGTTGAAAATGAGCGTACAGGCAAGCGCTGCCTGACCGTAATCAACGCGGATTTAACCTACGATGTTGCGAACAATCAATTTCCGTTGGTCACCACACGTAAAAGTTTTTGGAAAGCAGCCGTTGCAGAGCTACTAGGGTACATTCGTGGTTACGATAATGCGGAAGATTTTCGTAAGCTGGGCACGAAAACCTGGGATGCCAATGCCAACCTAAATGATGCCTGGTTGAATAACCCATACCGTAAAGGCGAAGACGACATGGGCCGTGTCTATGGGGTTCAAGGGCGCGCCTGGGCGAAACCTGATGGTGGTCATGTTGACCAACTACGTAAGATAGTGGATGACTTAACGCGTGGTGTTGATGATCGCGGTGAAATCTTGAACTTCTACAACCCGGGTGAGTTCCACATGGGGTGCTTGCGTCCTTGTATGTACAGTCACCATTTTTCATTGCTGGATGATACGCTTTACCTGAATAGTACTCAGCGTTCGTGTGATGTACCGCTTGGCTTAAACTTCAATATGGTTCAAGTTTACGTATTCTTGGCGATTATGGCGCAAATTACGGGCAAGAAACCTGGTCAGGCATTTCATAAGATTGTGAATGCTCACATTTATGAAGACCAGCTTGAACTGATGCGCGATGTTCAGTTGAAGCGTGAGCCATTAAAAGCGCCGACGTTCCATATCAACCCAGAGATTAAATCTCTAGAAGATTTGGAAACTTGGGTCACACTGGATGACTTTTGGGTTGAAGGGTACGAGCATCACGATCCTATTCGTTACCCATTCTCAGTGTAACGAGTATCGTTCTTCAAGATATAGAAAAAGCTCCGAATGGAGCTTTTTTCTTTTTTGTACTTAGAAGGTATTATTTTAGTGCACTGACAATATAACGGTGAATTGGGTTGGTCTGCATCGGTGTGGACAGTGCCGGGCTAATAAACTTAGGTTGAGTGAATATTTCTTTACTCACTAATGAACGGATAAGCTCAAAGTACTTCAGCTCTGTTTTCCCGCACAACAATAGTGAAAAGTCATCGCCCAATCTATCATAGGCATTGAGCACCTCTCGGAATCCTCTAAGATACAAGTAATCCTTCGTTAAACCTCCACCTCGATAGACTCGGGCAGTCGTTGTAAATGCTTGAAGATCAGAAGCTTTATACTGTTCTTTTAATAGCATGAACGTATGGCGGAAATCGCGATCCTTGATCATCGACTCTACTGCCAGAACTCGTAAGGCTAAGGTTCTTAGGCGCTTGATACTGAAATGTCCTGACAGATACTCACATAATATAGCCAGCCCTTCTTGAGTGTTGGTATTGGCAGGACAACCTAAGCTCAGGACTTTTAGCGGTTGTTGACGACCGTTAAGCGTAGTTAGGAGATGTACTCCCATTTCATGATGTGCAAGAGCCTCCAGCTCATCAGTGGTGATGTACGCCGCGTGGTTAATTTTGACTCTAGATCCTGAAACTAGTGCGTTTGCTAACATCCCGTCCAACACCTGTATTTCACATTCATACCCATTGCGTTGAGCAAAATTTTGCATGAAACGTGCTATTGCACGGCTATCGTGCTGAGGTTCTTTTTCTTCTTCTGTAGGAAGGTGCAATATGAAATGGGCGTTGGCAATATCTTTGGCGCTCGGTTCCCCATAATAGCGTAAGGAGTTATAAAGAAACTCTTGCGTACCTATGGTATTCACTTGATCCAGTTTATCTGCATAAGACTGAATTACATCCGCGTACAGCCTCTGCAGTTGGGTGTCTTGAATGTTTTCTAGAGGTAGCTCATATAGACGTCGCTTTGCGCTGTGGGTATCTACGTTAGTAATTGAATATTGAAAATTAGGCTCTTGAGAATATTTGTTTTTAATGAAACGTTCTCTTTCTTGAGCATAATTAAGAGGATTCACGCTACTGAGGATATCAATATCAGCAACCAGTTGGGTTAGGTTTTCGTCTATTGCGAGTAGCTGATCAGAAATAGCGTCATTAAGCTGCGTCATGTTGTCGACTCCAAATGAGATAGCTCAGCATAAGCATGCTGATGTGGCTCAAATTATCACCGGACAATCGATTTGAACAGTTTAATTATCATAAAAAAGGCTCCACGATGTGGAGCCTAAACAATAAGCGATGGTATGTCGTTGTTGTTACGTTGTTAGGGCTAGAATTGCACCTGGTAGAATAACGAATACTGACATTAGGTAACCACCAACAACTGCTTTATTCTTAATAGCCATTTCAGAAATCATCTCAGCGCCTTTAACCGGAATCTCACGTAGGAATGGAATTCCAAAGATAAACAGCGTCGCCATGATGTTAAATACTAAGTGGACTAGAGCGATTTGTAGTGCGAATACTGCGAACTCTCCAGATACCGCTGTCGCTGCTAGTAGTGCCGTAATACAAGTACCAATGTTAGCACCCAGAGTGAAAGGGTAGATATCTCGTACTTTCAACACGCCAGTACCAACCAACGGAACCATTAAACTTGTCGTGGTTGAGGAAGATTGTACTAGAACGGTCACGATTGAGCCTGATACGATGCCGTGAATAGGACCACGACCGATGGCGTTTTTCAAAATTTCACGTGCGCGACCAACCATTAGGCTCTTCATCAATTTACCCATCACTGTGATTGCAACGAAGATAGTCGCAATACCCAAAGCAATAAGCATGACGCCGCCAACAGTATCACCGAAGGTAGAAAGTGGCTCTTTAATTGCGCCTACGACTGGCTTTGTAATTGGTTTAATAAAGTTGAAGCCTTTAATGCTCATATCACCAGTAGCAAGCAGTGGAGAAACAAGCCAGTGAGAAACTTTCTCTAAAATGCCGAACATCATTTCCAACGGAAGGAAAATAGCGACAGCAAGCAAGTTGAAGAAGTCATGAATGGTTGCACTTGCAAATGCACGTTTGAACTCTTCTTTACAGCGCACGTGGCCAAGAGACACAAGCGTATTGGTCACTGTGGTACCAATGTTAGCACCCATCACCATAGGGATAGCGGTTTCTACAGGTAAGCCACCTGCAACCAAGCCTACAATAATAGACGTTACAGTACTTGAAGACTGAATTAAGGCTGTTGCCACCAAGCCGATCATTAGACCTGCAACTGGGTGTGCGGCAAATTCAAATAGCACCTTAGCTTGATCGCCAGTTGCCCATTTAAAGCCACTACCAACCATAGATACTGCTAGAAGAAGCAGATATAACATGAATGCCAAGTTAGCCCAGCGTAACCAACGAGCTGTGCTCGAAATTGGTGCCACTGTTGAAGTAGCTTGGTTCATCATAATTTTCTCCGTTGACCTTTCAGTTCATTTTTCGGTCTGTAGTTGAATCTGCGGGCGATGTTAGAGAACAAATATTTCAGTAATATTACAGATTTCTTGCTGTGAGAGATTTTTATTGTTCTTTTTGATAATGGCGTAAAAGAGGAAGAAAGTTAATTTTTAACTTGTTGATTTTAATGGTTAAATTTTGATTTCGTTTTGTTTGGTTTTTGCGTTTTTTTTGTAGAGAAAATGCGCCTCAGTTCAACTTTTATGACAGTGTTGACTTTATACTTTCGGTAAAACTTATGCTTTTGTAAGGTATTGTATGGTTTTGTCGAGTTTATTGTTTGTCTCTGTCACATTTGGTATAAAAAGTATCACTTTCTTTTCGGGACTCGATCATGTCACATCTAAACTACAACCATCTCTATTATTTCTGGATGGTGTGCAAACAGGGCTCTGTAACTAAGGCGGCTGACGCGCTCTTCCTGACACCGCAAACCGTGACAGGACAGATTAAAGCGCTTGAAGAGCGCATGAAAGGAAAGTTAACCAAGCGCAATGGTCGTACAGTTGAGCCCACTGAGTTAGGTCAGCTTGTGTTTAAGTACGCCGACCGGATGTTCGGTTTGAGTTATGAGATGTTAGATATCGTCAATTACAGCCAGCACTCGAACATTCTATTTGAAGTTGGTGTAGCCGATGCATTATCTAAACGCTTGGTCAGTAAAGTACTGATGACGACCGTCCCGGAAGATAACAGTATTCATTTACGCTGTTATGAATCGACCCACGAACTGCTACTTGAACGCCTTTCTCAGCACAAGCTAGATATGATCCTTTCGGATTGTCCCGTTGATTCTACTCAAAGTCCTGGCCTTTATAGCAAAAAGTTAGGTGAAAGTAGCATGAGCTTTTTTGCTTCTTCTGAAATTGAAAATGTGCGATTCCCTGAGATCTTGGAACAAAAAAAACTTCTGATTCCCGCGAGCCGAACGGCTATGGGGCGTAAAGTTATTCAATGGTTTGATCGTCAAGGCCTTCAACCCAATGTGCTGGGGGAGTTTGATGATGTTGCGTTGATGAAAGCTTTTGCTCGGTACCACGATGATGTGATTTTCTTGGCACCGACCGTATACATGTCGGAGATTGAAGACGACCGAAATTTACAGCTAATTGGCCATGTCGATGGGCTAAAAGAAGAGTACTACGTGATTTTTGCGGAACGAATGATCCAACACCCCGCGGTAAAAAATGTTTGTGATGCTGATTTCAGTCAAATGTTTGAGTAAACCCGTATCGTTGCGTAAATAAATAGATTACTATCAATAAAAATATAATTCTAAATAATATCTAAGTAAGCAAGATACTTGTTTTAGTGAGCAAAACTATTAATTATTGATGGCGCACCAATTAAAATCCTTGGTGGATAATATTGGTGTATCACTAACAACTAAATTAGAGGTTCTAATAATGAAGACTCTGGGAGTGTATCTTGATTTTCTTAGATATATAAATCAGTGCAACACAACAAGCTGGCCAGGGTTGGAATAAGTAAGTTGTAGCTAGAGGTCCAACACATGAATCTACAAGAAATGGAGCAGAACTCCGCAAAAGCCGTCGTGTTGCTCAAAGCGATGGCAAACGAGAGACGCCTACAAATCCTTTGTATGCTGCATAACCAAGAGCTGTCCGTGGGAGAGCTGTGTGCAAAGTTAGAGCTAAGCCAGTCGGCATTATCTCAGCATCTTGCTTGGCTTCGCCGTGATGAGTTAGTCACGACAAGGAAAGAAGCACAGACGGTGTACTACACATTAAAGAGTGATGAAGTGAAAGCGTTAATAAAAACACTGCATAGTCTTTATTGTGCTGAGAGTGCTCAACATTAATTAAATAGTCCTAATATACTGCTCATCTTAGAGTGTGAATCTAACTTGTTGGAATATTTGAGAGTGGCGTTAAACTTTTGATGATAGGGTACTACTCATCGACCAATTTGCTTTGTTCTCAAGTGTTTTATTAGTGCTTTCTAGTTTGAGCGTTATATGGGTAATGAATAAGCTGATGTCTTTAAATGGGACATTCAGAAAAAGAAAAGCTGGCATTGCCAGCTTTTTTTATTAAGAAAACTTTGTAGATATAAAAAAACCGACACAAGGTCGGTTTTTTCTTCACTGTAAAATCAGGACTCTATTAAAGAGCTTTGATTTGTGCAGCGAAACGAGACTTATGGCGAGCTGCTTTATTCTTGTGAATAAGGCCTTTAGTTGCCATGCGGTCTAGGATAGGTGTAACTACAGCGAATGCAGCAGTTGCAGCTTCTTTGTCGCCTGCTTCGATAGCAGCAACAGTTTTCTTCATGTAAGTACGCATCATTGAGCGACGGCTAGCATTGTGCTGACGACGTTTCTCAGCTTGGATAGCGCGCTTCTTAGCAGATTTACTATTTGCCAAGGGTCTAACTCCCAAAAACTTAGTTCTGTGACAATTTAAGGGCGAGGAATATCCCTCATTTGCGCTTAAATGTCAAATGATTTGTGCAAAAACCGATCTAAGCCAAAACAAATTTTGGTAAGAGAGGTTATCGCGGTTAAGATGGCGGGGATTCTAACAGCATTTTTATACCAATGCTAATAATTATCCGCGAAAGGCACACTTATTCCTTACAACCCGCGGATAGATTTTTGACGTCTATTTACAGCACCTGTCAGAGAAACAGTATAGGGTTAGCTGTCTTATGGTGATATTCCGAGGTTACAGTGAGTAAACGACTACTCAAGTCTGGCATGATCGTCAGTGCTATGACATTTATTTCCCGCGTTCTTGGCCTAGTTCGTGATGTTGTAGTGGCAAATTTAATGGGGGCAGGAGCAAGCGCAGACGTCTTTTTCTTCGCCAATAAAATTCCTAATTTTTTACGACGTTTGTTTGCTGAAGGTGCTTTTTCCCAAGCGTTTGTACCTGTTTTAACGGAAAGCCATGCTCAAGGCGACATGGATAAAACTCGGGAGCTCATTGCTCGTGCGGCGGGTACATTAGGGGTGATAGTCTCAATTGTTACCATCTTAGGTGTTCTAGGTTCCGGAGTGGTGACTGCACTGTTTGGTTTTGGTTGGTTCCTAGACTGGATGCATGGTGGTCCCGCGGCTGAGAAGTTCGAACTTGCTAGCGTGATGCTCAAGATTACCTTTCCTTATTTATGGTTCATCACTTTTGTTGCCCTATCGGGAGCCATTCTCAATACACTAGGTAAGTTTGCGGTTTCTTCGTTTACTCCTGTCTTCCTCAATGTGATGATCATTTTGGCAGCATGGTTTATCTCGCCGCAGATGCCACAGCCAGAGATTGGTCTTGCCATCGGTGTTTTCCTTGGTGGTTTGGTTCAGTTCTTATTTCAAATCCCTTTCCTTATTAAAGCGGGGGTTATGGTTAAGCCGAAATGGGGCTGGCGCGATCCGGGCGTGGTGAAGATCCGAACCTTAATGATTCCTGCTTTGTTCGGTGTGTCGGTAAGCCAAATCAACTTGTTGTTTGATACTTTTATTGCCAGCTTTCTGCAAACCGGTTCGATCAGTTGGTTGTACTATTCAGATCGCTTGTTGGAATTCCCGTTAGGTCTGTTTGGTATTGCTATTGCAACGGTGATTTTACCAGCATTATCACGCAAACATGTTGACGCACAAAATGAAGGATTCGCACAAACCATGGACTGGGGGGTGCGCATGGTGATCTTACTTGGCCTTCCTGCAATGCTTGGTTTGATGGTACTGGCAAAACCTATGTTGATGGTGTTATTCATGCGAGGTGAGTTTTCGCCACAAGACGTACATCAAGCATCATTGTCACTCTTTGCTTACGCTTCAGGCTTGTTGAACTTTATGCTGATTAAAGTGCTCGCTCCGGGTTATTACTCGCGTCAAGACACTAAAACGCCAGTGAAATACGGCATCATTGCGATGGTGACCAACATGGTATTTAATGCAATTTTTGCGTACTTCTATGGCTACGTTGGCTTGGCTATCGCGACGGCACTATCGGCATTTGTGAATATGGCACTGCTGTATCGTGGCCTGCACATCGCAGAGGTATACCAAATCACTAAGCGAACCGTCTTCTTTATTATACGTTTAGCTATTGCTGGCGCGGCGATGGTGGCGGCAATCTTATGGCAACTGGAAGATATGTCAGTATGGCTGGGCTGGAGCTTTGCTCACCGAAGCGCGGTGCTAGGGATGTTGATCGGTTTAGGAGCCGTAGTTTACCTAGTGGTTCTATTTTTAACTGGTGCGCGTTTAAAAGACCTAAAAGCTGGGACAGACTGAGGGTGATTAGTATATAATCCGTCAGTTTCACACAGTGTAAAGTAAAACAGAGGCAGAAAGCAGTATCCAATGGAACTGATTAGAGGCATTCACAATATCAACCCGCGACATCATGGTTGTGTGCTGACTATTGGCAATTTCGATGGTGTCCATAAAGGCCATCAACAAGTATTGCAGCAAGTGTCTGAGCAAGCGGACAGGCTATCCTTGCCTTCTGTTGTGATGACCTTTGAACCTCAGCCGATGGAGCTGTTTGCCAAAGACAAGGCACCTGCAAGGTTGACGCGATTACGCGATAAGTTCGTGCAATTGAGTAAGCTCGATATTGACCGCTTACTGTGTGTCAATTTCAATCGCCATTTTGCAAGTTTAACCGCGGAAGAGTTTATCCGTGACTTGTTGGTCGAGCGTTTGGGTGTTAAGTTTCTTGTCGTTGGTGATGATTTCTGCTTTGGCAAAGGCCGTACAGGTAACTTTGCAATGCTGCAGGAAGCAGGGGAAAAATACGGCTTTGATGTCGTAAGTACCCAGAGCTTTTGTTTACAACAATTACGTGTCAGCAGTACGGCTATCCGTCAAGCGCTGGCGCGTGACGATTTGCATTCCGCGCAACAGATGCTGGGAAGAAACTACAGCATCAGCGGTCGTGTTTCTCACGGAAGAAAGCTAGGTCGAACCATTGGGTTCCCTACTGCAAATATTCCTTTGAAACGCTGTGTTTCTCCGGTTTCCGGAGTCTATGTTGTTCAAGCGCTTGGCTTAGGAAATAAGCCAGTTGGTGGTGTTGCTAATATTGGTCAAAGACCAACCGTCAATGGTGTTCGCCAACAGTTAGAAGTGCACTTATTCGACTTTCATGCCAATTTATATGGCAAGCAACTAGAAGTGGAACTTTTGCATAAACTTCGAGATGAGCAAAAGTTTGAGTCGTTTGAAGCACTTAAACAACAAATCGAATTGGATGCTGAAGCAGCAAGGGTGTGGCTGCGTCAGCTTAAGCGTTGAGCGGTTTATTCCACCGTTCAACATAATGTCTAATTTTCGCCCAATATAACGGAATTAAGAATCGATGAGTGAGTATAAAGATACCCTGAACTTACCTGAAACAGGGTTTCCAATGCGCGGCAACCTGGCCAATCGTGAGCCAGAAATGCTTAAGCGTTGGTACAAAGAAGATCTTTACGGTGAAATCCGTAAAGCTAAGAAAGGCAAAAAGTCATTCGTATTGCACGATGGCCCTCCTTACGCAAATGGTGACATTCATATTGGTCACGCACTAAACAAGATTCTTAAAGACATTATTATTAAATCCAAAACACTTTCAGGTTTTGACGCACCTTACATCCCAGGCTGGGACTGCCACGGTCTACCAATCGAATTAATGGTAGAGAAGAAAGTAGGTAAGCCAGGCCAAAAAGTGACAGCAGCGGAATTCCGCGAGAAATGTCGTGAATACGCAGCAGGTCAGGTTGAAGGTCAGAAAGAGAGCTTCAAACGCCTTGGTATCATGGGTGAGTGGGACAAGCCATACCGCACTATGGATTTCGCAACTGAAGCGAACATTATTCGTGCTCTTGGTAAGATCGCAAGCAATGGTCACCTGCTAAAAGGTTTCAAACCTGTTCACTGGTGTACAGACTGTGGTTCTGCTCTTGCTGAAGCGGAAGTAGAATACAAAGATAAAGTATCGCCATCTATCGACGTTCGTTTTAAAGCGGCTGACGAAGCGGCACTGCTATCTAAATTTGAACTGACAGAAGGTCATGAAGGTCACGGTGACGTATCTATCGTTATCTGGACAACAACACCTTGGACACTGCCTGCAAACCGCGCAGTATGTCTACGTGATGATCTAGAGTACGTGCTTATCCAAACAGAAGGCGACAACGCTGAGCGTATCATCGTTGCTGCTGAGCTAGCGAAAGACGTAATGGACCGTGCGGGTATCGAGCACTTCCACAACCTTGGCTTTGCTAAAGGTGCGGACCTAGAGCTTTCTCAATTCCAACACCCATTCTACGATTTCACTGTACCGGCGATCCTTGGTGATCACGTTACGACTGATTCAGGTACTGGTGTTGTTCACACTGCTCCTGGTCACGGTCAAGAAGACTTCGCGGTTGGTAACAAGTACAACCTAGAAGTAGCAAACCCAGTTGGCTCAAACGGCGTTTACCTACCAGATACAGAGCTATTTGCTGGTCAGCACGTTTTTAAAGCGAACGATGCAGTAGTAGAAGTACTAAAAGAAAAAGGTGCACTACTACACCACCACGCTTACGAGCACAGCTACCCACACTGTTGGCGTCATAAGACCCCAATCATCTTCCGTGCTACACCTCAATGGTTCGTTTCTATGGACCAAGCTGGCCTACGTGCTAAAGCATTAGAGTCAATCAAGAATGTAGAGTGGATGCCTGAGTGGGGTCAAAGCCGCATCGAAGGTATGATCGAAGGTCGCCCTGAGTGGTGTATCTCTCGTCAACGTACTTGGGGTGTGCCAATTGCTCTGTTTGTTCATAAAGAAACAGCAGAACTTCATCCAAACACGCTAGAGCTGATCGAGAAAGTCGCTAAGCTGGTTGAAGAGAAAGGCATCCAAGCATGGTGGGATGTAGATGCCGCTGAACTACTAGGTGCTGACGCTGACCAATACGAAAAAGTGCTAGATACGCTAGACGTATGGTTCGATTCAGGTGTCACTCACTTCTCTGTTGTTGATGCTCGTGAAGAGTACAACGGCAACAGTGCAGACCTATACCTAGAAGGTTCTGACCAACACCGCGGTTGGTTCCAATCTTCTTTAATTTCATCTATTGCGATGAAAGACGAAGCACCTTACAAACAAGTACTGACACACGGTTTCGTGGTTGACGGTCAGGGTCGTAAGATGTCTAAATCTATCGGTAACGTGGTTGCGCCAAAAGACGTAACCAACAAGCTAGGTGCTGACATTCTTCGTCTATGGGTTGCTTCTACAGACTACACTGGTGAAGTTGCGGTTTCTGATGAAATCCTAAAACGCAGCGCAGATGCGTACCGTCGTATCCGTAACACAGCGCGTTTCTTCCTAGCTAACTTGAGCGGCTTCAACCCTGAAACAGACATCGTTCCTGTTGAAGAGATGGTTGCGCTAGATCGCTGGGCGGTTGGTCGTGCACTAGCAGCACAAGAAGAGATTGTTAAAGCATACGAAGAGTACAACACACACGGTGTGACTCAGCGTCTAATGCAATTCTGTTCAATCGAGATGGGCTCTTTCTACCTAGACGTAATTAAAGACCGTCAGTACACAGCAAAACGTGGCGGCAACGCTCAACGTAGCTGTCAGACAGCACTTTACTACATCGTAGAAGCGCTAGTTCGTTGGATGGCGCCAATCATGTCGTTCACTGCAGATGAAATCTGGAACGAAATGCCAGGTCAACGCGACAAGTTCGTATTCACTGGTGAGTGGTTCGACGGCCTATTCGGTCTTGCTGAAGGTGAAGAGCTGAACAACGAATTCTGGACTGAGATCCAAGCGGTTCGTGGTGCGGTTAACAAACTTCTAGAAGATGCGCGTAAAGAGAAAACCATTGGTGGTGCACTACAAGCTGAAGTGACTCTATTTGCTGATGACGCACTAGCGGCGAAGATCAACAAACTTGAAGATGAATTGCGCTTTGTTCTACTAACATCTGCTGCGAAAGTTAAGCCTCTAGGTGAGAAGACGGATGCAGCACAAGCGACGGATATCGAAGGCTTGTTTGTAGAAGTAGCAGCAGCTGAAGGCGAGAAGTGTGACCGTTGTTGGCACCACACGCCAGACGTAGGCACAATTGAAGGTCACGAGAAGATCTGTGGTCGTTGTGTGTCTAACGTAGACGGCGAAGGTGAAGTACGTAAATTCGCGTAATTGCCTAGAACGACTGAACTTTTTTTAAAATTAACAGCCCCAGTATTTACTGGGGCTGTTTGTAGGTAAAGTAATGAGTGAAAAAGCACTGACGTTAAAGCAATCTGGAGTTCGCTGGCTGTGGTTAGCAATTCTGGTATTTATTGCAGATATTGGCATCAAATTGGTGGTGATGGACAACATGGGCTACGGATGGGCAAACCGAATTGAGGTGTTGCCATTCTTCAACCTACTTTACGTTCATAACTACGGTGCCGCTTTCAGCTTCTTGAGCGATCAAGCTGGTTGGCAGCGCTGGTTATTTACAGGTATCGCGTTTGTTGTTACGGGTCTTTTGACCTACTGGATGAGTAAGCTTCCAGCAAAAGAAAAATGGAACAACATTGCTTATGCACTGATTATTGGTGGTGCAGTGGGCAACGTGTTTGACCGCGTCGTTCATGGCTTTGTTGTTGATTACCTAGACTTCTTCTGGGGTAACTACCACTGGCCAGCATTCAACCTTGCTGACATGGCGATCTGTATTGGTGCGGCAATGATTATTCTGGATGGCTTCCGTAAAAAAGACGCTGACAAGTAATCTTTTGCGGTATATCGAATAACCCTAAGCGTCGTCCGTTGATTCGAGCGACGCTTTTTATTATGTTGGAGCGCCAATCAGCATATCAATGTATAAAAAGACCAAGCTGACAGCGTAATAACCCAAGAACAAGGAAGCATTAACGTGACAACAATAACCAATGAATCGGTAGTAACCCTTCACTTTACGATTAAAATGAAAGACGGATCGGTTGCAGATAGTACTCATAACATGGGTAAACCAGCGAAATTTGTTATGGGTGATGGCAGCTTGAGTGAAAACTTTGAGCAGTGCTTGATAGGCCTCGAAACAGGCGCACAAAAAGCGATTGAGCTAAAGGCAGAAGACGCGTTTGGTATGCCAAACCCTGATCATATTCACTATATGGATCGCACTAAATTTGTAGGTGATGCAGAAGTGGAAGTTGGTACAATCATGGCCTTCAGTGGCCCTGATGGCATGGAAATCCCGGGCATTATTACAGAGATTGCAGGCGATTCAGTCACTGTGGACTTCAACCATCCTCTAGCGGGACAAGACGTGACTTTCGAAGTTGAAATTTTGTCAGTAGAATAGCGAACCCAATAAAGATAATTTCCATGAGCAATGAAATGAAAATCCTATTAGCTAACCCACGCGGCTTTTGTGCTGGTGTAGACCGTGCGATTAGCATCGTAGAGCGTGCGCTAGAGATGTATCAGCCACCGATTTATGTGCGTCATGAAGTGGTGCATAACCGTTTTGTGGTTGAAGGGCTAAAACAACGTGGTGCTATCTTCGTTGAAGAGCTGCATGAAGTGCCAGACAACAACATTGTGATTTTTTCTGCTCATGGTGTATCGCAGGCGGTTCGTCAGGAAGCCAAGCTGCGTGATTTGACCGTATTTGACGCAACGTGTCCTTTAGTAACCAAGGTGCATATGGAAGTGGCGCGTGCGAGCCGTCGTAATATGGAAGTGGTTCTGATTGGTCACGCAGGTCACCCTGAAGTCGAAGGTACGATGGGGCAATACGCCAGTGAAACCGGTGGTATGTACTTGGTTGAAACTCCAGCCGATGTTGAGAAACTGAAGGCGATTGTGAAAGATCCATCCGATCTTCATTACGTAAGCCAAACGACGCTTTCTGTCGATGAAACTGCCGATGTTATCGAAGAGCTACGCCGCGTGTTCCCAGATATCCAAGGTCCACGTAAAGACGATATCTGTTATGCGACACAAAACCGCCAAGATGCCGTACGTGAATTAGCTGGTGACGTAGATGTGATGGTTGTGGTGGGTTCTAAAAACTCATCAAACTCTACACGTCTTAAAGAGCTAGCTGAAAAGCTAGGGACACCTGGCTACTTAACCGACTGTCCGGAAGATATCAAACCTGAGTGGTTTGAAGGCAAAACAAAGGTCGGCGTGACTGCGGGAGCATCTGCTCCGGAAGAGCTCGTTAATCAGATTCTAGAGCGAATCAAAGAACTCGTTGGTGCCGAAGCGGTTGATGAAGTACTTGGCCGTGAAGAGAATATGTTCTTTGAAGTACCTAAAGAACTGCAAATCAAGCAAGTGGATTAGTCTCCATTTATCGAATATTCAAAAGGCGACCTTGTGGGTCGCCTTTTTTACATCTCTCTTAACTCATTTAGGTAATCACGAATTTGGTCTTTTCCTAAACCATCGATAATCATATCAGACATCTTCGTGATTCTTCGCTCAAGCGATTGAGCAACCTTTTCGCAATGTGCGTACATGTCTTCATCAGAACCATCGGTCGGAAAAGCATCAACTTGCCAGTTTACTCGAACACCACCTGCAAGCCACTGAGGAGCGGTTTCTTGATGTAAAGAATCACAGAGAATAATAACGATGTCGGGAAGAAACTGAGTTCGCTCCTCCCATGAATGTGTGTGGATATGCGGAATGGGGAGTTGGTGGTCATCTAAATATTTTTGCACCACTGGGTGCACCTTGCCTGTGGGATGTGAGCCTCCACTGGTGACACTAAAATCTGCTGACAGGATATTGGTTGCGATTGACTCCGCGAGGACGCTTCGTCCAGCGTTGTGCTTACATATGAATAAAACTTTATACATCATCGCCTCGTCTTTTCAGAGCGTCCTATTTATACGCTAGCGGAAACTCAGCGATGATGTGTGAAGTTTTTGTGTTAGTGGCTAATGCCGAGCATCTCTTTGAGCACCTTTAAGTAGCGGCGGCTTACTGGTATCTCAAAGCCTGTTTTGGTGATGATTTCCGCTAACCCATTTTCCAGTAACTTGATTTCGCTAATCGCTTTAATACTGACTAAGTATTGACGATGGCAGCGGACTAGAGGGGTTTTCTCTTCCAACGTTTTTAATGTCAGTTGGGTGCTCGCGGTTTGGCTGGTGGAGCGTACATGCACGCCGCTGATATCACTGTAAGCACATTCCACCGTGTCGGTGGCCATGATAACGATGCGGTTGTGTCCGATGCACGGTATCTGATCCAACGTGTCAGGTGTAATAGCAGACAGTTGTTGCGTTAGGGCGGATTGGCTAATGACTTTATTTAGCCGTTTGACCGTTTTAGTTAACCGGCATGGGTCGACAGGTTTGAGCAAGTAATCAAAGGCATTGTCTTCAAATGCTTGAATCGCATACTGATCATAAGCCGTGACAAAAACCACATAAGGCATGGTTTCTGGATCAAGCATCCCAAGTAGTTCAATCCCCGTGACTTGAGGCATTTGGATATCGAGAAACACCACATCAGGCTTAAGTTCATTGATTTTTTTTAGGCCAAGGATTGCGTTTGAGGCATCGCCCACGACCTCAACTTGGCCTGTTTCATCCAGTAACTCTGCTAGCTCTTCACGAGCAAACTGTTCATCATCAATGACGAGTGCGGTTAACATCCAACATTACCTTTATTGCTTCAGCGTGCTTTTATGATTTTGGGGGAATGATAAAGCTCATTTTAGTAAATTGATGTGGCTCGCACGTAATTTTTAGCGCTGCATCACGTCCAAATTGATTAGTGAGACGTTTGTCGACAATTTCTAAACCTAGCCCTGAGTGGTTTTCTTTTGGCGGTTCAAAACTGCCTGCGTTGTCTTCGACGGTAATCAAGTGACCTTGTGGGTGTGCTTCGCTGTATATATGAACTTTACCACCTTCAAGCATGTTTGAAATGCCATGCTTAATGGCATTCTCAACCAAAGGCTGGAGTGTAAAGCTTGGTAATTTGATGTCCAGCAATTCAGGTTGAATATCGATTTCAACCTCTAAGCGGTCCGTAAAACGCGCTTTTTCGATGCTCAAGTACGAGTTCACATGTGCAAGCTCTTCCTTTAGCGTCACGGTATTAATGTTCTGCTTTAAATTGCTGCGGAAGAAGTGCGATAAATTTTGGATTAGCTCGCGCGCTTTGTCAGGGTCACGACGAGTAATCGCACTAATAGTATTGAGTGCATTAAACAAAAAGTGTGGATTCACCTGAGCGTGAAGCAATTTTATTTCTGCTTGGGCGAGTAAGGCTTGTTGTTGTTGGTAATCGCCATAAAGGATTTGGCTAGATAGAAGCTGGGCTATTCCTTCCGCCATCGACATGTTGGCCGTCGAGAACAATTTACGCTTCGGTTCATACAGCTTTATGGTACCAATGACCTCTTTCCCTGCACGCAGTGGGATGATCAGCGCAGATCCGAGCTTGCAATCTTTTGCAATGGAGCATTGGTATGGACGCTCCGCACCATCAAGATAAATGATGTCGTTTTTCTCCATGGAGTCTAATGTGCTTTGCGATGAAATCGGCGTGTTTGGTTTATGGTGATCATCGCCAATGCCCACAAACGCTAAGATTTTTTCTTGGTCAGTAATCGCGACAGCGCCCACTTTGGTTTCTTCGTAAATAATACGCGCGATTTTCTCTGCGTTTTCGGTGTTGAAGCCGTTGCTTAGAATTCCCACTGAGCGATCTGCAATGGTGAGCGCTCGACGCGAAAACGTCGCAGAAAACTTTTCAAAGATTGCTTTTCTGTCTTGCAGGATACTCATGAACAACGCCGCACCAAATGAATTCGCGATGATCATAGGCGCTGCAATAGCGGACACCAGTTCATAGGCTTGATCAAAAGGTTTCGCGACGGCGAGCAGCAAAATCATTTGCACCACTTCTGCAACAAACGTAACGCTGAATACGACGCTTGGATTAAACAGCAATGCGCCTTTATTTCGCTTGATAAGGTAAACGTGGAGCAAGCCACCAATTACGCCCTCGGCGGTGGTTGAAATTGCACAGGCTAGGTCGGTAAAACCACCAAGAGAGTATCGATGGATGCCACCAGTAAATCCGACGGCGAAACCTACAACAGGTCCACCAAACAGCCCGCCCATAACTGCGCCGATCGCACGAGTATTGGCAATAGCATCGTTGATGTGCAGACCGAAATAGGTGCCGAGAATACAAAAGCCAGAGAAGAGTACGTAACAAATTAGGCGGTGGCTTAAGCGCGAAGAAATACTCAGCAAAGGTAAGATGATTGGCGTTTTACTTAGCATGTAAGCCAAAACTAAGTACACACACATCTGTTGTAAAAGGGAGATGACCAGTTCCATAGTGAACCTAACCTAGAATCAATGTTGTTATTGTATACCTAAGTAACCTCAAGATGCTTGGCTCAGATAGATAAGAACAGCTAAGTAAATGATGCTGTGCTTTCTGAGTCTTAAAGTGACTTGGGTATAAAACAAAAAGAGCCTGCAATTGGCAGGCTCCTATCTTAGTCACTCAGATGTGACGAGTATTACGCTGTTTCTGATACGGCTTGTGGTTTCTCTTCGTCAGCCAGTTCAGTTTCACCTTTACCCTTAGAGGTTTTGATAACGTAACCTGTCACAGCTAGGGCAAACACAATACCTACGATAGTTGATAGTTGCATTGGCAGACCAAAACCTAGCGAGCTGTTGTTTAAGATGAACGTGACACATACCGTGGTCATGAAGATAGCTGGGATAGTGGTAATCCAGTGCAGCTTGTTGTGACGCAGTAGGTAAGCGGACGCAGTCCAAAGCATCATTACCGCTGTTGTTTGGTTTGCAAAACCGAAGTAGCGCCAGATAATGCCGAAGTCTACTTGAGTTAAGATACCGCCGATAACGAACAGTGGAAGTGCCATCAGTAGACGGTTACGTAGCGTTTTTTGTTCCATGTTGAAGTATTCAGCAAGGATCAAGCGGCTTGAACGGAACGCTGTATCGCCAGACGTAATTGGTAGGATAACCACACCCAGGAACGCAAGGATACCACCGAACACACCTAGCAGACCAAATGATGCGCTGTATACCACGTTACCAGGACCACCGTTTTTCACAGCTTCGGATAGAGCGTCTAGAGAGCCGAAGAAAGACAGAGCGATAGCACACCAAATTAGCGCGATAACACCTTCACCAATCATTGCACCGTAGAATACGAAGCGACCGTTTTTCTCATTTTCCATACAACGCGCCATCAGTGGAGACTGAGTTGCGTGGAAGCCAGAGATAGCGCCACATGCGATAGTGATGAACAATGCAGGCCATAACGGCATGTCATTTGGGTTGAGGTTAGAGAACATGTCCGAAACTTGGAAGTCACCCATTACTGTGTGTTCGCTAGAGAAAGCAACGGCTGTCATTAGGCCAACAGACATAAAGATAAGTAGGGCGCCAAACAGTGGGTAGAAACGACCAATGATTTTATCGACGGGAACAATCGTCGCAATGATGTAGTAAGCAAAGATAGCAATAACCATTGTAGTCATGCTTACGCTCAAGCTTGTTTGATCATTGATGAGGTTAGTAATCATGCCAGCAGGGGCTGAAACGAACACTACGCCAACTAGAAGTAATAGGACAATGGCAAAAATATTCATAAAGTGTTTTGCGCCATTACCTAGGTAGCGACCTGTAATGGTAGGTACAGATGCACCGCCGTTACGCACTGAAAGCATGCCTGAGAAGTAATCGTGTACTGCACCAGCAAAAATACAACCGACTACAATCCAAAGCATCGCCGCAGGACCGTATAGTGCCCCCATGATCGGGCCAAAAATTGGACCAACACCTGCGATGTTAAGTAGTTGAACTAGGTAAACTTTCTTTGTTGACATTGGAACGAAGTCAACACCGTCCGATTTGGTGTGAGCTGGCGTTTGGCGTTTTTCATTGATGCCGAAAATCTTCTCGACGAAAGCGCCGTAGATGAAGTATCCGCCGATTAGGGCTGCGACACAGGTTAGAAACCACATCATAGCAATTGTCCTTGGTCTTAGTTGGGTAGGGTAATTTTTTAATCTCAGGATGCATGTTATGCGTCACTTGTGTTAAATGCATTCGGTTAGTAGATGAGTGGTCGAATAGAGCACTGAGTGGTCGATATGCTGCTTGAGCGGTTTTTAAAAATGGCGAAAGGTTGATGACAGTCTTGAGCGGCTGATTTGAGTCATCAGTGGTTAAATCTGCAAGCTCAGCGGCAAGCGCCAATAATTAGTGGTAAGCTTATTTTTGAAAACAATTACTTAAGGAAGAACCATGAAAAAGGTAACGGTAGGTCTGGCACTGGCTTTACTTGCAGGATGCACAGCAACGACAGCAGATCTTGCCAAGTCGGGAGATTGGCATCAGATCGGATATCAAGATGGCATAACCGGACACACATCGCGCACGATGAGCGAGCTTCGTGAGTTGGGTAGTGTTAAGCAAAATGACTACGACCAAGGTTATTTAGAAGGTTTACGTGAGTACTGTAATCCTGCTTTTGCGTATCAAATGGGGTTATCTGGTCAGTATTACGAAGGGGTTTGTGAAGGTACTGAGCAAGCGCAAAAATTCCGCATGGAATGGCAACGTGGTTGGAATGAATACTCAAATTAATAGTCAATAAAGCCGTTGTTACACTGTCTGCATCACATAAATGTGGCAAAATCTTCCTTATTAAACTATGTTCATATTGCTTGATAGTGAGCACAGCAAAAAAAGGAATCACATTATGTCAACGCAAATGGCTGGTGGCTGGAGTCCATTTCATGAACTCACAGCAGAGAATAAAGAAGTATTTGCTAAAGGTATCGAGGGGTTTGTCGGTGTCAAATACTCCCCTTTGGTTGTGGCTACTCAAGTCGTAGCCGGACAAAACTATGCGTTTTTCTGTAATGCAGAAGTTGTCTACCCTGGAGCACAACCATACCCAGCAATGGTTCATATGTTCAGTGACCTTGAAGGTAAAGTCGGTATTACTCACATTGAACGATTGAACTACTAAATTAAGCCATAAAAGGCGCCTGACTTTTAAATAAGTGAGGCGCTTTATTGATTAAGATTGATTAGTTTGCGCGATCACGACTTTTCTTAAATATCCTTGCTTGGCGTTCAGTTGCTCAGTCGCGCTTTCTCTATCTAGCCCGGTTAAAATCATCAAAATCGCTAACTTGGCGTCGTAGTCCGTTTCTTTGAGCGCCGTTTTAGCCTCTTGGTTAGTACAATCTGTTGCTTGCATAACAATACGAGCCGCTCTTGCAACTAGCTTTGCATTCGTCGCTTTCACATCTACCATTAAGTTCTGATAACTTTTGCCCAGGCGAATCATGCTTGCGGTAGTGAGCATGTTTAGTACGAGTTTTTGTGCCGTCCCTGATTTTAAGCGAGTGGATCCCGTTAACGCTTCAGGTCCAACAACGGGGCTAATCGCAATATCAGCAATATCTGCAATCGGAGAGTCAGGGTTACAAGATAGTGCTACAGTGGTGGCACCAAGCTCGTTCGCATACTCTAAGCCACCAATCACGTAAGGTGTTCGTCCACTTGCCGCAATACCAACGACGACATCGCGTTGTGTTAGCATATTCTCTTTAAGATCTTGCTCGCCTAATGTAGGGTCGTCCTCCGCCCCTTCTTTTGCACGGAACATTGCCTCTTTTCCACCGGCAATAATACCAACGACCATCTCTGGATCTGTGCCAAAAGTTGGTGGGCATTCTGAAGCGTCCAAAACGCCAAGTCGACCACTGGTACCCGCACCGATGTAAAACAACCGACCTCCGACCTTAAATGCTTCCGTGATCTTATCAACGGCTTCAGCGATCTCAGGCAACACTTTTTCAACGGCAAGAGGAACGAGTTTGTCCTGTTGGTTGATGCGTTGAACAATATCGAGAGAAGGCAGCAAGTCGATGTCCATGGTGTCTGGGTTTCGCCCTTCAGATACCAGATGGGATAAAGCTGCGATAAGTGCATCGTTCGTCATAATGAATTAAGCCTTTTTGTTTAGGATCTATTGCCCTTAATTTTTTGAATAGAGTACACCCAGTGAAGCGAGACGACTTGCCCCCGTAACTTCCGGTAAGTTGCTAGGGAGGTCGTGAATATGGCGCTGCGCAAGCCAAGCAAACGCCATTGCTTCCATGTAGTCGCCATCAACGCCTTTTTCTGCCGTTGTCGCAACGCTCCATTGTGGCAATAACTTAGCTAGTCGCTGCATCAAAAGTGGGTTTCTTGCTCCACCGCCACAGACCAATAGTTGAGGTGTGATGCCATGAGAAAACTTGTCGACTTCGTTGGCAATGGTAATTGCAGAATACTCGCAAAGTGTACGTTGTACGTCTTCGATTGGTAAATTGTGATGGGCCAGTTGTTGATGCAGCCAGTCAATATTGAACAGTTCTCGTCCGGTACTTTTAGGGGCTGGCATGGCGAGGTAAGCTTCTTTGAGTAATTGAGTCAACAAAGTAGCGTTTACCGTTCCTTTAAGTGCAAATTGTGCATCTTCGTCGAAGCTTTGCCCTTTATGCAGCGCACACCATGCGTCCATCAACATATTGCCCGGGCCTGTGTCATAGCCAATGACTGGTTGTTCTGGATGCAGTACAGAGATATTGGCAATGCCTCCAATGTTAAGCACCACAGTTGTGGAATCCTGCATCGCAAAAATGCTTTTATGGAAAGCAGGGACGAGTGGGGCACCTTGTCCACCTAGCGCCATGTCTTTACGACGAAAATCCGCTACCGTATCAATGCCTGTCTTGACCGCGATAATGTTGGCATCGCCCAATTGAGTGGTAAACGGCAAGTTTCCGGTAGGCTGATGGAACACTGTTTGACCGTGATTACCAATCGCACGAATTTGCTCTGCGACGTAACCAGACTTATTGAGCAGCTGTAACACGGCATCTGCAAATAGGTGGCCGAGCTGGTGGTCAAGTTCACCTATGGTTTTTAAATTTGTTGCTTGACCGGTACAAACAGATAACAGCATGTCTTTTAGCGCTGCGGGCATTGGGTAGTCGTCGTGCGCAATCAGGCGAACATGCTCATCGCTTATTTCAACTAGAGCGGTATCAACGCCATCCATACTCGTTCCAGACATCACACCAATGTACAGTTCGTTAAATTTCATAGCCGATCTCGTCAATTCTTCATTCACTTATTGTAAAGCAAATCTGAAGCGAATAACCTCATCGAATACGAGATATTCAGCCGATTTTGAGGAGAAAACATGGGACCGTTATGGGTTGACGTTGCGGGGTATGAACTGACCGCTGAAGACAAAGAAATCTTGGAGCATCCTACGGTTGGTGGCTTAATTCTATTTGCTCGCAACTATCATGATAGCGAACAGCTTCAAGCACTTACTCAATCCATCCGAAAGGCGGCTAAGCGCCCGTTTTTGATCGGTGTGGATCAAGAAGGCGGCCGAGTGCAGCGCTTTCGTGAAGGTTTCTCATTAATTCCTGCTGCTGATGAGTACGCTAAACATCAAAATGGTGAAGAGCTTGCTCGTATGGGCGGTTGGTTAATGGCAGCAGAGCTGATTGCCCATGATATTGATTTAAGCTTTGCCCCGGTACTTGACCAAGGCCATCAATGTAAAGCGATCGGTAACCGCGCATTCGGTGAAGATGCCGATACCATTCTTCGCTATAGCACTGCATATATGCAGGGAATGAAGAGTGTTGGCATGGCAACGACAGGCAAGCACTTCCCTGGACATGGTGGCGTGATTGCAGACTCACATCTAGAAACACCATACGATGAGCGCAGTGATATTTTTGAACAAGATATGGCGATCTTCAAAGCGCAAATTGATGCCGGTATTTTAGATGCCATGATGCCTGCTCACGTGATTTTCCCACATTATGATGCTCAACCAGCCAGCGGTTCTGAATACTGGTTAAAACAGGTCCTGCGTCAGCAATTGGGTTTTAAAGGTTTGGTTTTTTCGGATGACTTGACCATGGAAGGCGCTGCGATTATGGGCAGCCCAGCCGAGCGAGGTGCTCAAGCATTGAGAGCTGGTTGCGATATGTTGTTAATGTGTAATAAACGAGAAGCGCACGTTGAGGTATTAGACAACTTACCGGTTTCAACCGTGCCACTCGCGGATGGATTACTGAAAAAACAGTCATTTTCTCCAAGCGAACTTAAGCTATCTCAAGAGTGGAAAGCGGCGAGTGAAGCGATGAAACGCTTGACTAGCTAAACCTCTTGTAAAAGATTCAAAACAGCGATGAGAAGCCAAAGTTAATTATACTTTGGCTTTTTATTTGACTGTAAACCCAAGTTTACACTAAATGTTTTTTATTCTGTACGCTTGTTTTTCTTTTTTAGCCTGTTATCTTGTCGTTAAAGCTTAGTTGTCTCACCAAAGGTTTGGTTGGGTGTAAAAATAAATATACAGGTTAGAGTTATGCAGAAAAGTGAGTTGAGCAATATTAATATTATCGAAGAACAGGTTCTTATTACTCCGGAGGAACTAAAAACCAAGCTTCCTTTGAGTGAAAAAGCACGTCGCTTTATTCAAGAGTCTCGTCAAACTATCGCTAATATTATTCACAAGAAGGATCACCGCCTGCTTGTTGTATGCGGTCCATGTTCTATCCACGACGTAGAAGCGGCGAAGGATTACGCAAAGCGACTTAAAGCACTCTCTGAACAACTAAGTGACCAACTGTATATTGTTATGCGTGTTTACTTTGAGAAGCCGCGCACCACGGTCGGCTGGAAAGGCCTGATCAATGACCCACACCTAGACGGCAGTTTCGATATTGAACACGGTCTGCATGTTGGACGCGAACTTCTGGTGGAGTTGGCAGAGATGGAAATCCCGCTCGCGACTGAGGCTCTAGACCCAATTAGCCCACAATACTTGGCGGATACTTTTAGCTGGGCAGCCATCGGTGCTCGTACGACGGAGTCACAAACTCACCGTGAAATGGCAAGTGGCCTGTCTATGCCAATCGGTTTTAAGAATGGCACCGATGGCAGTTTGGCAACCGCAATTAACGCGATGCAAGCTGCGTCCTCTAGCCACCGTTTTATGGGAATTAACCGTGAGGGACAAGTCGCACTGTTGACCACCCAGGGCAATGCTAATGGACATGTGATCTTACGTGGCGGCAAGCAAACTAACTACGATTCGGTATCAGTCACTGAGTGTGAGCAAGAGATGGCGAAATCTGGTCTTGATGCTTCATTAATGGTGGATTGCAGTCACGCCAACTCACGTAAAGATTACCGTCGCCAGCCATTAGTCGCGGAGGATGTGATTCATCAAATCCGTGAAGGCAATAAATCTATTATCGGTCTTATGATTGAAAGCCATATCAATGAAGGAAATCAATCTTCTGACTTAGCTCTTGAAGAGATGAAATACGGTGTATCTATCACTGACGCATGTATCAATTGGGATTCAACTGAGGCACTATTACGTCATGCACATGAAGAGCTAGTGCCTTTCTTAGAAAATCGTCTAAAGGCTAATTAATACAGGATTTAAGGAACATCAATGGCAGTTGAACTTAACGCATTACGCGATCAGATTGATGCAGTCGACAAGCAAATGTTGGAGCTATTGGCTCAGCGTTTAGCGCTCGTAGAGAAAGTTGGGGAAGTAAAAAGCGAACATGGTTTGCCAATTTATGCTCCAGACCGCGAAGCGGCGATGTTAGCTTCTCGTCGCGCTGAAGCTGAAAAAATGGGAATTCCTCCACAGCTTATTGAAGATATTCTGCGTCGAACAATGCGTGAATCTTATGCCAGCGAGAAAGATTCCGGTTTTAAGTGTTTGAACCCTGATTTACGCTCAGTTGTTATTATTGGTGGTAATGGTCAATTGGGTGGCCTGTTTGGGCGTATGTTCAAATTGTCGGGCTACCGGGTCAAAGTTCTCGGCAGTAAAGACTGGGATCATGCGGATGAGATTCTAGACAACGCGGGTTTAGTCGTGGTCACGGTGCCGATTCATCTAACGGAAGGGGTGATCGAAAAACTGGGGAACTTGCCGCAAGACTGCATTCTGTGTGACCTGACTTCTATCAAGTCGAAGCCTCTGCAAGCAATGTTGAATGTGCACCAAGGTCCTGTGGTTGGTTTGCACCCAATGTTTGGCCCAGATGTTCCGAGCCTTGCCAAGCAGGTTATTGTGTACTGTGATGGCCGTGGTCACGAGCATTACCAATGGCTATTGCAACAGTTTGGGATTTGGGGCGCAAGCTTGTGCCAAATCGATGCACAAGAGCACGATCATGGCATGACGTTGATTCAGGCGCTGCGCCACTTCACGTCGTTTGCTTACGGTATGCACCTTAGCAAAGAGAATCCGAACATCGATCAGTTGTTGAAGTTAAGCTCGCCAATCTACCGCCTTGAATTGGCGATGGTGGGACGACTGTTTGGTCAGGATCCGAACTTGTACGGTGATATCATTTTCTCTTCTCAAGAGAATATCGATATGATCAAGCGATTTCATCAGCGTTTAGGTGATGCGGTAGCGATTCTGGATAGCAGAGACAAAGCGCGATTCATCGAAAGCTTTAAGCAGGTGAGTGATTGGTTTGGTACTTATTCTCAACAATTTATGAATGAGAGCCAAAACTTACTCAAACAGGCGAATGATAATATTCATCGCGGCTAATCACGGGTCATTTAGCCGTGCAGAGTCCGAAACAAAAAGAGCAGCGTAAGCTGCTCTTTTTCGTGTTGATGGACAAATCAGTTCGTCGCAGTATTACTCGTATCTTCACTTGATACTGTGTTGATACTGGTATCGCGATAGGGTGAATTGGTTAAATTGACTTGTAGGCGTACAACGTTATCAATCAATTGAACCAAAGGTCCCCATTTCACTTTTTTCTCTTTTTCAAAGACGTCATTGAAGTTTTCTGGTGTCCACTCCATTAAGTATTGAGGGTTGAGTGCTCGTCCGAGGAAGCGTACTTCATAGTGCAAGTGTGGCCCTGTGGAGTTGCCAGAGTTACCGCATTGAGCAATGATGTCGCCTTTACTAACAAACTGACCGCTTTTCACTTTGAAGCGTTGTAGATGAGCAAAGGAGCTCATAAAGCCAAATGAGTGACGAATGGTGACATAGTTACCATAACCACGATTGCTCGGGCGAACGGTTTCCACCACACCGTCAGCCGGTGCCAGGATCTCTTCTCCTCTTTTACAAGTCAGATCGATACCAGTATGAACATGCCTCTTACCTGAAATCGGATTAATACGACTGCCGTAAGAAGAAGAAATACGTTGGTATGTGACTGGACTGTCATTTGGTATCAAACGGAACATCGTCGCGCGAACAGCAGAATCGATAGCGGCTGCGTCAATTCGCTCCTCTAACCCCATGCTGTTCTCATCGATCATCAACTCTTCGTCTGCGAGACCTAAAACCGATTCAACGTCGAATACCCGTTTGCCCAATAGCTGAATTTGATTGTTTTTGTCCGTCAAAGATTGGGAAAGCGAATGATTGGTATCAAGCTGCTCTTCGTAAAGAGCCGTCACTTCGGCCTTTTCACTTTCCAGTTTGGCGATGATTTGTGTTAGTTCGTCTTTATTGTGCATCTGCTGCTGATTAAGGTACCACGCGCCACCAACGACGGCGGGTAATGCCAATACTGAAGCAAATACTGCTAGGACCGAACTGCGGCCCAAATAGAACTGCTGATCGCCGTCTTTCGTCGGGATCTGCATGATGATTTTTTTAGACATAGTTATTGTTACTTAAATAGGCGTTCATTTATTTTTCTCCTAAAAACCAGAGAGGTGCTCTAACTCTCGATTCAGAAGGTCGTTATTGCCTACATTCAATTCTATAAATCGTTTTAGTTGGCTAATGCTTTCGATGTCTATCTTAGCGATCTTCAACCTAACCTCACACTTAGAGACATTCACAATTTGCGCTTTTAACGTAATCACTTGTTCGGATTGGTCAAATGAAAAAGTCACATGGACTGGAAGGGTTGGATCCAAAGCCTCAGTCTCTTCCACTTTCATGAGTAAACCATGCAAGGAAAGATCTTGAATCCTAGCTTCAATTGCCAAGTCACGTTGTTCTATCTTAGCTGGAGCTTGATGGAGAATACGTGAAAAGCGTCGTCTCTCTGTCATATGAATATTCTCGTCAGGTCGTCAAACAGAATTGAATAGTATATCAATACGAACAAAAAATGTTCGATTGTTGTTTGAAAAGTGTCGAAGTCGCTACAGAGTGACGTAAGTGCAATGTCATGTTCTTAACGAACGAGACGGGCTAATGAGCTCTTTTTATAACAAAGAAAACAAAGGCCGCTATGATAGCGGCCTTTGTACAAATTACAATCAAACTTTGTGGGTTGCGATTACTTCGCGATACGCTTGTATTTGATACGGTGTGGTTCTGCGGCTTCAGGACCCAATGTTTTCTTCAACCAATCCATGTACTCTGTGTAGTTACCTTCGTAGAAGTTAACTTGGCCTTCGTCACGGTAGTCAATGATGTGGGTAGCGATACGGTCAAGGAACCAACGGTCGTGCGAGATAACCATTGCACAACCAGGGAACTCTAGTAACGCTTCTTCTAGAGCACGCAGTGTTTCAACGTCAAGGTCATTGGTTGGTTCGTCGAGTAGCAACACGTTACCGCCCGCTTTAAGCAGCTTCGCAAGGTGGACACGGTTACGCTCACCACCCGATAGTTCACCAATAATCTTTTGTTGGTCACTGCCTTTAAAGTTAAAGCGTGAACAGTATGCACGAGCTGGGATTTCGAAGTTGTTGATCTTAATGATATCAGCACCTTCAGAGATCTCTTGGAATACGGTTTTAGAATCGTCCATGCTGTCACGGAACTGATCGACCGATGCCAGTTTTACTGTATCGCCCATCTCAATTGTGCCCGAGTCTGGTTGTTCAGTACCACTTAACATCTTGAATAGCGTCGATTTACCTGCGCCGTTAGCACCGATGATACCAACAATTGCACCTTTAGGGATGCTGAATGACAGGTCATCAATCAGAACTCGACCGTCAAATGACTTGGTCAGGTTCTTCACTTCAATAACCTTATCACCTAGACGCTCACCTGGTGGGATAAATAGTTCATTGGTTTCATTACGTTTTTGGTGATCAGAGCTTTGCAGTTCTTCAAAGCGAGCCATACGTGCTTTTGACTTCGCTTGACGACCTTTAGGGTTTTTACGTACCCACTCAAGCTCTTTCTCGATAGTCTTTTGGCGAGCACTCTCTTGGGAGGCTTCTTGTTGTAGACGAGCGTCTTTTTGCTCCAGCCATGAGGTGTAGTTGCCTTCCCATGGGATACCTTCACCACGGTCCAGTTCTAAGATCCAGCCCGCAGCGTTATCTAGGAAGTAACGGTCGTGGGTGATGGCTACTACGGTACCTGTGTAATCCACTAAGAAGCGCTCTAGCCAAGCCACTGATTCTGCATCTAGGTGGTTGGTAGGCTCATCAAGCAGTAGCATGTCTGGCTTAGAAAGTAGCAAGCGACAAATAGCCACACGGCGGCGTTCACCACCTGATAGGTGCGCAATTTTTTGGTCCCATTCAGGTAAACGAAGTGCGTTTGCCGCACGCTCAAGCGCATTTTCTAGGTTGTGGCCATCTTTCGCTTGGATAAGGGCTTCTAGCTCGCCTTGCTCTTTTGCAAGTGCGTCGAAGTCTGCATCTGGTTCAGCGTATGCTGCGTAGACTGCGTCCAAACGTTTCAGAGCGTCAGCAACGTCAGCAACCGCTTCTTCAACAACTTCACGAACGGTTTTTGATTCGTCTAATACTGGTTCCTGAGGTAGGTAACCTACGTTTAGACCAGGTTGTGGACGCGCTTCACCGTCGATATCCGTGTCGATACCTGCCATGATACGTAGCAGTGTGGATTTACCTGCACCGTTCAGACCTAAAACACCGATTTTCGCACCAGGGAAGAAGCTCAGAGAGATGTCTTTAAGAATTTGACGCTTAGGTGGCACAATTTTGCTCACCCGCGACATGGTATATACGTATTCAGCCATTGCCGATCGTTCCTAAATTAACTGTCATTCAAACCCATCATTTTATACCAAGTGCTTTGTTTTTGTTACCGCATTGCAAGAATTTCCCTAACGAATGGATTTCTTATTTTGAGCTGACCGGAAACTTACACGGTTAGGGTATACACTTTTGTTATTCGTTAAGAATGACGAAGTGTGTTCTATGCGAGTTAGAAACGCTTTGTCTCCATCGTCTTAAAAGTTTGACGAGTACAATTTTTAATACACAAAGTTGCTTTACATGGACATCTGCATTCTGTGTAAATAGATGCATGTGTGAAAATTGCCTTAACATCACATGAACTCTAACAAAACTAGGCTTTAGGGCAGTATATGTCTGGGGAAAATGACACAAATGAGATTCAACGTATCTGAATTGGCTAAAAAGGTATGCTGCGCCGCCGCGTTGTGTGCTATGAGTTTGAGTGCTAATGCCGCGCTGAGTTTGGAAAAGCAGCGCGAAGTATATGAGCAAGCTCAAGATTTATTAGATAAAAATGACATCGACAGATACCTTTCGATTCGTCCTAAAATTTCTGACTATCCACTAACGCCTTATGTGGATTACCGCACTTTTATTAGACAGTTACCGGAAAAGTCACCACAACAGGTGAACGAGTTTATTTCTGAGCACGAGTCTTTTCCATTTTCTCGTCGAGTTCGCGCTCCATACCTCAATCATCTTTATAAGCAAAAAGATTGGAAAACCATTACTGAGTTTCAAAAAGTCATTCCTAGTGGTGAGCGTTACCAATGTATTTTCTACGTCGCTCAATTAAAGCAAGGCAAGAAAGTCGCGGCGTTTAAAGGGGCTGAACATATGTGGTTACGTGGCATCAGCATTGCTGATGAGTGTGACCCATTATTTGCAGCATGGGACAAGGCGGGTGAGCGTACCGATGAACTGATTCTACAGCGTATGTTACTGGCGTTTGATGCTCGTAATGGCGGTTTGATGAGTTACTTGCTCAAACTGCCTAAATCAGCGCAGGCAAAGCAACAAGCCAAAGAAATGAAAGCGTTGTTTGATAATCCTTCAAGTGTTGCGGAATTCGCGAAGAAAAAACCTGCGAATGATTTTAATCGAGCGCAAAGTGAATATGCGTTAGAAAAGTTGGCTCGCATGAACACTAGCCAAGCACAAGGTGCGTACGATGCTGTCATTAAAGGACAGAAGTTTTCTCCAGAAAAAGCGCAAGAACTTGCCGACTATATTGCATTTCGATTGACTCGTACGGAGTCTGAGTCATTAGCTAAATGGCGCGATGATAAAACGAAAACCAGTCAGTACTTACCGTTGATTGAAACGCGCATCCGCTTAGCGATTCAAAATGCAGATTGGAAAGGCGTACAAGAGTGGATTGCTGTTCTAAATAAAGAAGAACAAGCCACGCTACGCTGGCAATATTGGCTTGGAAGAAGTGAAATAGCGTTAGGTGATGACATCGCGGGGAAACAGCGTTTAGCAACTCTGCTTGGGCAACGAAACTTCTACAGTGTGGCTGCCGCCAATGCAATCGGGCAATCAATCAAATACCCAACGCATACGGTTAAGTTGGATAAGAAAGTTGTTCAACCCTATCAAGACTCGTTAGCTCGTATCGAAGAGTTGATCGCGACGGATAAAATCGCAGCAGCGAAGAGTGAATGGGCACACTTACTGCGCCGCGTAGGGAAAGATGAAAAGGCGATGTTGGCGGCTTATGCATCATTTAAACGTTGGCATCACCTAACGGTGACCGCGAGTATTCAAGCGCAGATGTGGGATAATATCGAACTTAGGTTCCCAATAGCACACCGCTGGTGGTTTAACTTTTATGCGAAAAAGCACAACATTGATCCCGTCACGATGATGTCTCTCGCTCGACAGGAAAGTGCGTTAGATGTTGAAGCCCGCTCTCCAGTTGGCGCTCGTGGTCTTATGCAGATCATGCCTGCGACGGCGAAGTACACGGCACGTAAATATAAGTTGAGTTATCAAGGTACGCAGGATCTCTACAATGTAGGAAAAAATATCGAAATTGGTAGCCATTATTTGCAAGGTTTATTAGAGGATTACGATAATAATCGTATTTTTGCTCTTGCTGCTTATAATGCAGGTCCTAACAGAGTAAAAACGTGGCGAGAGCGTACCCAAGGAAAAGTGGATGCTTATGCCTTTATTGAGGCAATTCCATTTAAAGAGACGCGCGGTTATGTACAAAACATCTTGATGTTTGAAACATACTATCGTGATCTTTTGGGTATCGATGGCGCGTTCTTGAATCAACATGAGATCAATACCAAGTATTGAGTGAGGTAACTTGATGTCGCACGAACCCGAGTACAAAGACTGGCAACAGATTATTGAGCTAATTCGAACAAGTATGGGCACCCAGCAAGATGACATGCTGTTAACAATGCTGATGTCACGTGATGAGAGAGAGTCATTAATATCACGCGTTAATATAATTAACGAACTTCTTAAAGGAGAATTATCTCAACGTCAGATCAGTCAGATGCTTGGTGTGGGCATTGCCACCATTACTCGTGGCTCTAACGAACTAAAGTCGAAATCTGATGAAGAAAAAGACAAGTTGAAAGTCTTGTTAGAACAAGTTGCGGTATCTAAGTAGACAGTATATCCAATTTGCTTTTAGGCCTTGGTGTTACAATTGACTAAGATAACGTATTACAAAGGGCGGAAATATCCGCCCTTTTGCGTATCTAGAGAATAGGCTGAGTGTTATAAATTTGAAGGAAAGTGCTCAGGGTTTGTGAATGGAATCAAAGCCAGAATCAAGGCTTGGTGATAGACCGAGCTTCGAGTTAGCTGGTTTTGGGTTAGTAGGCTAATAGCGCCACCTTTCTGTTTGATGTTATCAGTACCAAACACTTTGTCCATTACATCTCCCAACTCATTCGCATCCTTGAGTTTTTCCAAGACTTTTGGCGGCAACATTAAGCTTGCAGAACGAGATTCACCGCGGTGAGTCTCTGACTCAACCACCATCCAAGCAAACGTCACGTTTGCTTCAATTCCCGCTTCGAGACCGACATAGTAATCCGCGTTTGGCATCTCTACTTTTGCGTTTTTAACGCGGTTTAGCGCACCACGATGAGTTTCTTCATTCGTCATGGGCTGATCTGCGACCTCACTCGGTACACTGATGCCAACGAAGTTGAACTCTTGATGCGGAAATGCATTACGAAATGCACTTTGAACTGCATTAATTTTGGCTGGGTTTAGCGATGCGATTACGACTTTTTGGGTTGCCATGATCTTTTTACTCACTGGTGTCTATTAACTCAATTTTACTTGCGTAGGCTTTACGTTCTCACTCGGGTAACAGCCTAATACTTTCAAGTGCTTAGTGATTTTTGTTAGCTCTTCAAGTGCCTGTTGCATTTCTGTCGAAGCAAGATGTGATGTCAAGTCTACGTAGAACATCTCTTCCCACGGGTTCCCCATAATTGGGCGTGATTCCAGCTTGGTCATATTGATGCCGTAACGTTGCAGCACTAATAGTGTTTCAACCAATGAGCCTGCCTCTTGGGAGGTCGACATGATCAATGTGGTTTTTGCTGGAATCTGAGTAGAAACTTCAACCGGTTTACGAGCAACCACGATAAAGCGAGTATGGTTTTCGGTTTGGTTTGCGATGTTGCCTTGAATTGCTTGCAAGCCATATAGCTTACCGCTTGATGCATTACCAATTGCAGCCACATCATCACGATCCATCTCTTGGACTTTCTGCATTGCATCTGCTGTGCTCGCGCAGGATTCCAGCTTTACCCCTTTCATACGGCTTAAAAACTCACTGCACTGTTGGTGTGGCTGAGGGTGAGAATACAGCGTTTTAATATCTTCCAGACGAATGTCTTTTTTCGCAACCAAGCAGTGTTCGATTGGTTGAGTTAGCTCTCCAACGATGTAAAGCGTCGTGTGTTGTAGTAAGTCATACACTTCATTAATAGAGCCTGAGCTGGTGTTTTCGATTGGCAGAACGCCATAATCAGCATGGCCAGATTCAACCGTTTGAGTCACTTCTTTAAAGTGCTCGCAGTTGAGCTCGATAAGCTCCGTATTTTTACGACTGAAGTATTCGCGACTTGCCAAGTGCGAATAAGAGCCTTTGGCTCCTAAAAAAGCGACGCGAGCAAGTGGCTTACGGCTTTGCTGTGGGTTAACGAGATTTTGCAGATAACTTTGTTGAAGCAGAACTGAGTCTTCAATGATGGTATGGAAAAGTTTGGTGATGTACTGCGCGTCAAGTTCGTATTTATCTTGGCCATTAGAAATCAGCTTGACCAATAATTGCTGTTCACGGACGGCGTCGCGAACAGGCTTTGAGGTTTGTACTTTGCTTTTGGCTACTTCAATGCTGAGTTTACGGCGCTCAGACAATAAGCTGAGAAGTTGGTCATCCAACTCATTCAAGCGTAAACGAATTTCTTCGAGGGAAATAGGTTGGTCAGTCATCAATTCTTTCCTTATAAAAAAGCCTCCCGATTTGGGAGGCTTTCTGTTTGTTTTTGACTTTTCTTTCACAAACGAGTTCGCCCCTCCAACTATGGGAGGAAAAAGAAGTCAAAAATAAACAGTGAGGTTAAATGCATAAATAGTGCTTAATTTATGAGTGTTTAAACACAATAAGCAAGGCTGGGGAGAGCGTCAAGCAAAAAAATAGCGCCTTTCGGCGCTATTTCCTCAATATTTTCAGTTTACTCTTCTTCTTCCACTAGCTCAGGCTTACTTGCACGTCGAGCTTCAGGTTTGTGGGTCAGCTTGTTCAATTGTCGTTCTAGTTTTTGCTCCACTTCGTTGATAGCTGCGTAAAGATCTTCGTGAGTTGCTGAGGCAATGAGCTGGCCTTTAGGAACTTTGATAACCGCTTCGAATTTCTTCTGTTTGTTTGGTTCCTCACTGAAAGTTGCTTGGCAACCAATTAGGTCCACTTGCCATTTCTCCAGTTTTTTAAATTTGCTCTCAATATGAGCTCGGATTGCAGAGGTGATTTCGATGTTTTTGCCAGTGATATTCATTGTCATAAGTGTTTTTCCTCTGTTGCATCCCTCATGGGTTGAGTTCAGATTACCGCTTTAAGCATAAAAAAATGTGATTCAGATCATTATTTTGCTCGGGTTTTTTATGATGAAAAATGAATGTGATCTCACTCAAGAACTTCTGAGATTTATCGTGAAATTGCTTGTTATCGGTTAGTAAATCCGTAGATTGGATAGAGTACTCAGCTGAAAACGGCCTCGTTTTTAGGGAAGTTTTACGGCCTAATATTTGAGGTGGTTAAAATTTAACTACACGTAAGGTGTGATGACGATCACTGAGTCTTTCCAATGAATCCATTTAAAAAGCCGCTTACTGTACAAGCGGCTTTTTACTGTCTGGCATTTGGCTGACTTTTCGTAGCGGTATCATGAAAATGGGGTCTTTTGGGGCTAGTGAAACCCTTTCTAGACTTTTGACTTGGTCCAAGCTTTCTAGTTGTTTGTATATTATGTAGTAGCGATTAATGCTTGTGACGTACCCAACCGTTGAGCTTAAACTTTTCCGCATAACGACTTCAACGTTATTAAACCAAACATTAGGATCGTAACCTTGTTGGGCTGCACGCTTACGAATACGCTCTACATTGCCGGGGCCCGCATTGTAAGCCGCCAATGTAAAGTAGAGTTTATTTTGTGCAGTAATATCAGGGTCACTGAAGTACTGCTTACGCAAAAAAGCTAAGTATTTCACTCCAGCATGAATGTTGTTTTCTAATTGTCGAACATTTTTGATATTGATATTCGGATCTTGAGCGGTGCTAGGTAGGACTTGCATTATGCCAACGGCACCTCGACTTCCAACTAGGTCGTTATTAAATCCTGATTCCTTGTAAGCGATTGCAGCGATCAGTAAATAGTCGATATCGTATTTCTCACCATAGCGTGAAAATAGCGCCGCGAGTTTTTCTAGTTGAGCAATTTTCTTAGGGTTAAGAGCTCTGTTCAACCATCCCGTATAATCGATGTATTTACCGTAAATAACGTTACCGAGTAGTGTCCCAGAGCGAGACTTCTGGATGAACTTATTCACGACGGCTTTTAATTTGGGACTATTTTCTCGCATTGCCCAAGCAATTTTGCCATTTTTGCGGATAGGGATTTTTTTGTGAACCCGAATATCATCCATCACTTTCAGCCAAAGCTTGGCTTTATGGCTATCGAGAACAATGGCTTTGACGTAACCATTGTTGAGCATTCCGACCAGCTCATAATCTTGAAGTGTTTCTTCAATAAAGTGCACGATAACAGGCGGTAAGCCTTTTTTGTTTAGTTTCTTATTTAGTGTCTGAATGCTTTCAAAGTAGCTAGAACTGGCGCGCACCCAAATCTCTTTGCCGCTCAATTGTTCGATTTTCGTCATCGTTGGTGTGCTTTTGTTTGTCACTACCCACTCTTGAATACCAGTGAGGATGGGTGAACTGAACTCCACTTTCTGTTTGCGCGTGTCGGTAATAGTCAGGTTGGCGACAACTAAGTCACCTGAACCGTTTTCTAAGGCTGGCAGTAGCTGGTCGCGGGCAACAGGAATAATTTGTACGTTAAGCTTTGGTTTGAGTTTACGAAGGTCTTTTTCGAAATGCGCCAGCAATTCTGCGCCTATGCCTTTTGGTGTGCCGCCCTCAATGTAGTAAAAGCCTAAATCAGCAGAAACTAAGACGCGCAGTACATTCTTCTCCTTGATGACATCGAGGTCTCCGGTATAAGGAGGCTGTTTGAGCGGCGAGATTTGCAGTGCGCAAACGGAAGCAGACAATAGGAGCAGCATAACTGCGCAAAGCTTAGATATCGTCACGTTCACATCCTTTTTATAAAGGGGGGAGGAGAACTTTAAGCATATGTGGAGCTAGGAAGATCATCAAGAAAGGGCTGAATACACTATTGAGAGTAGTAAAAAACCGCCACGGTAAAAACGGTGGCGGTTCAGTTTAAAGCAAGTTCAATTAC
Source organism: Vibrio sp. 661 (assembly GCF_033339315.1). NCBI lineage: Bacteria > Pseudomonadati > Pseudomonadota > Gammaproteobacteria > Vibrionales > Vibrionaceae > Vibrio > Vibrio sp. 661. The sequence continues at coordinate 5,852 of NZ_JAWOUJ010000007.1, read as the reverse complement.
TTCACAGGGTTGAGCTCTATAAGCTTTTCAGTTCTTGCTACGGCGTCTTCCAAACCAAGTTGCTTGTAGGCCTCTAGCTGGATAGTCAGTGACTTACGTGCAGCTTCTGTGTCTGGATACGCTTTTTGTAGCTCTTGGCTGCGATTAATAGCAGCGACCCAAGCTTCACGGCGAAGGTAGAAGTCAGCAGTCGCTAAATCATAGTTCGCTAGACGGTTTTTCAGCGCGACCATACGTTTTTGTGAATCTTCTGCATATGGGCTATTCGGGTAACGTTGAAGTAGTTTTTTGAAGTCATCAAACGCTTTTTTTACCGGTTCAGGATCGCGATCGCTTCGATCTACGCTGAATAAATCATGCATAAAGTTACGATCTTGCGCCATGTGGCTTAGACCTCGCATGTACAGCACCCAATCCATCTTTTCATGGGTTGGGTTTAAACGCATAAAGCGAGAAATGGTTGCCAAGCCCAAAGCAAGGTCGTCGTTTTTGTAGTACGCATAGATTAGGTCAAGCTGCACCTGTTCAGAGTAGGCACCGAATGGGTAACGTGAGTCTAATGCTTCCAGTTTCTCAATTGCAGAAAGCCAATTACCACTTTGAAGAGAAATCTGTGCGTCTGCATACAGTTCCGAAGGCGGCACATCAGGAACGATTTCTTCTTTGCTTGCACATCCAAACAGAAGGGATACCGCTAAAAGGCCTGTTAAAGTCTGACGTTTCATATCAGGAGTCTGTTCCTTGAATCTAAATATTTCTTAAGCTGCCGTTACTTTCTTTCCAGTAACAGATACAATGACGTAATAGTCTATTTTTTCACAGTCGTGAGCATTAGTCTCACAGTTTTTAAAAAAGTTCGATATGGCTCAGCAGATTGTATTAACAAATACCGTAAAAGATAGCCAGTTAGGTCAACGTTTAGACCAAGCTATCGCCGAATTATTCGCGGACTTCTCTCGCTCGCGCCTAAAAGAGTGGCTGCTTGATGGGAAAGTTCAAGTTGATGGTGAAGTTGTCACTAAACCTCGTACCAAAGTAATGGGTGGCGAGGAAATTACATTGCAAGCCGAGTTAGAAGATGAAGAACGCTGGGAAGCGCAAGATATCCCGCTAGATATTGTCTATGAAGATGAAGATATTATCGTTATCAACAAACCTCGTGACTTTGTGGTTCATCCGGGCGCTGGTACGCCTGATGGCACTGTACTTAATGCGTTGTTGCATCATTACCCTGATATTGCAGAAGTACCTCGTGCAGGTATCGTGCACCGTTTGGATAAAGACACAACGGGTTTGATGGTGGTGGCGAAAACCGTTCCTGCACAAACTCGTCTGGTTCGCGCACTGCAAAAACGTAATATTACTCGTGAGTACGAAGCGATCGCTATTGGTCGTATGACTGCGGGCGGTAAAGTGGATCAACCTATTGGTCGTCACTCTACTAAGCGCACGCTTATGGCGGTGGCACCAATGGGCAAACCAGCAGTAACGCACTACCGTGTTGCTGAACGCTTCCGCGAACACACGCGTATTCGTTTGCGTCTAGAAACGGGTCGTACGCACCAGATTCGTGTGCACATGTCTTATCTTCAGCATCCGCTGCTCGGTGATATTGCATATGGTGGACGTGCTCGCATCCCGACAGGTGCGTCTGAAGAGCTAACGGCAATGATCCGGGGCTTCGATCGCCAAGCATTGCACGCAGTAATGCTGCGCTTTGAGCACCCAATTACGGGCGAAGTTCTTGAGTTTCATGCTCCAGTGCCTGATGACATGGTTGTGATGACTGAAGCGCTTCGTCAAGATACAGAAGAGCACGGCTTACCGGAAGAATTCTAATATGAAGACGATCATTCCGAACTGGCCAGCGCCTAAAAATGTCAAAGCTTTCGCCTCAACACGCATAGGCGGATTTTCGACAGGCCCTTACCAAGGGCTAAATTTAGGTACTCACGTTGGGGATGATTTGTCTTTAGTAGAGAAGAACCGAGCTTGGTTGGCGCAACAGGCAAGCATGCCAAATGCGCCAATCTGGTTAAACCAAACGCATTCAACCGTTGTGGCTCAAGCAAATGAACCAACAACACAGGTGCTTGATGCGGATGGTGTATTTACTTCTTCAAGCCATGTTGTTTGTTCAGCGATGACCGCCGATTGTTTACCTGTATTATTGACTAATACACAAGGTACGCAAGTAGCCGCTGTTCACGCAGGTTGGCGCGGCTTAGCAAATGGCATTGTCGAAAATGCGTTAGCGTTGTTTTCTGGTGAAGTGATAGCGTGGCTTGGCCCCGCCATTGGCCCTCAAGCCTTCGAAGTGGGTGAAGATGTTCTGCAAGCTTTTGTTGATTTTGATTCACAGGCGAATCAAGCATTTGCTCCACGCGATATCGACGGTAAATGGTTTGCTGACATGTCGGTGCTGGCAACGCAACGTCTAAACCGGGCTGGTGTGACACAAGTGTTTGATTCTGGACTTTGTACTTACCAAGATAAAGCCTCTTTTTACTCTTATCGCCGTGATGGTAAGACTGGTCGACAAGCAACCTTTATTTGGATCGAAGACTAGCTATAAGCACCAAAGTGCTAAGATGCATACTACTATTTTTGCAAAGCTATCTTTATTCATTCACTCCCTTGAAATTCCCCACCCGAGTATCCATCTTTCTAACTGTCAAAAGAATTTCCTTTAGTTGAGGTTAGGAAGGTAGATATGCGTCTTGATCGATTCACAAGTAAGTTTCAAATCGCTATCTCTGATGCTCAATCACTAGCGTTAGGGCGCGATCATCAATATATCGAGCCAGTTCACCTCATGGTGGCTTTGCTTGATCAAAATGGCAGTCCAATTCGTCCATTGCTTACTATGCTGGATGTGGACGTAACGCATTTACGCTCTAAATTGAGTGAAATGTTAGATCGATTACCAAAAGTCAGTGGCATCGGTGGGGATGTTCAGCTCTCTAGCTCGATGGGCACATTGTTTAACCTGTGTGACAAAGTGGCGCAAAAGCGTCAAGACTCCTATATCTCGTCTGAAGTCTTCCTGCTTGCCGCTTTAGAAGATCGCGGACCATTGGGGCAATTGCTCAAAGAGATCGGCTTAACAGAGCAAAAAGTCAGCCAGGCAATCGAAAAGATCAGAGGTGGTCAAAAGGTCAATGATCCGAATGCAGAAGAGCTTCGTCAAGCATTGGAAAAGTTCACCATAGACCTTACCGAACGTGCAGAGCAAGGTAAATTGGATCCGGTTATCGGCCGTGATGATGAAATCCGTCGTACTATCCAGGTATTGCAGCGTCGTACTAAAAACAACCCTGTGATTATCGGTGAACCAGGCGTAGGTAAGACAGCAATTGTTGAAGGCTTAGCGCAGCGCATAGTTAACAATGAAGTACCTGAAGGTCTGCGTGGTCGCCGTGTGCTATCACTGGATATGGGCGCACTGGTTGCTGGCGCGAAATACCGTGGGGAATTTGAAGAGCGTTTAAAATCAGTATTGAATGAACTTGCTAAAGAAGAAGGCAACGTCATCCTCTTCATTGATGAACTACACACTATGGTCGGTGCTGGTAAAGGTGAAGGCTCAATGGATGCGGGCAACATGCTAAAACCGGCATTAGCTCGTGGTGAGCTGCACTGTGTTGGCGCAACAACATTGGATGAATATCGTCAGTACATCGAAAAAGATGCAGCATTAGAACGTCGTTTCCAAAAAGTGCTGGTGGATGAGCCGACCGTTGAGGATACCGTGGCGATTTTACGTGGCTTGAAGGAGCGTTATGAGCTTCATCATCACGTCGAAATTACCGACCCAGCGATTGTTGCTGCGGCGAGTTTGTCACATCGCTATGTCTCCGACCGTCAGTTGCCGGATAAAGCGATTGACTTGATTGACGAAGCGGCTTCAAGCATTCGTTTACAAATTGACTCTAAGCCAGAGTCCTTGGATAAGCTTGAGCGTAAAATCATCCAACTCAAAATTGAGCAACAAGCACTAAGTAACGAGCACGATGAAGCGAGTGAAAAGCGTTTGAAAGCGCTTAATGAAGAACTCAATGAAAAAGAACGTGAGTACGCTGAACTAGAAGAGGTTTGGAATACAGAAAAAGCAGCTCTTTCTGGCACTCAACATATTAAGTCTGAGCTTGAACAAGCTCGTATGGACATGGAGTTTGCTCGCCGTGCTGGCGATCTAAACCGTATGTCGGAGCTTCAATATGGTCGTATTCCTGAACTTGAGAAGCAGTTAGATCTTGCAACCCAAGCTGAAATGCAGGAAATGACGCTATTGCGTAATAAAGTAACCGACAACGAGATTGCAGAAGTACTTTCTAAGCAAACCGGCATTCCGGTATCCAAGATGCTAGAAGCGGAAAAAGAGAAACTACTTCGTATGGAAGACGTGCTGCATAATCGTGTGGTAGGGCAAAGCGAAGCGGTCTCTGTTGTATCGAATGCCATTCGTCGTAGTCGAGCTGGGCTTTCTGATCCAAACCGACCAATTGGCTCCTTCTTATTCTTAGGTCCAACTGGTGTGGGTAAAACAGAGCTTTGTAAGACACTTGCGAGCTTTATGTTCGACAGTGAAGATGCGATGGTCCGTATCGATATGTCTGAGTTCATGGAGAAACACTCAGTGGCAAGATTGGTGGGTGCGCCTCCAGGCTATGTCGGATATGAAGAGGGTGGTTACTTAACTGAAGCGGTTCGTCGCAAGCCGTATTCGGTAATTTTGTTAGACGAAGTAGAGAAAGCGCATCCGGATGTATTTAACATTCTGCTGCAAGTTCTCGATGATGGGCGTTTAACGGATGGTCAAGGTCGTACTGTTGACTTCCGTAATACGGTTGTGATCATGACATCTAACTTGGGTTCATCTCGTATCCAAGAGAATTTCGCAACATTAGACTATCAAGGTATCAAGAGTGAAGTGATGGATGTGGTTAGCAAACACTTCCGCCCAGAGTTCTTGAACCGTGTTGACGAAATCGTGGTGTTCCATCCACTTGGTCAAGAGCACATTAAGTCCATTGCTTCTATTCAATTGGAACGTTTGGCGAAACGACTAGAGGAGAAAGGCTATCAACTAGAAGTTTCCGACAAAGCACTCGACTTGATCGCTCAAGTTGGTTTCGATCCTGTGTATGGTGCGCGTCCTTTAAAACGTGCAATTCAGCAGAATGTCGAGAACCCGTTAGCCAAATCAATTCTTTCTGGTGAAATCGTTCCAGACAAGACAGTGCAGCTAATTGTTACTAATGACCAAATTTGTGCTCATCAATAATTGTATGGATACAGTAAAATTGAGATAAAAATCACACTAAAGGGGCCGTTTGGCCCCTTTTCTATAGTTTTTTAGAGTCTTTTGTCTGTTTTCTATACGAATAAACTAAAAAGGTGAGTTTTTTTAAAAAATGCACTTGTGTTCTTTAATGAACTCCCTATAATGCGCCTCCGTTGTCACGGGAAAGCAAGTGAAGCGGAACCTAAACAACTACGGTTAGTGAGTTAAAATTAACTCGCAGATAAATAACTTAAAAAAGTGTTTGACACGATAAGTTATCTAGCTAAAATAGCCGTCCACTTTGAAGAGAACTTCGAAGTGTGCTCTTTAAAAATATAGACCTATCAATCTGTGTGGGCACTCGTTGATGATAATCCAATTAGAAGCTTAGGCTTCAAATTAGGTTTCAATGATACGAAGTGACCATTGAATCGAAAGATTCAGCACAGTCAATTCAAACATTACTTCTGCTATTTATTAGCGAAAGGAATGTTCAGTATTCATTGAGCCGAACAAAATCTTAAATTGAAGAGTTTGATCATGGCTCAGATTGAACGCTGGCGGC